>CAZKTH010000164.1:2153-8036 GCA_964555575.1 uncultured Devosiaceae bacterium | reverse complement strand
AGCGGCGCCCGGGTCGATGCCATCGCCGCCAATACCAGCACCACCAAGCCGATGATCTATTATCATTTCGGCTCCAAGGAGAAGCTCTACGTCGCTGTCATGGAAGAAGCCTATGGCGGAGTGCGTTCGACCGAGCAGGGGCTGCATCTGGACGCGTTGCCACCCGCCGAGGCCCTGTCCCGCCTGGTCGAGGCGACCTTCGACTATCACGCCGAGCATCCGGACTATGTCCGCCTGATCAGCACCGAGAACATCGAAAAGGGCCGCCACATCGCCGATCGGCGCTCCCTGGTCGAACGCAACGCCATCGCCCTCGGCACGGTCAGCGACGTTCTCGCCCGTGGCGAGCGCGACGGCACGTTCCGGCCCGGCATCAGTGCCTGGCACCTGCATTTCATGATCTCGGCCCTGTGCTTCATGCGCGTGTCGAACCGCTATTCCATGCGCGCCGTGTTCGAACGCGATCTGTGGGACAGGAACGATGTGCTGCTGCAGCGCCAGATGATCGTCGAGGCGGTCCTGCGCTATGTGAAGCCCTGACCAGACGCGGCGATCGCTGTCGCTTGCGGCCCACCCGGGCGATGCTGTCAAACGGGATCGGCGACACGGGCCGCCGGAAAACCGCAAGCATCGGGCAAGCTTCCGAGCGCCCGGCAGCGCCGGCGCCGACGAATTAGTTCCGGCTCACTAACATAGTCTCTTGATTATGATATAGCCAATGCTATAACGGTGGCATGCAACGCTGAAACACAGGTGAAATCGCGTGTCACGACAGACCCTGTCAGAACGAACGGACTTGAAGATCCGCGAGGTTCTCGCCGGCAGGCGCAAGAGCCCGTACTCGTTCTTTCTGTTCGCGGGACCGGCGGTGATCGCCTCGATCGCCTATATGGATCCGGGCAATTTCGCCACCAACATCCAGGCCGGGTCGGGCTACGGCTATTCGCTGCTGTGGGTCGTGCTGGTCGCCAATCTCATCGCCATGCTGTTCCAGTCGCTGTCGGCCAAGCTCGGCATCGTCACCGGACGCAATCTCGCCGAGATGTCGCGCAACCGCTTTCCGCCGCCGGTGCGCTATACCATGTGGGTCATCAGCGAGGTGGCGGCGATGGCGACCGACCTCGCCGAATTCCTCGGCGGCGCCATCGGATTGTCGCTTCTGTTCAACATGCCGCTTCTTTACGGCATGGGCGTCACCGCCGTGGTGACCTACGGCATCCTGTTGATCGAGAGGCGGGGTTTCCGGCCGATGGAATTGATCATCGGCGGGCTCGTGGCCGTCATCGGGCTTTGCTACATCATCGAGATGTTCATCGCGCCGGTCGACTGGGCCGGGGCCGGGCTTGGCCTGGTCACGCCCTCCATGCCGGACGCGACGGCGCTGATCATCTCGGTCGGCATCATCGGCGCCACCGTCATGCCGCATGCCGTCTATCTCCATTCCGGCCTGACCCAGCATCGGGCGCCCGGGCACGACGTCCGGGAAAAAAGGATGCTGCTGAGCTATTCCAACTGGGAATGCGTCATCGCCCTTGCCGTCGCCGGGGCGGTCAACGCGGCGATGGTGATCATGGCGTCGGCGGCCTTTCATGCCGGCCACCCGGAAGTGGCCGAGATCGAAACCGCCTATCACACCCTGACGCCGCTTCTGGGCGGCATGGCGGCCTTGGTGTTTCTGGTCTCGCTCATGGCCTCGGGCATTTCCTCCTCGACCGTGGGGACCATGGCCGGGCAGATGATCATGCAGGGCTTTGTCGGCTTTCACATCCCGATCTGGGTCAGGCGCCTGGTGACCATGCTGCCGGCCTTCGCGGTGGTGCTGATGGGCATCAACACCACCCAGGCGCTGGTCTACAGCCAGGTCGTTCTGAGCTTCGCCCTGCCGATCCCGATGATCGCCCTGGTCATGTTCACCCGCAACCGTTCCATCATGGGCGAATTCGCCAATGGAAGGCTGATCGATACCCTGGCCATTGTCGGAACGGTCGTCATCCTCGTCCTGAATGTCTTCCTGCTGCTCGAGACCTTCGGCGTTTCGCTGCCGGGTCTCGCCGCCGGCTGATCGAAAGACTGGGAGGGTTTCATGGTAAATACGAATGATTTATGGTCTTGGCTAAATTCGGCAACGGGAGGGCCGATGCAGTGACAAGGGTTTCCTTGACGAAACGCGCCGCCCCGGCCGACGTCGCCGACGTCGCCTCGGCCGAGGTCGAAATCAAGGCCGAGGCCTTCCAGAAATGCCGCGACGACCGGCGGACCGAACTGATGGAAGACTATGCCGAGCTGATCGCCGATCTGATGGAACGCTCGGGCGAGGCCCGCCAGACAGACATCGCCCGCTGGCTCGGCGTCACCCAGCCGACGGTGGCGAAAATGCTCAAGAGGATGGCCGAGGAAAATCTCGTCACCCAGCGGCCCTATCGCGGCGTCTTCCTGACCGGGGAGGGGCAGCGCCTGGCCGAAGCCTCACGCCGCCGCCACGAGATCGTCGAGGCCTTTCTGCAGAGCATCGGCGTCGATCCGGACTCGGCCAAGAAGGATGCCGAGGGCATCGAGCATCACGTTAGCGAGACCACGCTCAGGGCCTTCGAGCGGTTTCTGAAGAAGGGGTGATCACGGCGCGGCGCGGGGGATCGCTGGATTCCGGCCTTCGCCGGAATGACGGTGGCAGTCATGTCGGTGCCGTGCCTCGATCTCGGCCGTCACCCCGTCGAAGGCAGAGGCGAAAGCGATTATAAAATCTCCATCGTCATTCCCGTGAAAACGGGAATCCAGTGCGAGGCGTCTGCCGAGCGCAAGATCCTTCTCGCGCGCGGAGATCCGCGCGCCGCTGGATCCCCGATCAGGTCAGGGATGACGAAGCGGATTTGGCGACGACGGCGCGATGAATGCCGATTTCCTGTCGGACTTCCGAGAGCTTCAGCTCACGCAAATCCCTATCCCTCAACCGGCTGCCCGTTTTCGTCGAGAATCATCTGGCCGTCTTCCTTGAAGAGCGGGCCCTTCGGCCTTTCGTCGAGCAGGTCGAGCACCGCCTCGCTCGGGCGGCACAGGCGCACGCCCCTGGGCGAACAGACGAACGGGCGGTTGACCAGCACCGGATGTTCGATCATGGCCTCGATGAGGGTTTCGTCGTCGACGTCGGGGTCGGTGAGCCCCAGTTCCTCGGCCGGCGATTTGGAGACCCGCAGCGCCTCGCGCGGCGTCAGGCCGGCGGCGGCGAACAAACCGAGCAGTTGCGGCCGCGTCCAGCCGGTCTTGAGGTAGTCGATGATGATCGGCTCTTGGCGCGGCGCCCTGACGAAGGCGACGACATTGCGCGAGGTGCCGCATTTGGGGTTGTGGTGGATGACGATGCTCATGTGTCCGCTCGCTTCTGGATCCTGCGGTTGGGCTCAGCCACCCGCCGGCAGCCGGCGTACGGCGCTGCCGCGCTCATACCAGCCCTTGGAGCGGTTGACGATGGCGACGACCGACAGCATCACCGGAACCTCGATGAGCACGCCGACAACGGTCGCCAGGGCCGCGCCCGAGCCGATGCCGAACAGGCTGATGGCGGCGGCGACCGCCAGTTCGAAGAAATTCGAGGCGCCGATCAGCGCCGACGGCCCGGCGACGCAATGGGCTTCTCCGCTCCAGCGGTTGAGCAGATAGGCAAGGCCGGAATTGAAATAGACCTGGATCAGGATCGGCACCGCCAGCAGGGCGATGATCGCCGGCTTGGCGACGATCTGGCTTCCCTGAAAGGCGAACAGCAGCACCAGCGTGACGAGCAGGGCCACGATCGAGACGCCGCCGGCCAGGGCCGAAAAGGCTGCAAGCGCCGGCCCGCCGCGTGCCAGAAGGAAACGCCGGATCACCTGCGCCACCGCTACCGGAATGACGATATAGAGCCCGACCGAGAGCAGCAGCGTTTCCCACGGCACGGTGATCGCCGACAGCCCCAGGAGCAGCGCGACGATCGGCGCGAAGGCGACGAGCATGATGGCGTCGTTCAGCGCCACCTGGGTCAGGGTGAAATGCGGCTCGCCCCGGCACAGATTGCTCCACACGAACACCATGGCCGTGCACGGCGCGGCGGCGAGCAGAATGAGGCCGGCGATATAGCTGGCGATCTGCCCTTCCGGCAGATAGGGACGGAACAGCCAGCCGATGAAAACCGCGCCGAGCAGCGCCATGGAGAACGGCTTGATCGCCCAGTTGACAAGAAGCGTGATGCCGATGCCGCGCCAGTGCTCGCCGACTTTCCTGAGGGCGGCGAAATCGATCTTGACCAGCATTGGCACGATCATCAGCCAGATCAGTACGGCGACCGGCAGGTTGACGCTGGCGATCTCGGCCGTGGATATCAGCGCGAAGGCGGCGGGAAACAGATAGCCGAGCCCGATCCCGGCAAGGATGCACAGGGCCACCCAGGCCGTGAGCCATTTCTCGAAGAACCCGATGGCCGGGGTGGCGCCCGCAGCGGCCGCGCTCTCGCCCGTTTCCGTCATGAGTGTTGTCCTTGGATTGGGTCGGCTACGCGTCGCCGGCCTTGCCGATACGTTTCAGATGGGCCTCAAGCGCCAGGCGGTCGAGCGAGGCAAGCGGCAGATTGACGAAGATCGAGATGCGGTTGGAGAGCATGCGGTAGGCTTCGGCGAAGGCCAGGCGCCTTTCCGCCTCGCTGCCCTCGACCCGGGCCGGATCGGGCACGCCCCAGTGGGCCGTCATCGGCTGGCCGGGCCAGACCGGACAGGTTTCATTGGCGGCGTCGTCGCAGACGGTGAAGACGAAATCCATCTTCGGGGCGTCGGGGCCGGCGAACTCGTCCCAGCTCTTGGAGCGGGCGAAGCTGGTGTCGTGGTTGAGCTTTTTCAGCAAGTCGATGGTGTAGGGGTGCGGAGCCGGTTTGGGGTGCGATCCGGCCGAAAAGGCCCTGAACCGTCCCTGGCCCTCGCGGTTGAGAATTGCCTCGGCCAGAAGCGACCGGGCGGAATTGCCGGTGCACAGGAACAGAACGTTATGAACATGCGCCATCCTGGCTTCCTTCCATTGGCGAGCAGGCGATTTGTTCGATGACGGGCTCACACAGTTCGGGCTGGCCGCCGCAGCAATCTTCCATCAGATAGGCGAGCAGGCCCTGCATGCCGTCCATGTCGGCGAAATAGCGGATGGTCCGACCTTCACGGATATTGCGGACAAGTCCGGCATTGAGGAGCACGGCGAGATTGGCCGACATCGTGTTCTGCCGGATATCGAGGTTCTCGGCGATCTCGCCGGCCAGCATGCCCCGATCGCCCGTGCGCACCAGCAGCCGAAAGACCTCGAGACGGGTCGACTGGCCGAGGGCGGCGAAGGCGGAGAGAGCTTGATTCATATCCATATATCATGAATAATCGATATTCATTGTCTGGGCAAGCCCAAATGCGCCGAGCCGCTGAAGCGCCAGTTGAGTCGCAAGAGCTGCCTGGCTCCGGCAAAAACGCGGTCACCATCATTGCGAGGGCCGCAACGCCAGGCACACGGGCAGAGGTCCGGAGTTGTGTTGATCGTCTTCTCGATCGCTGCGTCGCTTCATGCCGCGCAATGACGCGCGAACAAAAACCCGGGAGATCCCAGTCGCTTGCAACAGTTCGAATTCTATTGCGTGACAGCATATGCGCATAAGCGCATAGGCGAAAAAACATGGTGGGACGAGAAGAGCCAAGACAGGCCGAGACGATGCCGGAAACGGACGGGGACGACAATGGCGACGGGATGGAGGCGGCTGCGAAGGCGGCAAGGCGAACGAATGAGTTTGGAGCGGATATGGCAATGAATAAGGAGACGGAGATGACGTCCGATGTGATGATCCGGATCCTTGCGGCTCTAGCCGAACCGACGCGTCTCGATGTGATGCGG
>CAZKTH010000164.1:0-2143 GCA_964555575.1 uncultured Devosiaceae bacterium | reverse complement strand
CGCGTGCTCTCTCGGGTCAATCCGGCGCTTCCCCCGCAAATCCGTACTGTCCTCGATGCGGTCATGACGGCCGCGGGCGCCGGCGCGAGGCAGGTGGCATGAGCCTGACGGTTTCCGATCTCAAGCGCGGCGCCATGCCCGGCTGGGCCTGGCATGCCGGCGCCGTAGCCGGCGTGGTGCTGTGGTGTCTATGATCGCCTGCCGGCCTTGTCGGAAGGACTGGTGTCGCTGCCGCCGGTGGCGCGCGCCGGTCAGACCGGCGAGGCGCTGGCCTTCTTTTTCTACGACGTCCCCAAGATGCTGATGCTCTTGCTGCTCATCGTTTTCGCCATGGGCGCGATCAGGAGCTTTTTCAGCCCGGAGCGGACGCGGGCGTTCCTGTCCGGACGGCGCGAAGGCGTCGCCAACGGGCTGGCGGCGGGGCTCGGGGTGCTGACGCCCTTCCGATCGTCGAGGCCCTTCTGGGCAAGGGCGCGGCGTTCGGCACCGTACTCGCCTTCATGATGTCGGTGATCGCGTTGAGCCTGCCCGAGATGATCATTCTGAAACAGGTGCTCAAGCTGAGGCTGATCGCCCTGTTCATCGCTGTCGTTGCCAGCGGCATCCTTGCCGTCGGCCTGCTGTTCAATTTCTTGCTTTGAGGAGTCCCGGATGAAGGATGTGAAGGTCTATGGCCCCGGTTGTGCCCGCTGCGAAAAGACGGCGGAAATGGTGCGCAATGCCGCCGGAAAGCCCGGCATCCAAGTCGCCGTCGAAAAGGTGACCGACATGGCGTCGATCGCCCAGGCCGGCGTTCTGTCGACGCCCGGCATCAGCATCGACGGCAAGCTCGTCCATGCCGGCGGACTGCCCGACGCGGCCAAGCTCGAGACCTGGCTCAAGGCCTGACGGTCCGGCGGCGCGCCGCAAGCCGGGCTGGGGCGAGGCGATCGGGTCTTCTGCGTCGCCACGCATTAGCGCTATACTCGACTCGCTGCCGGGTCCGGATCAGGGATCCGGCAGCATCTTGTGGTGTATCGAACTCAGGAGGCAAGGGATCATGACGGAGCGCAAAGTCAGGTGGGGGATATTGTCGACGGCCAATATCGGCATGGAGAAGGTCACGCCGGCGATCCAGAAATCCCCGTCCTCCGAGGTGTTCGGCATCGCCTCGCGCAATGGCGATCGCGCCCAGGAAGCGGCGGCCGAACTCGGCATCCCCAAATTCTACGCCAGCTATGAGGAAATGCTGGCCGATCCCGAGATCGATGCCGTCTACAATCCGCTTCCCAACGACATGCATGTCGAATGGACCCTCAAGGCGGCCGGGGCCGGCAAGCACGTCCTGTGCGAGAAGCCGATCGGGCTTGATGCGGCCGACGCCGAAAGGCTGAGGGCCTTGCCGGGCTCGGTCATCGTCGCCGAGGCCTTCATGGTGCGCTACCACCCGCAATGGCTGAGGGTGCGCGAACTGGTGCGTTCCGGCGAGCTCGGCGAGGTGAGGGCGGTGCAGGCGGCCTTTTCCTATTACAACGTCAATCCCGACAACATCCGCAACAAGCCGGAAAACGGCGGCGGCGGCATCATGGATATCGGCTGCTATCCGATCACGGCGGGGCGGTTCTTCTTTGAGGCCGAACCCAGGAGGGTGCTGGCGCTCATCGATCGCGACCCGACTTTCGGCATCGACCGGCTGGCCAGCGTCATCGCCGATTTCGGCGGCGGACGGCAGTTGAGCTTTGTGGTGTCGATGCAGTTGACGCCCTATCAGAAGGTCAATGTCATGGGGACCAAGGCGCGGGCCGAGATCCTCATCCCCTTCAACGCGCCGCAGGGACAGGCGACCGCCATCCATGTCGACAACGGCTTCAGCCTGGACAACAGCCTTGTCCGGCGCGAGATCATTCCTCCTTGCGACCAGTATACCGAGCAGGCCGAGGCCATGGCGCAGGCGATCCTGTCGGGCAGCACGCTGCCCTACGGTATCGAGGACGCCATCGCCTCGATGCGGGTCATCGACGCGGTGTTCAGGAGCGAGAAGACCGGCACCTGGGCCGAGGTGTAACCACCGGAATCCGCAGGAACGGATGCTGACCGGAACGACGGTGCCGGCGCCAATTATGGCGGCATCGGTGGCGGCGCCGAGTTTGCTGCGATGGACAAC
>CAZKTH010000163.1:0-8045 GCA_964555575.1 uncultured Devosiaceae bacterium | reverse complement strand
TAGTCGCGTTTTCGAACCGGCGAACCGGTATCCACTTCGCCTGAAAACGCTCTAGACGCCGGTCGGCACGTACATGCGCCAGAGCTTGAGGCCGAGCAGCCCCCAGGGCGCGAAGTGGAAGAAAAAGTCGAAAATGTCGATGGGCCGCACCAGCTCGCCCTGGAACAGCATCCGCACCTTCTCCACAACATGCGGTTCGGGCATGAACGGCGCCAGCCCCAGGGTCAGCGCGAAGACGATGAACATGCTCAAGGAGGTGTTGTCGATGAAGGCAAACATCCGGAACTCTCGCTAAATTGGTATATTCGGATAATCGAATAATCTGCCTGCCGACAGGGATCAAGCCGGGATGGGCGGAATAAGTGGCGCCGGGCGATCACGCCTGCGTTAACGGGGCAGGCGCACGGCAAGGCCCGTCGGCCAGCCTTCGCCTGTGAGCATGTCTCGGGCAAACAGGAGCGGCGTCGCGATGCAACGACCATCACTTCGATTGATGCGTCGATGAAATTCTGTTTTCTTCAAATAGGGCTTCCGACGCGAGTCGGCATTTCAGGCCTCGAACTTGCGGCGTGTTCTTGTGCCTTCGCCGGTCCTCACGCCCGTTTCGCTTCCGGAACCTCGGGCAGATCGTAGAACGCGCGGACGACGTCCCAGCCCTCTTTGGCCGTGTCGACGACGGTGAACAGTCCGGAATCGCCGGGCGAGATCGTCCCTTCCTCCTCGAGCACCTTGAGGTTGAGGGCCCGGTCCCAGAAATCCTTGCCGAACATCAGCATCGGCACCCGGTCCATGCGGCCGGTCTGGATCAGGGTCAGGGTCTCGAAGAACTCGTCGAGCGTGCCGTAGCCGCCGGGGAAAATGGCGACAGCCTTGGCGCGCATGAGGAAGTGGATCTTCCTGACGGCGAAATAGTGGAAGTTGAAGCACAGTTCCGGGGTGATGTAGCCGTTGGGCGCCTGTTCGTGCGGCAGAACGACATTGAGCCCGATCGTCGGCGCGCCGATATCGGTGGCGCCGCGATTGCCGGCTTCCATGACGCCGGGACCGCCGCCGGTCACCACCACATATTCCTTGAAATCGAGGCTCTGCGCCGTCAGCGAGGCATAGCGGGCAAAGCGACGCGCCTCCTCGTAATAGCGGGAATTGGCCTTGAGACGCCGGCGCGCCGTCTCGGTCAGCGCCGATTTCGGCTCTTCGCCCGGTGCCGGGATGCGCGAGCCGCCGAACAGGACGACGGTCGAACTGATGCCCTTTTCCTTCAATCGCAATTCGGTCTTCATGAATTCGAGCTGCAGCCTGACGCCGCGCATGTCCGAGGAATAAAGGAATTCCTCGTCGGTGATGGCGAGCCGATAGGCCGGGGATTCGGTCTGCGGCGTGATCGGCGTGCGGCGGACGGCATCGATGTCCTGGACCGAGGTCCGCAACGGAGTGTGGTGATTGCCGCGAGCCATGAATTCCTCCGGGAGCTGGGCGGTGAGCCTGTCAGAAAAGCATTAAGGCTCCATGCCAAACCCGCTCAAGGTGACGGTTTCGTGGCGTTCGATGCCGTTCTCTTTCGAAATGCCGCAGACATCGGCAAGCCGAGATGCTTTTCCTTTGCCGTTCGGGCCGTTAATGTCCGGCCGCTTCAGGACCCCGGGGAGAAAGCGCACCATGTCCATGACCGACCTCGAAAAGACCATCGAAGACGCCTTCGAGGCACGGGCCGAAATCGGCTTCGACACCAAAGGCCCGGTCCGCGAGGCGGTCGAGACCGCACTCGACACGCTCGATGCCGGCAAGGCACGGGTGGCCGAGAAACGCGAGAACGGAGACTGGCAGGTCAACCAGTGGCTGAAAAAGGCGGTGCTTTTGAGTTTCAGGCTCA
This sequence comes from uncultured Devosiaceae bacterium, assembly GCA_964555575.1. GTDB lineage: Bacteria > Pseudomonadota > Alphaproteobacteria > Rhizobiales > Devosiaceae > JAHJQZ01. The sequence goes on along the minus strand of CAZKTH010000163.1, from coordinate 6,175 downwards.
ACGACATGGAAGAGATCCCCGGTGGGCCGGGCGGCGGCATGTGGTGGGACAAGGTGCCGTCGAAATTTGCCGGCTGGAACGCCAGCCGCTTCCGCGAGGCCGGTTTCCGCGCCGTGCCGGGCGCCATCGTCCGGCACTCCGCCTTCATCGACAGGGGCGCCGTCCTGATGCCGAGTTTCGTCAATCTCGGGGCGCATGTGGGCAAAAACACCATGGTCGACACCTGGGTGACGGTGGGGTCCTGCGCCCAGATCGGTGCCAACGTCCATCTTTCCGGCGGCGTCGGCGTCGGCGGCGTGCTCGAGCCGCTGCAGGCCGGCCCGACCATCATCGAGGACGACTGCTTCATCGGCGCCCGTTCGGAAGTGGTCGAGGGCGTCGTCGTCGGCGAAGGCTCGGTCATTTCGATGGGCGTGTTCATCGGCCAGTCGACCAGGATCGTCGACCGCAGCACCGGCGAGGTGCATATGGGCAAGGTACCACCCTATTCGGTCGTCGTTTCCGGCTCGATGCCGGGCAAGCCGCTGCCGGACGGACGGCCCGGTCCGAGCCTTTACTGCGCCGTCATCGTCAAGCGCGTCGACGCCCAGACCCGCTCGAAGACCTCGATCAACGATCTGCTCAGGGACTAGAGCGTTTTCAGGCGAAGTGGATACCGGTTCGCCGGTTCGAAAACGCGACCACTCGATAACCTGGAGCTTCCGTTCTGATGGAACCGGAACGCATGTTCACTTTCCTTGTGGCCGCATCCTTCGGACTTCAAATCGTGCCGCTGGCACGATTTGACCTTTTGGATCGGTCCTCGGTTGGCGAAAACCGGGACCCGCTTTTGGCCACGATGCTCCAGCTTCCTGTGGTGCAAAGCCTTGTGGCGCGGCTGGAAAAACCGTTCAGGCTCCACTACCCTCCCTGGCGGACCGGCTGCGAGAATCACCAGGCCGGTTATTGGAGGGCAACATGGACTGGAAATGGTACTATACCAGCCTGGACGGTAGAATCGGCCGCAAGCAGTTCTGGATCGGCGCGATCCTTCTTTCCATCGCTGGTATCATCATCGGCTATATCATCTCTTCGATCTTCGGTGTCGGGATGATGAATGTCGCCGCATTGGCGACTGGCACGACATCGCCGGAGGAGATCATGGCGATGACGACGAAGTCGGCCTGGGCCAACCTGATCACGTTTCTGATCATAGCCTATCCGGCGGCGGCGATGATGATCAAACGTCGCCACGATCGTGGCAATTCGGGCATGGACATCTGGATCTACTTGGCTTTGTCGCTGCTGATGATCCTCATCCAGGCTGTCGGCATCGGCTATGCGATGACCGATATCGGCAATGGCATCACGATGCCGATGCCGGCGATCTGGTTCTCCGTGGTGGGCGCCCTCATCGCGATTTTCGCGATTTATCTTCTTGTCGTGCTTGGCTTCCTCAAGGGCAATGAAGGCGAAAACGCCTATGGTCCCAACCCGTTGACCGCATCCTGAAACCGAGTTGGCGGGTTGACCTTGAATGTGCAAGACCACTGAGACCAAGGCGGCCCGCCTGCTTTCCGACCTGATCCGCTGCCCATCGGTAACCCCGGAGGCAGCGGATGCTTTGGCTGTGGTCGAAGCCTTCCTGACCGAAATCGGCTTTGCCTGCACCCGCCTTCGCTTCGAGGGCAACGGCTCCTATCCGGTCGACAATCTTTACGCAACGCGCGGTTCGGGCGGCAGACATTTGTTGTTCGGCGGCCATGTCGACGTGGTGCCGCCGGGGGACGAGACGCAATGGACGCACCCGCCCTTTGCCGCCGAAATCGAAAACGCCTTCATGTTCGGCCGCGGCGCCGTCGACATGAAGTCGGGCGTTGCCTGCTTTCTCGCTGCCGTCGCCGAAGCAGTGGCGGACGGCAGCGCCGACAGGGGCACCATCTCGCTCGCCATCACCGGCGACGAGGAGGCCGATTCCATCAACGGCACCGACCGGATCATGGCCTGGGCCGACGCCAGGGGCCATCGCTTCGATTTCGCCATTGTCGGTGAGCCAAGCTCGGCAAAACGGGTCGGCGACCGCCTGAAGACCGGGCGGCGTGGCTCGCTCAACGGCCGGATCGTTGTCAGGGGCGTCCAGGGCCATTCCGCCTATCCCGAGACGTCGGTCAATCCGCTGCCGGTGCTCCTCGCCATCGCCACCGCGCTGACCCAAACCCCGCTCGATGCCGGCACCGAGCACTTCCAGCCTTCGCGTCTGGTCCTGACCTCGATCGATACCGGCAACAGGGCGAGCAATGTCATACCCGAGCGGGCGGAACTGAGGTTCAATGTCCGCTTTTCCGATCTGTGGAGCGACGCCCGTCTGCGCCAGTGGGTCGAGGAACGCATTGCCTCGGTCGATCTTGCCGGCTGCACCACCGCGTTCGACGAGCCGGTCGCCGGCGCCTTTCCGTTCGTGTGTCCGCCGGACGAGGAGGTCGCCCTGCTCGACCGGGTGATCGCGGCGGAAACGGGCGCCAAACCCGAACACTCGACCAGCGGCGGCACCTCGGATGCACGCTATATCGCCAAATACTGTCCGGTGGTCGAATGCGGCCTTGTCGGCGCCACCATGCACCAGACCGACGAGCGCGTGCCGCTTGCCGATCTCGAGACGCTGACGCGGCTTTATCGCCGCTTCATCACCCTGTTTCTGCCCGGCTGAAACCGCCGGCGGTCATTGCCGCGAAAAAATCACCACCGCGCCAGCCTTGATTTTCCGCGGCGAATGCCCACTCATGCGTCAACCACACTTACTCGAAACCCGTTTTCCGCCATGACATTCGTCGAAGAAGCACTGCAGGCCGCCCGCGGGATCACCATGATCGTCATCGGGCGTCGTGACGCCTATCGCTATTTCGACCTTTCCGTCCGCGGCCTGATGGGATCGATGGCGGCGTTCTTCATTGCCCTGATGGTCAATGGCTATCTGCCCTTCGCGCTCAATCCGTCCGAAACGCTGGCACCGGCCTGGCAGAACGTGTTTCTGGCGCTCTTCCTGTTCGCGCTGCAGGTCGGCTTCGCGGCCCTGATCCTGAGACAGATGGGGCGGCCGGACGGGCTGGTGCCCTATCTGGTCGCCGACAACTGGGCGACCTTCTTCATGACGGCACTGTCGGTGGTGCTGGTGATTCTCAATCTGTCGAGCGATCTTCTGATGCTGGCGCTCGGCATCCTGATCCTGATCATGGAGATCAATATCGCCCGCATCATCGTCACTCTGACGGGCTGGCAAATCGCCGCGTTCCTGGCGGCGCAATTCGCCGCCGTCATCCTCGGCCTGTCGGTGTTCGGCGCCTTCTTCCCCGGCGCCGCGCTCTCGGTTCAGTAATCGACCTGCATCAGATAGAGCCCGTCGGGCGGTGCCAGTGCGCCGCAGCGGGACCGGTCGGCGGCATCGAGCGCCGATCTGAAGTCATGCGGGCGCCATTTGCCTTCGCCGACCAGCTTCAGCGAACCGACAAGCGAGCGCACCTGATGGTGCAGGAAGGACCGGGCGCTGGCCGTGATCACGACTTCATCGGCCTCGCGCCGGACATCGAGCCGGTCGAGGGTCTTGACCGGCGATTTGGCCTGGCACTGAGCAGCGCGGAAGGTGGTGAAATCGTGCTGGCCGATGGCGAACTGCGCCGCCGCGTGCATGCGACCGGCATCGAGCGGATGCATCACATGCCAGACGCGCCTGGCGTCGAGCACCGGACGGGCGCGGCGATTGAGAATGCGGTATTGGTAATGCCGGGCCCTGGCCGAAAAGCGCGCCTCGAAATCCTCGCCAACCGCTTCGACCGATAGCACCGCCACCGGATCCGGTTTGAGGTGATAATTGAGCGCCTCGCCGATGCGGAACGGATCCCAGGTCTTTTCGAGATCGAAATGCACCACCTGGCCGAGAGCATGGACGCCGGAATCGGTGCGCCCCGCCGCCTGGGTCGCGACCGTCTCGCCGCAAAAGCGGGCGATCGCCTCTTCCAGCGTCTGCTGCACGGAAGGCTGGCCGTCCTGGCGCTGCCAGCCGCAGAACGGGGTTCCGTCATATTCGAGGATGAGCTTGTAGCGCGGCATGTTCCTAACGAACGGCCTGCCCGGCCAGCGATCCCGTGCCGCGCAGGAAGGCGTCGGCGTCCATGGCCGCCTTGCCCTCGCGCTGCACCTGGATCAGCCGGACCGCGCCGGTGCCGCAGGCAATCACGAGATCCTCGCCGAGAATGGTGCCGGGTGCCCCCTCCCCTTCGGCCATTTCGCTGCGCAACACCTTGATCCGCACCGGCTTGCCGCCCAGTTCGATCTCGAACCAGGCACCGGGAAAGGGCGACAGCCCGCGCATGTGGTCGTGGACCTCGCGGGCCGGCCGGGTGAAATCGATGCGCGTCTCGGCCTTTTCGATCTTTTTGGCGTAGGTCACGCCGTCCTCGGTCTGCGGCGTGAATTCGAGCGCATCGCGGCTGAGGGCCTCGACGGCGCGGGCCATCAGATCGGCGCCGCGCACCATCATCTCGTCATGCAGATCACCGGCCGTCATGTCCTCGCCGATCAGGATGATCTCGCTCAGGGCCACCGGCCCGGTGTCGAGCCCCTCGTCCATCTTCATCACCATGGCGGCGGTCGCCGGATCGCCGGCCATCACCGCCCGCTGGATCGGGGCGGCGCCGCGCCAGCGCGGCAGGGCCGAGCCGTGCAGGTTGAGACAGCCCTGTTTCGGGGCGTCGAGGATGGGTTTGGGCAACAGCAGGCCATAGGCCGCGACCACGCCGACATCGGCTTCGAGCGCTTGGAAGGCCGCGACGTCGTCCGGGTCCCTGAAATTTCTCGGGGTGCGAACGGCGAGCCCGAATCCCTCGGCGGCGACATGGACCGGCGATTTCCTCAGCGCCTTGCCGCGCCCGGCCGGCTTGGGCGCCCGTGTGTAGACGGCGGCGATGTCGTGGCCGCGCGCCACCAGTTCGACAAGGCTCGGCACCGAAAACTCCGGCGTGCCCATGAAGATGATGCGCATGGCGCCTCCGGGGCGGCGTGCCGGATCAGCCGGCGCGCCTGGCTGCCTTCTGAAACTTCTTGGTGATACGGTCGCGCTTCAGGCGCGAGAGATAGTCGATGAACAGGCGGCCATTGAGATGGTCGATCTCGTGCTGGACGACGACGGCGAGAAAGCCGTCGCAATCGCGTTCGACCGTCTCGCCCTCCGGGCTCAGATAGCGGACGCGCACCCGGTCTGGGCGCTCGACTTCCTCGTAATAGTCGGGAATGGACAGGCACCCTTCCTCATGGGTCTTGGTTTCCTCGGACGACCACAGGACTTCCGGATTGATCATGGCGATGGGGTCGGGATCGGGCTCGTCCTCTTCCGCCGCGCCTTCGGCGGCAACCTGGCCGGCGCCCTCGTTCTTGCGCTTGGCGGCATCGACAACGATGACTCGGCTCATGATGCCGAGCTGGGTGGCGGCCAGGCCGACGCCCGGGGCGTCATACATGGTCTCGAACATGTCCCTGATCAGCGTTTTGGTCGCGTCGGTGATCTCGGCGACGGGATCGGCAACGGCGCGCAGGCGCGGATCGGGAAGGATGATGACAGGTCGCAAAGCCATAATCGGTCTCTTTCCAAACTTGATCATGCATATGGCGCCTCGGGCGTCACGGGTCAACCGGCGGCGCCTTGCCGCGTTTACGATTCGTTCCGAATCGCCGCGAATCGGCTAGGTTCAACGGATGGATTCGGTTCTGTTCACCATTGCGAATGCTGCCGTCACCACCGGCATGGCGCTGATCGGCATGGGCGCGCTCACCATCCTTGTCGTTCTCGGCTTTGTCCTGGCCATCCTGTCGGTACGCGGCGACCGGTGGAAGGCGGAAGAGGCGGGCCGGACCGCGATCGACAATCTCAGGGACAGCTTTCAAAAGCAGGTCGAATACCGCGACACCCGCATCGGCGATCTCGAGACCCGGCTCGATGCGGCGCTCACCGCCAATGCCGAGACGAAGGCCGAGGCGGCGCGGCTTGCCGCCCAGATGGGCGCCGAGCGCCAGCAGGCCGCCGAGAACCTCCAGCGCTACGAGCAGGCCCGCCAGCAGATGACCGAGCAGTTCAAGGCCATCGCCGGCGAGATTTTGCGGACCAACAGCGAGACCTTCCAGAAGCAGAACCGCGAGCAGGTCGACA
>CAZKTH010000162.1:0-8055 GCA_964555575.1 uncultured Devosiaceae bacterium | reverse complement strand
TCCCGCACCGGGAACTTCACCCAGATGGTGTCGCTCTCGTAGTCCTGATATTCGATCTCGGCCTCGGCCAGCGCCGTGCGTTCGACCACCGACCACATCACCGGCTTGGAGCCGCGATAGAGCTGGCCGGTCATGGCGAATTTGTGCAGTTCGCCGACGATCACCGCTTCGGCGTCGTAGCTCATCGTCAGGTACGGGTTGTCCCAGTCGCCGATGACGCCGAGGCGCTTGAACTCGGCGCGCTGCACGTCGATCCAGTGCGCCGCGAAGCTCCGGCATTCCTTGCGGAACTCGTTGATCGGCACTTCGTCCTTGTTGCGGCCCTTGGCGCGGTACTGTTCCTCGATCTTCCACTCGATCGGCAGGCCGTGGCAGTCCCAGCCGGGGACGTAGGCGGCGTCGTTGCCGAGCATCTGCTTGGAACGGACCACGAGGTCCTTGAGGATCTTGTTGAGGGCGTGCCCGATATGGATGTTGCCGTTGGCATAGGGCGGGCCGTCGTGCAGCGTGAACTTCGGCGCGTCGGCCGACTGCGTGCGCAGGCGGTTGAACAGATCCATGTCTTCCCAGCGCTTCAGCCAGTCGGGCTCGCGCTTCGGGAGCCCGGCGCGCATGGGGAACTCGGTCTTGGGCAGGAAAAGCGTGGCGGAATAGTCTTTTTCCGTCGCTTCGGTTGCGGTGTCGGTCATCTTGTTACCGGTATTCGTGCAAAATTCTCTTGAAATCCGGCGTTGCTTTATCAGCCACGCCAGTGTGAGGGAAGCTTTTTGCCGGGTCAGCGGTCCAGGGGCCCCTGACCCTAGATAATGAAGCCCAGATGCCGGTCGAGTTCGGAAAGCGGCTTCGTCTTGGCGAGGATTGTGCGGGCGTGGTCCTTGTCCTTGCCCATCTGGGCGATCAGGGCATCAACGCCGTCGAACTGGAAATTCTGCCTCAGATGGCAGACGATCGCCACCTCGATATGGGCGCCATAGATGTCCTCGTCGAAATCCAGGATATGGGCCTCGAAGGGCGGCTGGGTGTTGTCGAACATCGGCTTGCCATGGCCGGCGACGCTGTCAAACAGGCGGTTGCCGAGCTTGACGCGCACGGCATAGACGCCTTCGGCCAGGTGCGAATTGGCCGGCAGGGCGAAATTGGCGGTCGGAAAGCCGAGGGTGCGGCCGCGCTGGTCGCCCTTGATTACCGTGCCTTCGGCCATCCAGTGATAGCCGAGCAGGGAATTGGCGCGGGCCACTTCGCCGCGCTCCAGCGCCTCGCGGATGAGCGAGGAGGAGATCGGCTCGCCGTCGTCGGAGACGAGATCGAGCTGATGCACGGCAAAGCCGTGATGCCGGCCGGCCTGCCGCAGAAATTCCGGTGTGCCGGCTCGACCGCGGCCGAAATGGAAATCGCCGCCGACCACGACCGCCGAGGCACCGAGTGCATCGACAAGATAGGAGCGGACGAACTCCTCGGCCTCGACCGAGGCGAGGGTGCGCGAAAACGGCAGGATGGCGATACCGGAAAAGCCGAGCGCGGCGGCGAGGCGCGCCTTCTGTTCGCCGTCGGACAGCCGGAACAGGAACGGCTCGGGCGCGAAGACGTCGCGCGGGTGCGGCTCGAAGGTCAGCATGATCGAGGGCCTGCCGGCCTTTTCGGCCAGGCGCCTCGCCTCGGCCAGAACGGTCTGGTGACCACGATGGCAGCCGTCGAAATTGCCGATGGCGACGACCCCGCCCTTCATCGCTTGCGGAACGGAATCAAGGGATCGCAGAAAGCAGAAGGCGGTCACGGCATGCTTCCGGGAAGGGAACGGAAAACGGAACGGGCGCGAAACTGCCGCGTCCTGCGTCAGAATGCAAGCGCGGCGAGCAGGTGCCGGGTCAATGCGATCATTGCCCCCGATTTGACTGCCAGGTTCGGCGCCGCCTTGTCCGGCATCAGATCAGTTTCGAAGAGACCAGTCGGTTGATGCTGATACCTTGTTCGGCGGCCTCCATTGCCAGGTGTCGGTGCTGTCCGGGCGGAATCCGTACCTGAAACTTGCCGCTATAGGTCCTGTCGGCGAGCGGCATCGGCACTTTCTCGTCATTGGCAGCCATGTCCATGGCCACCTCACCGACCAGCTCGATCAATCCGCTGAGCGCTGCCGCTTGATCGGATGCCAGATAGCTGAGGCTGGGGAACTCGGCACACAGGGCAACATACTCGCCATCCTGTTCCGACCAGGTGACACGATAGGTGTAGTGCTTGTGGTCAACCATCGCCCTGCTCCTTCGTCTTCCCGATCGCGGCCAATATCTGTCTGACCTGATAGGCTTTCGCCTTGCCATTCCCGCCTCGCTGGATATTCACGCGAGGATCGCCCGGCCAAGGCGTCTTGCAGATGTGATGACTCGTTCCCTTCCGGCGCGGCGCGCCAATGAAGTGCTCGCATACCGCCGACAGCTCGGAAAAGCACACATTCCCCGGAGCGGTCTCCATCACCTTCAGGATCTTGTCGATCCGCTTTGCCGCGATAATTCAGTATCAATAATAATACTATTCAAGCCCGAGCGAGCGGTTTTGTCACGTCAGCCTTCGGGCCCTACCACACCAGCCGTGGCATGTAGCCGACCAGATTGGCCCGGCTCGGGGCGATGGCGGCGACGACCTTGTCCTCTTCGGCGCCCTCGAAAGCGTTGAGCTCCCCGGCATGCAGCGAGCCGGTGATGAACAGGAAATCGAGGCCGAAGGTCGCGGCGCCCAGCGCATCGGTACGCGCCGCATCGCCAATGGCGAGGATATGCTTGTGGTCGATGTCCGCGCTGGTCGCTTCCTCGAGCTGGCGGAAGGCGGCCTCGTAGATCGGGGCGTAGGGTTTGCCGGCCATTTCGACCTTGCCGCCCATATCGGCATAGATCTCGGCCAGCGCCCCGGCGCAGTATTCGATCCTGTCGCCGACCTCGACCGTGATGTCGGGATTGGCGCAGATCAGCGGCAGACGGTGATCGAGCCAGGTTTCGAGGCGATCCGTGTAGTCTTCCGGCGTTTCGTCGGACCGGTCGAGCCCGGTGACGACGACGACGGCCGCTTCGTCCGGCGCCCCCCTGGCGATGTTGAGACCTTCGAGCAGCGGATGATCGATGCGCGGGCCGACCAGATGGATGATGCGGCCGGCATAGGCCCGGACCAGGTCGCGGGTCACATCGCCCGAGGAAACGATGCCGTCATAGGCCTCGCGGGCGACGCCGAGCCCATCGAGCATTTCGACGATCTGCGGGGCGGGGCGGGAGGCGTTGGTGACCAGCACCACCCTGCCGCCCTGTTCGCGATAACGCGTCAGGGCCGTGACCGCGCCCTGATGTGGCGCCACGCCGTTGTGGACCACACCCCAGATATCGCAGAAAACGGCGTCGTAGTCCGGGGCAAGCGCCGAGAGGCCGGTAGTGACCAGATGCGCCTTGGGCATGTCAAACTCTCTTTTCGGAACTCAACCTGTGCTGGAACGCCTTGCGGATGCAGGCGTTTCGCGGCGCACGAGAAGATCGACGCGAACCGGCGCCGGTGCCGCGATATACGGTCCTATCGCGAAACGGACGCCGTCCTCAAGTGCCGAAAGAACCTGCTGCTCGTTCCTGACATTCTCGACCATGAGATCGATGCCGAAACGGGCGATGTAGGAGGAGACATCGGCGACATGGAAATCGGTCAGGGATTCCGGCTCCGACGCGAAGGTCTCGGCGTCGACGCGGATGGAACTGACGCCCATGCCGGCGAGTTCGTTGAAATCGAGGCGAAGCGTTCTGGCGCGGGTCAGCGACAGCCCGATGCCCTTGGCGTAATACGCGCCGGCGATGCCGCGCTGGGCATTGCTGGCCGCGCGCCATTCCGCTTCGCTGATGCGCAGCACAAGGCAGGACGACACGACTCGGCTGGCGTCGAACAGCCCGACCAGTTCGTCGGCCGTCTGGCGGTGGGACAGGGTGGCCCGGCTGATCGGCACAAAAAGCGTTGCCGGCTGGCCGGCGGTGCGGGCCCGCCTGACGATGGCAACGGCTTCCTCGATGCCGGCGCGTTCAATGCGGCGGACCACGTCCTGGCCGCCGTTTCGGGGCAGGAAGTCGGGCGTATCGGCCAGTTCGCCATCCTCGAGCTCAAGGCGCGGAATGAGATCGTAGCCATGGGTACGCCGTCCCGGCAGGGTGATCACCGGCTGCATGTGGAAGACAAGCCGGCCGTCGTCCAGGGCCGTACGAAGGGTTTCGAGCGGAATGACCGGCTCCGGTTCGCGCTCGATTTTCGCCTCGGGCGGCGGCGCCTCCGCCGGTTTGGGATCGGGCCGAGGCGTCACGATGGTCGCCGATGCCGCCTGGGCCTCGATCTCGGACACCGCCTCGGCGACCTGGCGCACGACGGTGCCGAGGACCGAAAGATCGGCTTCGAGCACGTCGAGCCGGGCACCGGCATTGAGGTCGGTCAGCGTATTGATGCGCTGCGACAGCACCTGACCTGCCTGGGCATCGGTGCTCAGGAGCCGCGACAGATCCTCGACGGCCTTTTCCATGCGCCGTTCCGACCGCCATCTGAGGGTGCGCTCCATCACCACCATCGACAGGGTGAAGACGACGGCGGCGACCAGCGCCGATTCGATCAGGGTGAAGGTCAGGCCGAAATAGGCCGCGCCCCCTGAAGCCAGGGCGACCACTGCAATGAAGACATAAACGAGCAACTGCACGGCGGTGCGTCTTTTCGGCCTCTGGATTCGCAGCCGATTCTTAGCACCCCGTGCAGCGACGCAAAAGCAGGCGCGGTCGCACACTTGGGCAAAACGCTTTGTTTACCCTATTTGATGAACAATCGCGCCGCGCAGAATGCGCCTGTCGACTCCAGAACCGGAGACCGTCCATGCCTGAAAAGGCCTCGCCAGACCTTCCGGCGCGCCTTCTCGTCATCGATCGCGAACGGGAACTCGCTGACATCGTCGCGACGCAGCCCGCAATTTTTGCGCCCTTGCATGCGACCGACGGTCGCGCCGCCGCCGCGGCGCTCACTGCCGGCCGCTATGACGTCATCCTTGTCGATCTCGACAGCCTCGCCGACATCTCCGGGGACACCACACATGCCGTGGCAAGACTGGCCCGGCTCGGCGGCCCTGCCCTCATCATCGCCATTTCGCCGAACGACTCCGTCTCGGCGGCGGTCGCGGTCCTGCAGGCGGGCGCGCATGACTGCCTCGTCCGGCCGATCTCGATCGAGGACCTGAGCGCCCGCATTGCCGTTTTGAGGGCACGGCACGACAGGCGCGGCACCGCTCAGCCGGTTACACGCACCCCCCTCATCGAGCCGGGCCGGCTCATCGCCCGGTCGCCGCAGATGAAAGTCCTGCGCGAACAACTGGCCCGGATCGCCAATTCGCCGGCGCCGGTCTTTCTCACCGGCGAGAGCGGCACCGGCAAACGCCTCGCCGCCGAAACGCTGCACGCGTTCGGCCCGCATGCCGACCTTCCCTTTGTCGCCGTCGACTGCGCCGGCGCCGGGCGCATCCACGTCTCTGTCCATGACGATCCGCTGCTGCAGCTCGCCGGCCCGGAAGCGACGCGGGCGCTGATCCGCGCCGGTGGCGGCACGCTCTATCTCGACGAGATCTGCGGCCTCGGCAGCGCCGCCCAGAGCCAGCTGATGGCACTGATCGAGCCGGACGGAAAAGGACTCGCCGCGGCCGGATATGGCGCGCCAATCGTGCTGCGCATCGTCAGTTCGACCTGCAGGAGTCCACTGGCGCTGATTGCCGAGCACGGGTTGCGCCAGGACCTTTTCTATCGGCTCAACGTCCTGCCCCTCAATCTGCCGCCGCTGAGACAGCGCCCGGAGGACATCGCGCCGCTCGCCGGCCATTTCCTCAAGCGTTTCGCCCGCACCGCCGGCAAGCCGCTGCAAGGCTTCACCCCCGGTGCGCGCGCCTATCTCGAGGCGCATGAATGGAAGGGCAATGTCCGCCAGCTCGAAAACCTCGTCAGTCGCACCGTCGCAATGTTCGACGGCACCAGCGTGACCCCGCAAATGCTGGCCGCCGCCGATATCGAGGGGCTTGCGGGCGGAACCCGGCCGGCCACCGTCCTGCCGGTTGGCGAGGACGACATCCGGCCGATGTGGCAGCAGGAACAGCAGATCATCGAAGCGGCCATCGCCCGCCATCACGGCAATATCGCCCGCGCCGCAGCGGCGCTCGAGATCTCCCCCTCGACGATCTACCGCAAGAAACAGGCCTGGGAAGAGCGCCAGAACGGCATCGCCGGCGCAGCCTGATCCGCTTCGCCCTTTTCCGGCCTTTGCGCATTGCTGCGTGCAGCGCTCAAGCGGCAAGACACGCGCGCCACCGGTTTGTCCGGCCGCGTGCCGAGAGCTCCGGTTGATGGCTTCACTTGTCCGCCGCAACGTCCTTGACAGCGCCGAGCCCCGTTCCTATATCCCGACCGAACGTTAGCACTCCATGATGACGAGTGCTAACAAGCCTTTTGAGAGTTCATCAGCCAACGCCAAGGAGCGACCATGAGCTTCCGTCCTCTGCATGACCGCGTCGTCGTGCGCCGCCTCGATAGCGAGGAAAAGACCGCCGGCGGCATTATCATTCCCGATTCCGCCAAGGAAAAGCCCTCCGAGGGCGAGGTGGTTTCCGTGGGTCCCGGTGCCCGCGACGAAACCGGCAAGATCGTCACGCTCGACGTCAAGGCCGGCGACCGCGTGCTCTTCGGCAAGTGGAGCGGCACCGAAGTCAAGATCAACGGCGAAGACCTTCTGATCATGAAGGAATCCGACATCATGGGTGTGATCGAGGGCTAAGGACTTCCCTGTTGGTCGCGTTTTCGAGCCGGAAAACCGGTTCCCACTTCTTCTGAAAACGCCCGACCACCGATGCCCCCGGACTCACAGCCAGCCCATATTCAGGAGCTAAGTAAATGCCCGCCAAAGAAGTAAGATTCTCTACCGACGCCCGCGACAAGATGCTGCGCGGCGTCAACATCCTCGCCAACGCCGTCAAGGTCACCCTCGGCCCCAAGGGCCGCAACGTCGTTCTCGACAAGTCGTTCGGCGCCCCGCGCATCACCAAGGACGGCGTCACCGTCGCCAAGGAAATCGAGCTTGAGGACAAGTTCGAGAACATGGGCGCCCAGATGGTGCGCGCGGTTGCGTCCAAGACCAATGACACTGCCGGCGACGGTACCACCACCGCCACCGTTCTGGCCCAGGCCATCGTGACCGAAGGCGTCAAGCTGGTGGCCGCCGGCATGAACCCGATGGATCTGAAGCGCGGCGTCGATCTCGCCGTCGCCGAGGTCGTCGCAAGCCTGATCAAGTCCGCCACCAAGATTTCCTCCTCCGAGGAAGTCGCTCAGGTCGGCACCATCTCGGCCAACGGCGAGGAGCAGGTCGGCCGCGACATCGCCGAGGCGATGCAGAAGGTCGGCAATGAGGGCGTGATCACCGTCGAGGAAGCCAAGTCGCTCGAGACCGAGCTCGAGGTCGTCGAGGGCATGCAGTTCGACCGCGGCTATCTTTCGCCCTATTTCGTCACCAACACCGAAAAAATGATCGCCGCGCTCGAGGAGCCCCTTATCCTCCTGCACGAGAAGAAGCTTTCCAACCTGCAGGCCATGCTGCCGATCCTTGAATCGGTGGTGCAGAGCCAGCGTCCGCTGCTGATCATCGCCGAGGACATCGAGGGCGAGGCACTTGCCACGCTCGTCGTCAACCGCCTGCGCGGCGGCCTCAAGGTCGCGGCCGTCAAGGCTCCGGGCTTCGGCGACCGCCGCAAGGCCATGCTCGAGGACATCGCCATCCTGACCGGCGGCCAGGTCATCTCCGAAGAACTCGGCATCAAGCTCGAGAACGTGACCATCGATATGCTGGGCACGGCCAAGCGCGTCGACATCACCAAGGAGAACACCACCATCGTCGACGGCTCCGGCGCCAAGGAAGACATCCAGGGCCGCGTTGCCCAGATCAAGGCGCAGATCGAGGAAACCACCTCGGACTACGACCGTGAGAAGCTGCAGGAACGTCTGGCCAAGCTCGCCGGCGGTGTTGCGGTGA
>CAZKTH010000161.1:0-8066 GCA_964555575.1 uncultured Devosiaceae bacterium | reverse complement strand
TGATGGAATCAGAACGCATGCTCTGTCGCTTTGTGGTCGCATCATTTTTTGCGAAAAGCCGGGATCCACTTTTTCGCACGATGCTCTGAAAGTGGCCGCGCGGCTTTTCATTGGAGTTCACGATGGCAAAAAAGCCCACATCCCGCACCGAAATGGTGTTTTACGATGTCGTTTATGAAGACGGCAGCCAGCGCTCCAACCGCCGCGTGCCGTCTGCCCTGCTTGAAGGACTCGATGGCGGCGAGGATGCGGTCAAGGCCGAACTCGCCCGTCAGGACCGCGAGATCGCCGAGAAGTCCGGCAATCCGCCGCTTAACATCAAGACGCTGAAGCGGAGCGGGAAGAAGTAGGGGCGAAGCACCTGCCACCAGCGCTATCGTCATTGCGGACCAGATCCGGAATCTGGAGCATCGCGCGAAACGGCGGGTCCGGGTAGACAAGGAGTCGCTCCTGTCCAGGCCAGGCTGCGTTGACCGGCCGGCATCGCCCATGCAAAGCGCAACGCGCCTATTTGCCAAGCATGAGGCGTTTATTCTGCTCGCCTCAATTGCATCCCGCTCCTGCGGATCGTAAGTTCCGGACAAAACAAGTGTTCGAGGAGTTCCCTCATGTCCTTTCTGAAAAAGCTCTTCGGCGGTGGCGAGGGCGGCAGCGACGAAATGAGCGCCGGCGGCGGCAAGGTGCTGGGCAGCCAGGAGCACAAGGGCTTCACCATCCGCGCCATCGAGATGCGCGCCGGCAGCGAATATCAGCTGTGCGGCGAAATCGAGATGGAGGTCGACGGCGAGGTGAAGGTGCACAAATTCATCCGTGCCGACCGGCTGTCGAGCGCCGATCAGGCGGCGAGCCTGGCGCTCGCAAAGGGCGTCCAGATCGTCGACGAGCAGGGCCAGCGCCTGTTCCTCTGACACCGGGCAGCCGCGACCGCTTGTGCTCCGATACCGTTGCAATTTCGGAAAATGGAGCCTTTGCGGGGTGGCAGACGCAATGACCGCCCTGCCATGCCCCGGCACTCGGGGCAGCGTCCCGAAATGCCGGTTCGCAGCTTGCGCCCTTTCGGGCTTTCCGGGATCATGTGACATCGTTTTTGATCGCATTGGGAGACAGGGAATGGCGAGTGCCCAGGCACAGGCCTTCATGATGGAGTTGCGGGCGAATCGGAAGCCGGAGCGGCCGCTCAGCCAGGTACGGGCCGAGTGGGATGAGGAGGCGGCGGCGCTGCCCCTGCCCGAGGGTACGGAACTGACCCCTGCAAGCCTTGGCGGCGTATCGGCGGAATGGGCCACCTGCGGTCCCGTCGCCGAACGCGGCGTCATCCTGTTGCTGCATGGCGGCGGCTATCGCGCCGGCAGTCTTGTCACCCATCGCGGTTTCGCCGGACGGCTGTCGCGGCGCTTCGGTCTCAAGGTCTATCTGCCCGACTACCGGCTCGCGCCCGAGCACCCCTATCCGGCCGCCCTCGATGATGCCCTTTCGGTGTTCGCGGCACTTGGGGAGACGGGCGTCAAACCCCCGGAAATCGTCCTTGTCGGCGACAGCGCCGGTGGCGGGCTGGCAATCGCGCTGATGCTGGCCCTCAGGGACAGGGGCCTTCCCCCGCCCGGCGGGGCGGTGCTGATGTCGCCCTGGACCGATCTCGAATGCTCCGGGCCGAGCTACCAAGAAAACATCGAAATCGATCCCTTCATGTCGCGCGCCGGCCTCATATCGGCGGCCGGGGACTATCGCGGCAGCCTGCCGGCCGACGATCCGAGGCTGTCGCCGATCCATGCCGATCTGGCCGGACTGCCGCCGATGCTGGTGCAGGCCGGCGGCGGCGAGATCATGCTCTCCGATGCGGTGGTCTTCGCCGAGCGGGCCAGGGCCGCCGGCTCTCCGGCAACACTCGAGGTGACGCCGGAGATGTCGCATGTCTTCCAGAGCGGGCCGGATGCCGTGCCGGAGATCAAGGCCGCCTTCGACCGCTGCGCCGCTTTTGTCGCCAGTGTTCTTGACGACGCATCGGCGACATGAGCGGCATCGTCCAGACCGAGATCGAGATCGCCACGCGCGGTGAAGGGCTTTACGAATTCACCCGCGCCGCCGGTGATTTCGTCACTGGGAGCGGCATCGGGACCGGGCTGTTGACGGTCTTTTGTCGTCACACCTCCTGTTCGCTCGTCATTCAGGAAAACGCCGATCCGGATGTGCAGACCGATCTCAACGCCTTTTTCCGGCGCCTCGTGCCCGAGGGCATGGACTGGATCGCCCACACCACCGAAGGGCCGGACGACATGCCGGCCCACATCAAGGCGGCGCTGAACCAGGTGTCGCTTTCCATTCCCGTCGGCGGCGGTCGCCCTCTGCTTGGCACCTGGCAGGGGCTCTATCTGTTCGAACACAGGCGGGCGCCGCACCGGCGGCGACTCGTTCTTCATCTGCAGGGCACCTGACACGATGCGGACGGGGGCGCCGTCGTCATCAGGCCGGTCGCCGGCACGATCGCCAAAAAGAAATAGAGTACAATGACATTTGTCGAATATCTGCCGCTGATCATCGGCTTTCTCGCCGCCGGTGCCCTGGCCGGGCTGACGGCCGGACTGCTTGGCGTCGGCGGCGGCATCGTCATGGTGCCGGCCATGGCCTTCGCCTTCGAGATGCTCGGCTACGACAGCGAGGTCTATCAGCATGTCGCGGTCGGCACCTCGCTGGCGATCATCATCGTCACCGGGCTGTCGAGCGCCCGCGCCCACCATCGCCGGGGCGTGGTGATGATGAACATCGTCAGGCTCTGGGCCGTCCCGATCATGATCGCGGCGCTGGCGGGCGGGCTGATGGCACGACTCTATTCGGGCGATGTGCTACGGGTGGTCTTCGGCGTGGTGGCGCTGTTGGTTGCCGCCAACATCGTCTTGCCGATCCAGCGCCTGCTGATGGGCAATCTGAGGGATTCGCCGCTGACCCACCGGATCTCGGCGGTGATTGTCGGCTACATCTCGGCGCTGATGGGAGTCGGCGGCGGTTCGCTGAGTGTGCCGACCCTGGCCGCCTTCGGCCATCCCATGCACAAGGCGGTCGGAACCGGGGCGGCGCTCGGCGTGTTGATCGCGGTGCCGGGCACGCTCGGCTTCATCATCTCGGGCTGGTCCGAGACCGGGCTGCCGCCCCTGTCAATCGGCTATGTCAACCTGCCGGCGCTCGTGCTGATCGGCGTCGTCGCCAGCCTCGTCGCCCCGATGGGAGCGGCGCTGGCGCACCGGCTCGACCAGGTGATGCTCAAGCGCGTCTTCGCCGTCTACCTGATCGTCATCGGCGGGCGGATGATCTGGCAGGCGCTGAGCTGAGACCGGGCTGTGCTTTGCGAAACAGCGCCATCTCAATCCCTGCCCACAAGGGGAGGGAAACAGGTGGCGATTCCTTCAGAAAACGACCCGCGCCAAAACCCGGAATGCTCTATGTCTTCTACTCGCACGGCCCGTTGCTGATCTCCCAGTCGACCGAAAC
This sequence comes from uncultured Devosiaceae bacterium, assembly GCA_964555575.1. Lineage (GTDB taxonomy): Bacteria > Pseudomonadota > Alphaproteobacteria > Rhizobiales > Devosiaceae > JAHJQZ01. Next base: position 4,583 of record CAZKTH010000161.1, on the reverse strand, counting down.
GCTCATCGAATAACCGACCTCGCCGGTCGCGACCGGTACCGCCGGCATGGCGACGTCGGCGGCCATGGACTTCATCATCAGGGGTGCGGGCGTGTAGCCGCCATTCTCGGAAATCGAGACGATACGGTCGAGGCAGACTCCGGCCGCCTTGGCATAAAGGTCGGCCTTGGCGATGGCGTCCTTCATGGCGGCGCGGCGGGCATCGTCAATGAGCGTCGAGCTGTCGGACACGGCGAAACTGATGCCGTTGATGGTGTTGGAGCCGGCGCTGACCATCTTGTCGAGCACGGTGCCCAGACTGTTGAGGTCTCTGAGATTGACCGTCAGATCGTTGGTGACCTGATAGCCGACAAGCTTGGGCGGCCGGCGATAGCCGTTGACGTCGGGCTTGTCGGAATAGACATATTGCGGCGCGACCGAGAAATTCGAGGTCTGCATGTCCCTGTCGGCGACGCCGACGGACTTGACGAGATCGAGCAGATTGGCCATCGCTTCGTTATTGGCGCTGAGGGCGGTGCGGGCGGTGTCGGCGGTGGTGACGACGCCGGTCGTGACCGTGGCCATGTCCGGTTCGGCCCGGATGGTGGCATTACCCTGAAGCGACATGGTGGCGACGCGTGGATCGGCGGCGAGGGCAGGGGTGGCGAAAAGGAAGGGGACGAGGCAAATGCCCGTCAAAAGGGTCCTGTGCATGGGCGAGCTCCTTCAGGTAATGCCGGCAAAGCCAATACTGGCAATTCGTTCTTTATGAGGCGCGCCGGGGAAGGCGATGCGGCGGCACCGCCAGGGCGCACGCGGTGCCTTGCCTTGCCGGGCAAAGCCCGCTAGGCAAACGGCATCTGTTCGGACGGTGCCCTCCTGGGGAAGACATTGATGCCGCGAAATCCCATCCTGCCCGACAAGGGCGTTTTTCTCGGGCGCGCCCGTCTGCCCGGCTATCGCTATCCGCGGGTGGTGACGGCGCGGCCGGGCGGGGTGTTCGACATCACCGCCAGAATTGCCCCGACGGTCAGGGACATCTGCGAAATGGACGATCCGGCCGGCTATGTAGCCGAGGCACCGGGCACCTATGTCGGCGCGGTCGATCTGCTTGCCGACAATTCCTGGCCGCTGGCGCATGACACCATGTTGCCGCACCTGCTGTCGCCGGTCGATCTGCAGGCGATCAAGGCGGCGGGCGTGACCTTCGTTGTCTCGCTTCTTGAGCGGGTGATCGAGGAACAGGCCCGTGGCGAAAAGCAAAGGGCCGAGGCCTTGCGGGCCGAGATCACCGGGCTGATCGGCGCCGATCTTTCGCAGCTCGTGCCGGGCTCCGAGGCGGCGCTGGCGGTGAAGAGCGCCCTGATCGCGCAGGGCGTGTGGTCGCAATATCTCGAAGTCGGCATCGGCCCGGACGCCGAGATCTTCACCAAATGCCAGCCCATGGCCAGCGTCGGCTATGGCGCCGATGTCGGCATCCATCCGATCTCGAGCTGGAACAATCCCGAGCCGGAAGTGGCGATAGTGGTCGCCTCGGACGGGCGCATCGTCGGGGCGACGCTCGGCAATGACGTCAATCTGCGCGATGTCGAGGGCCGTTCGGCCCTGCTTCTGGGCAAGGCCAAGGACAACAACGCCTCGGCTTCGCTCGGGCCGTTCATCCGCCTGTTCGACGAAAGCTTCACCCTCGAGACCATCAGCTGGGCCGAGGTAACGCTCGAGGTTGCGGGCCTGGACGAATTCGAGCTTGTCGGCACTTCCTCGATGGCGGAGATTTCGCGCGCGCCCCAGGATCTGGTCAAATCGGCACTCGGCAGGCATCACCAGTATCCGGACGGCATGGTGCTTTATCTCGGCACCATGTTCGCACCGACCAAGGACCGCGGTGCCGCGGGACAGGGCTTCACCCACAAGCTCGGCGACGTCGTTTCGATCTCGACCCCGAGCCTCGGGACACTCTCCAACACGGTGCATCTGTCGACCGAATGTCCGCGCTGGACCTATGGCGCGAGCCAGCTCATGCGCGACTTAAGCGCGGCGGGACTTCTCTGAAACCTCAGCGTTTTCAGACAAATATATGGTAAACTTTGCGTTAAGGCAGAGCTTTAGCGCGCTTCACGGCCGTACCAGTGCGGGGTGATGCCTTGCACGGGCGCAAAGGCGAAGCCGATATGGCTGGAGGTTGCAAGCGTGCCGTCGCGGTCGAGACCGGCGCCGAGTGCGGCTTCACTTGAAAAGGAACAGGGCCCGGCGATGAAGCCAGGCCCTGCAGGGGAAGGGAGCGTGGGGGCTATTTGTCGAGGGTCGGGAACGGACCGATATAGCCCATATAGGCGCGGGCATCGGCCGGATCGGAAAGCTTGTCCTCGTCGGATTCGCCATAGGGGTGCTGGACGACCGCCATCAGATAGCCGTGGCCATTGATGTCGGAATACCAGTAGGGCGAGGTCGTCTCGGAACCATAGGGCGTCGAGAAGATGCGGGTCAGTCTGCCGGTTTCGGTGTCCATGGCCCAGATGACATCGTTCTGGTGGCCCGAACCCGTGTCCTCGCCGATGATCAGGGTGTTGTAGCCCGGAAGATAGGTGAGGTTGTCGGGATTGGCGATGCCGTCGAGATCGCAGCTGTTGCCGGCTTCCGGGGTGCCGTCGGCATAATCGGACTTCCTGCCCTCGACGACGGCCTTCATCGCATTGGCCTGGAAGTTGTCGGTGAGCGAGAGCTCATAGACGGCGCCGCAGGAATTCTTGGCGACGCGGATGTCGTTGGCGCCACCCTTGTCCTGCTTGGAATTGTCTTCCATGCCCTTGCCGACTTCCGACATGGAAAGATAGAGCGAATGGTGCTCGGGATTGTAGGTCGAGCCTTCCATCTTGCGAAACTCGGTGGTGGCACCGAGCATCGCGGCATAGCGGCGGGTCTCGACGCGCGAAGCGATGGCTTCCATGCCCGGCTTGACCTTGAGACACTCGGCGGCGCTCTCGGCGTTGGAGGCAAGGAACCCGGCGGGGCAGGTGCCGTCCTCGGCCATGTCGGCGGTCTCGAACAGGTCGGAGAAGGTCACGCCGGATTCGATGGCCTTCCGCACGGTCGCGTCATCGGTGTGGCCGAGATCGATCCAGGAAATGTCGGCGGCGCCGGCACCCATATCCGAGGTCTGGGTCCACTTGGCGGCATAGAGTTCGCCGGCCGAAAGGTCGCCGGCGGTGTCGGCGACGAACATGAACAGACCGACATTGGTGCCGTCGTCGGAGACGTAGACGGTCTTTTCGTCGGGCATGACCGAGGCAAGCTCGACCGCGACGCGACCCATGGAGAAGTGCTTGTGGGCGACGGCCGAACCGTCGGTGCCAATGGTAATCTCGGTCGGATAGCCGTAGCGATAGGGCAGGTAGGCGGCTCGGAATTCATCGAGCGTCATGGTCGCCGGGTCGACGCCCTGATAGCGGACCATCGGATAGTCGTAGCTGTCGATCTGATCGAGCGAGGTCGCCACTTCGATGGCGCGCGCGTCAGCCGGATACTCCTCGGACCCCAGATGCGTCTCCCAGGGAGTCACCGAACCGGCGCAGGGCACCCAGAGCCCGCCAAAGGCCGAGAAATCGATCGGCCTGGTGGCGGTCAGGGTGAGGTTGCCGTCGGCATCCTGGCTGGCCTCGGAGATGTACATGGCGCCGGGACGGTTCTCGAAATGGCTGATCTGGTAGAGCTTGCCATTGGCCGGGATCAGCGAGGAGAAATCAGGGGAATCGGAAATGGCGTCGGAGCCGTCGATCTCCTTGACGACATTGCCGTTCTGATCGGTCAGCGCCCCCCAGACGCCGTCGCCGATCCTGTCCCCGGAGCGGGCGAGGACGTGATAGGCGAGCGGTACTTCGACGCCATCGACAATGGCGGACGGCGAGGCGATGGCCTGACGCTTGGCGGTGTCGTCATGCGCCCAGTCGATGGGCGTGAAGCTGAGTTCGCCGGCATGGGCGGCGAGCGGGATGAGCGCCAGAGCGGTGGCGGTCAGCAGTTTGGTGCGGAGTTTCATTGCGAGCCCCTTGGTTGAAAGGAGCGCTTCCAATGTCCGGCTTTGCCAACAGGCGTGTGTCAGTCGGATTTCAGTTTTGTGACGATTGCCGGTTTCGACCGCAACGGGGCGCGAGGCGGTGTACCAGAACCTTTCAGGCCAGGCCGGAAAGGACATGCGTTCTTTTCTCATACGGCGGGCGGCTCCTCGCCGTCCCCGACCCGATCGGGGATCCAGCAGCGTGCAAGTCCTTGCACGCAAAACAATCCTTAGCTCGGCAGACGCCTCGCATCTGGATTCCCGATCAGGTCGGGAATGACGAAGATGACTTGAACGAACGTTTCAGCAAAAACCCAACACGCCCAAAGAGCAAATACCGACCGCGAGTGCTCAGGTGTTGAACTTGAACAGCAGCACGTCGCCGTCCTGGACGACATAGTCCTTGCCCTCGTCGCGGGCCTTGCCGGCTTCCTTGGCCGGCTGTTCGCCGCCGAGGGTGACATAATCGTCATAGGCGATGGTCTGGGCGCGGATAAAACCGCGTTCGAAATCGGTATGGATGACCCCGGCCGCCTGCGGCGCCTTGGTG
>CAZKTH010000160.1:4516-8099 GCA_964555575.1 uncultured Devosiaceae bacterium | reverse complement strand
TCTTGAGCCACCGGGACGGATCACCATTCCCCTACTCCGCCACCGGCACCGGGACGTTGCCGAGGAAGCCTTCGGCATCGGCGCGGGCCCGGCGCAGATGCTCCTCGGCCTCGGTCGCCTCGCGCTGGCGGTTCCACATCTGGGCGTAGAGCCCGTCCATCTCGAGAAGTTCGGGGTGGGTGCCGCGTTCGGCGATCTCGCCGCCGCGCAGCACGATGATCTCGTCGGCATTGACCACGGTCGACAGACGATGGGCGATGACCAGGGTCGTGCGGTTCTTCGAGACCAGATCGAGCGCCGACTGGATGCCGCGTTCGGTCTCGGTGTCGAGGGCCGAGGTCGCCTCGTCCAAGATGAGGATCGGCGGCGCCTTCAGAATGGTGCGGGCGATGGCGACCCGCTGCTTCTCGCCGCCCGAGAGCTTGAGGCCGCGCTCGCCGACCGGCGTTTCGTAGCCCTTGGGCAGGCTGTCGATGAAGGGCGCGATCTGGGCCATTTGCGCGGCCTCGCGGATTTCGGCGTCGCTCGCCTCGGGTCGTCCGTAGCGGATGTTGTAGGCGATGGTGTCGTTGAACAGGACCGTATCCTGCGGCACCATGCCGACGGCGGCGCGCAGGGATTGCTGGGTGATCTCGCGCACATCCTGCCCGTCTATGGTCACGCGACCGCCGGTGACGTCGTAGAAGCGGAAGATCAGGCGCGAGATCGTCGACTTGCCGGCGCCGGACGGGCCGACCACGGCGATGGTCTTGCCGGCGGGGACCTCGAAACTGATGCCCTTGAGGATCGGCCGGTCGGCATCGTAGTGAAAGCGCACATCCTCGAAGCTGAGGACCGGCCCCTTGATGTCGAGCGGTTCGGCGTTCGGCGCGTCCTCGATCTCGGCCGGCTGGGCGAGGAGCTGGAACATCGCCTCGATATCGGCAAGACCCTGGCGGATCTCGCGATACACGAACCCGATCATGAACAGCGGCCGGTAGATCTGCATCATGAAGGTGTTGATCAGGACGAAGTCGCCTACGCTCAGCGTCTTGTTCATCACGCCATAGGCCGACATGACGCCGATGACGCTCATGCCGGTCCAGAAGATCACCCCCTGGCCGAAATTGAGAAAGCCGAGCGAGGACCAGATGCGGATGGCCGCGTGCTCGTATCGGGCCATGGAGGAATCGTAACGCTCGGCCTCCATCTGTTCATTGCCGAAATACTTGACGGTCTCGAAATTCAGAAGGCTGTCGATCGCCTTGGAATTGGCGTCGGTGTCGGATTCGTTCATCTCGCGGCGGATGCCGATGCGCCAGTTGGAAGCGCGGATGGTGAACCAGACATAGGCGAGGATGATGGCAATCAACACGCCGAGAAAGCTCAGGCCGAACATGACGGCGAACACGGTCCCGACCACGAGGAACTCGATGATGGTCGGGGCGGTGTTGAGCATGGTGAACCGGACGATGGTCTCGATGCCCTTGGTGCCGCGTTCGATGACGCGGCTGAGACCGCCCGTCCGCCGCTGCAGGTGGAACCTCAGGGAAAGCCTGTGCAGATGCTCGAAGGTCTGGCGCGCCAGACTCCTGACGGCGTTCTGGCCGACGCTGGCGAACAACACGTCGCGCAATTGCTGGAAGCCGGTATCGGCGATGTTGGCGACGCCATAGGCGAGAACGAAAACCACCGGCACCGCCACGCCCCACAGCATCTGGGTCGAGGTGCCGGAAGAGCCGAGCGCATCGATGATCGCCTTGTAGGCGAAGGGCGCCAGGGTCGTGGCCACCTTGGCCAGGATCAGCGCCCCGGTCGCGTAGACCACCCGCAATTTGAGGTCGGTGCGGCCGGCGGGCCACATATAGGTCCACAGATTGCGGATGGTCGAAAAGAGATCGCCCTGCTCGGCGCTGACGCGCGGGCGGGCCTTGGTCTTGTCGGTCATGAATCCCGGACCTGCCTGTTTGATATGTCGAGCGCACACCGGCCAGGGCCGGCCCTATGCGCTATGGCTCAATTCGCGTTTGGACGGCACGGTATTGGCAAGCGCCTCGACGAAAATCCCGAGTGTCGCCGCCGTTTTCTCCAGCTTGTCGGCCCGCAGAAAATAGCAGTTGCGCGTGCCGTGGGCTCTTCGTTCGATCAGGCCGGCGTCGAGCAGGACCTTGATGTGCTGGGAAACGGTGGACTGGGCCAGCGGCAGGTTGTCGGTCACATCGGTGCAGCAGCAGTCATTGACGCCATACTCGGCAAGAATACGCAGAATGCTCAAGCGGACCGGATGCGCGAGGGCGCGCAGAGCCGTGGTCAGTTCCTCGTCCATGCCGGCTTCGTATTTCATCGTTGCTTGACGATTAAAGGAAGCCGCGGCGGACTGCAAGCCCGGAGAGGACCGTATTGCCGCGAAACCACCCTCCCCATCAAGGAGAGGGTGGCCGCGTTGTGTCGCTTCCGTCGGAACCTGAAGAACGCTATTTGCTCGCAGTCTTGGTCCCGACATCGGGCAGGTCGAAGACCTGGCCGGGATAGATGAGGTTCGGATTGCGGATCTGGTCGCGGTTGGCGCCATAGATCTGGGTATATTTGATACCCGCCCCGTAAACGCGGCGCGCGATGGTCCACAGATTGTCGCCGGTGCGGATGATGGCCTTGCCGGTAGCGAAGCGGCCGAGTTCCGGCGCCCCGATCGGCACGGCAACGAGCTTCGGAACCTCCGGCTCGGTCGTCACCGGCGGGACCGTTTCGGTCGCCGGCGGCTTGGCCTCCGCGACGACAACGGGCTTCGGTTCTTCAACCTTGGGCTCTTCCGGCTTGACCGGCGTGGAAACGGGTTCGCTCGGCGCAATGGCGGACTCCACCGGTTTGCCGGTGCCGGAAATCGCCGCCGCATTGGCGGGCAACTGGCCGACGACCGTCACCGGAATGCCGGTATCGATGGAGAAATCTGGCTTTGGCACGTCGACGATGGTGCCGGCCCCCGATCCGGATGTGGACGAGGCGACGGTGTTGCCCGTGCCGGAGGCGGCCGGCGAGGCACTGGCTGACGAACCCGGCGACCCCGACGTTCCCGAACCCGAAGACGTTCCGCCATTCGTTCCGGACCCGGACGATGCCGACGCCGTGCCCTGGCTGGTGGAGTCCGGCTTTGCCGTCGACTGGGCCGGCGGCGTTGCCTCGGCGACCATGACCGGCTTTTCGGCCGGCTTGGTCTCGACCGGTTTGGGCGTCTCGGCCGGTTTGGTCTCGGCAACCTTGGGCGTGACCGGCACCGTCGGCGGCGCATTGGTATCGATGCCGAAATCGGCTTGCGGCACCGTAACCGGCGCCTGGGCGACGGCGGTCACGGCCGGCTTGGTTTCGACCGGCTTGGGCGTCTCGGCCGGCTTGGCTTCGGCGAGTTTGGGCGTGACCGGCACCTCGGGCGGCGCATTGGTGTCGATGCCGAAATCGGCCGGCGGCACCGTAATCGGCGCCTGGGCGACGGCGGTCACGGCCGGCTTGGTTTCGACCGGCTTGGGCGTCTCGGCCGGCTTGGCTTCGGCGAGTTTGGGCGTGACCGGCACCTCGGGCGGCGCATTGGTGTCGATGCCGAAATCGGCCG
>CAZKTH010000160.1:0-4416 GCA_964555575.1 uncultured Devosiaceae bacterium | reverse complement strand
CGGGCGGCGCATTGGTGTCGATGCCGAAATCGGCCGGCGGCACCTTGATCGGCGCCTGGGCGACGACGGTCACGGCCGGCTTGGTTTCGGCCGGCTTGGGCGTCTCGGCCGGTTTGGCTTCGGCGAGCTTGGGCGTGACCGGCACCTCGGGCGGCGCATTGGTGTCGATGCCGAAATCGGCCGGCGGCACCTTGATCGGCGCTTCGGCCACCGCGGTTGCGGCCGGCGGAGCCGCCGGCTCCTCGAAGATGAAGTCGATCTCGGCCCGCGAGGCGACCTCGGAGGTGCCCGGCAGCAACTGATCGGCCCTGACGCGCTGGCTGCGGTTCTTCAGGACGTCGCCGGTCTCCAGGAGCCAATGGCCATTGGCGACCTTGGCATCGCCGACAAAGACATTGTCGACATAGACCCGTACCACGGCGCCGTTGGCGCCGGTGCCGGCAAAGAAGTTCTTGCCATTGTCGATCTCGACGGCATCGATCGAGGGCGCCGCCATGGCCTTGAGAGCATCGATGCGCTTTTGCAGGGCGTCGACATTGCCGACCACGTCTTCGGGTGGCGCCGTCGGTTCGGCGGTCGCGACCTGTGTCTGATCGGCCGGTTTCGTTTCCGGGGTGGTCGGTGCCGCTTCAGGCATGGAAGGCGGCGTGCCGGCGAGGGTGGCGGCCCCTTCCGGCGCGACGGCCGCCTGGTTGATCGCATCGATCGTTTTCTGCGCCTGGTCGGCGGTCGCGACCGCAACCGTTCCGGACGGCTGCGTCGTCGTGGCGGGCTGGGTTTCGGTCTTGGCGGGTTCGGCCGGCTTCACTACCGGCGTCGCCGCAGTCGTCGGCTTCGGCACTTCGGCCTGGGCGACGGTTGCCGTCGGCTTCGCCAGACCCTGCAGGATCTCGCTCGCCTTGCCCGGGGTCGAGGCGACGACCAGCGGCTCGCTCTTGCGATCCTGATTGATGGCGACGACGAAGGACTTGTCGAGCGGCTTGCCCGTGGCGGGATCGACCACGGTCAGTTCATAGCCGCCGGGCGGTAGCGGCGCTTCCGGCACCAGCACCCAGTCGCCGCTCTTTTCGACGTTGGCGGTGCCGTAGAGCTTGCCATTGACGAAGATCTGCACGGTCTTGCCCTTGGCACCGCTGCCGACGATGACGATCGAACCGTTCGGCTCGACCCTGACGCCGAAACTGGGCAAGGCGACCGTACCCGATGCCTCGGGGACCTTGGTGGTCTGGGCCGGCTGGGTGACGGCGACGGATGGCGGCTTTCCATCGAGATCGATTTCCGGCTTGGCCATCAGGCCGAGATCGGCGAGCTTGCCGACCATGCAGGTCCCGAATCCGTGGCTGTTGCCGCTGCATTCGACCACCGAAGGCGCAGCAACTCCGCCTGCCGCCAGCACGACCACGACGAACACCACGACCGGCCAGAACCATGAAGGGCGCTTGCGAGTTGCAGACTCAGCCAAATCCAGTCTCCTCTTGCCGGCCCCGCCCCCGCCGGTCTGTTCAGTTCCGCTGTGCTTCCGATTTCAGAAGCTTGTAATTAATCGACTCATACAGCGCCTCGAATGAGGCATCAATTATGTTGGACGAAACCCCGATGGTATTCCAGCGTTCGCCGCTGCCATCGCGACTTTCGACCAGAACCCGGGTGACGGCCCCTGTGCCGCCATCCAGGATACGCACCTTGAAATCGACCAGTTCGAGGTCGTCGATTCGTTGGGAATACTTGCCCAGATCCTTGCGCATGGCGAGATCGAGGGCATTGACCGGACCGTTGCCCTCGGCCACCGACATCAGCCGGGTGTCGTCGATCCTGATCTTGACGATCGCCTCGGTGACGGTGATCAGCTCGCCTCGGGCATTGTGGCGGCGCTCGACCTGGGCCCGGTAGCTCTCGACCTCGAAGAACGCGGGCACCATGCCGAACTGGCGCGCCGCCAGCATGTAGAACGAGGCATTGGCGCCATCATAGGTATAGCCGCGCGCCTCGCGTTCCTTGACCTCCCGCAACAGCCGGTCGAGCCGTTTGTCGGACTTGTCGATCTCGATGCCGTTGCGTTTGAGGGCCGCGATCAGGTTCGACTTGCCGGCCTGTTGCGACACCATGACGGCGCGGTCGTTGCCGATCTTTCCCGGCGAAACATGCTCGTAGCTCGAAAAGTCCTTGGCGAGTGCCGAGGCGTGGATGCCGGCCTTGGTGGTGAAGGCCGAGGCGCCGACATAGGGTGCGTGCCGGTTGGGGGCGCGGTTCAGGAGATCATCGAAAGCGCGCGAGATGTGGGTCAGCCGGGCGAGCCTTTCGGAAGTGATGCCGGTCTCGAAGCGGTCGGCGAACGGACGCTTGAGCAACAGCGTCGGGATGAGGGTGATCAGGTCGGCATTGCCGCAACGCTCGCCGATGCCGTTGAGGGTGCCCTGGATCTGGCGGGCACCGGCCTTGACGGCAGCCAGCGTGTTGGCGACCGCCTGGCCGGTATCGTTGTGGGCATGGATGCCGAGCCTGTCGCCGGGGCAGACGCTCAGCACGTCGGTGACGATCTCGGCGACCTCGTCGGGCATGGTGCCGCCATTGGTGTCGCACAGAACGACCCAGCGTGCCCCGGCATCGACCGCCGATTTGACGACGTCGAGGGCGTATTGGCGGTTGGCCTTGTAGCCGTCGAAGAAATGCTCGGCATCGAGCAGCGTCTGTTTGTCGCGGGCATGCGCGGCGGCAATGCTGTCGGCGATCGCCGAAAGATTTTCCTCGGGGGTGATCCCGAGCGCCGTCCTGACCTGATGGTCCCAGGCCTTGGCGACGAAGCAGATCGCATCGGCCGCCGAATTGAGCAGGTCCTGCACGCCGGGATCGTTGTCGACCGAACGGCCATTGCGCTTGGTCATGCCGAAGGCGGTGAAGACTGCCTTTTCGGTGCGCTTCTTGTCGAAGAATTCGCTGTCGACCGGATTGGCGCCGGGATAACCGCCCTCGACATAATCGACCCCGAGCTCTTCGAGCAGCGCCGCGATGCGAATCTTGTCCTCGACCGAGAACTCGATGCCCATGGTCTGGGCCCCGTCGCGCAGGGTGGTGTCGAAGATGTAGAGGCGGTCTTTGGACATGGTACTGCTCGCTAGCTAGCCGGCGGCCAGGTTTTGGTATCGTGGTCGGGATGCTGGTGGGAAACGAGCCGGCTATAGGCAGCGGCCGCTTCGGGCGTGTCGTCGAGGGGCCTCGGTTCGAGATCATCGAGATGGGCCAACAGGGGATGCCGGCTTTCGGGCGCGTGTTCGATGGTCGGCAACAGCTCTGCCGCCCTGTCGAAGGCGCCGAGGGACAGCGCCGTCCAGTCGTCGCGCCAGACATAGGTCAGGTGGGTGCCGCAGGCGGGGCAGAAGCCGCGCCTGGCATTGTTCGAACTGATGAAATAGCTCGGCGTGCCGCGCGTCCATGCGAGCACGGAATTGGGCACGCTGGCATAGGCGCCGAACAGCCCGCCGGTCGCCTTCTGGCACATGCGACAATTGCAGATGCTGATGTCGTCGATGGGGCCGGTGACGCGGAAGCGTATCGCGCCGCACTGACAACCGCCGGACCAGACCTCGCTCATGGCCAGTGCTCCGTATCGTGATCGGGATGCTGGTGGTTGGTCCGCTGGATTTCGGCGGCGCCTTCGGGCGACAGGGATTCGGTCGTCCCCACCTCCTCGATCTCGTTGAGGCCGAAAAGCGCGGGATGCTTGCCTTCGAGACCAAACTGGTAGAGCACCGGAATACGGTGCGGCTCGTCGAAGGCGCCGAGCGCGATCGAGATATGCGGACCGCCAAGCCAGTGAAAGAATAGCGGTGTGCCGCATTGCGGGCAGAACCCGCGTTCGACGTGCTCCGAACTCTTGAAGACGGCAGGCGTGCCGCGTGTCCAGGTCAGGTGTTCATGACGAACACCGACGGCGGTCGCAAAGAGCTGACCGGTCGCCTTCTGGCACATGCGGCAGTAGCAGATATGCGGATTGGTCATGAGTTCGGTGGCGTGGAAGCGGATGGCGCCGCATTGGCAACCGCCGCTCATTTCGATGTCGAGACGATCGGGTTCGCTCATGATACCCCCGTCTCGAGCGGCCAGTGTTCCGTATCGTGGTCCGGATGCTGGTGGTTGGAACTGGAAATGCGGTGCAGCATTTCCGGATTGTTCTCGTAGGTTGGATGGTTGCCGGGCAGGCCGGGCAGCACATGCAGCCAGGAACGGCGGCTTTCATTGCCGTATTGCGCAACGGGCGGCGCCTTGTCCGGTTCGTCGAGCGTTCCGACCATAACGCCGATGTCGTCGCCTGTCGGATAATCGAAGGTCAGCGGCGTGCCGCACTTGGCGCAGAAGCCGCGACGCCCGACATCGGAGCTCATGAAATAGCTGATCGTGCCGCGCGTCACCCGGAAGGCC
>CAZKTH010000159.1:0-8134 GCA_964555575.1 uncultured Devosiaceae bacterium | reverse complement strand
CCCTTGAAGGGAATGCCGAACCAGAACTGCCCAACCAGAAGGATCGTCGTTGCCTGACCGAGACCGACCATCATCGAGGGCACCGCCTTGCCGATCATGATCTCGCCGGGCCTGAGGGGCGTCACCAGTAACTGGTCGAACGTGCCCTGCTCGCGTTCGCGCGCCACCGCCATCGCCGTCAGCATCATCGTCTGAATGAGGGTGAGCGTACCCAGAAGCGATGGCACCATGTTCCAGCGGCTTTCGAGCATGGGATTGTACCAGGCGCGCATCGAAACCCTGAGCAGCGGCGCAGCGGCCGACCGCATGGAAATGTCGTGCGGCGAGAAATTCCGGGCGATGGCGCCGAGATAGCCGAGGGCAATCCCGGCCGTGTTGGAATTGCGTCCATCGGCAATGGCCTGTATCTCCGCCGGTTTGCCGAGGGCGAGGTCGCGGGCGAAATCGGGCGCGATGACGATGCCGAGAAGCGCCGACTGTTGGTTTATCGCGTGTTCGACATCGGCCATCCGCACGGCGTCGACTTTCCGTTGGAAATAACCCGAACCGTCGAGTTCGGCCAGAAAGGCGCGCGACGCGCTGCTGCGGCTGAGATCGAGAACGGCATAGGAGACGTGACCGAGATCGTAGGAGGCGACATAGCCGAAGATCATTGCCTGCAAAAGCGGCGGCGCGAACATGATGAAGCGGTTGCGCGGCTCCTTGAACAGCACCAGCAGCTCCTTGACGACCAATGCCAGGATGCGCAGAAGCGATTGGATCATCTTCGAGCTCACGACAGGCGCTTGCGCGTGCTTCTGGCGGCTAGCCACATCAGCAGCACGGCGAAAAGCGCCAGGATCAGGGTGTTGGGAATGACGATGCTCCACTCGTCGCCGGCGAGAAACAGGGTCTGCAGCAGCGCCACGTAGTAGCGGGCCGGAAACAGCGAGGCGATCACCTGCACCGCCACTGGCGTGCTTCTGAGATCGAACAGGAAACCGGAAAGCAGGAGACCGGGCAGAAAGGTCAGCGCCACGGTGGCCTGGCTGGCGATGAACTGGTTTTTCGTCGCCGAAGAGACGACGAGGCCTACCCCGAGTGCCGTCAGCAAATAGAGCATGGAGGTGCCGAGCAGCACCGTGAGCGAGCCGCGCAGGGGCACATGGAAAAGAACCTGGCTGGCGATCACGCAGAGCAGGAGTCCGACAAGGCCCATGGCGAAATAGGGCACGATCTTGCCCAGGAGGATTTCCACCGCCCGGACCGGAGTGGCGAACAGCGCCTCGAACGTGCCGCGTTCCCATTCCCGTGCCATGACCAGCGTGGTCAGAAGCGCCCCGATCAGCGTGATGACCAGGACGAGTAGCCCCGGCACGAGAAAATAGTGACTGTCATTGGCCTCGTTGAACCACAGCCGGCTTTTGACAAGAACGGCTGGCGTTGTGGCTGTCGCGCCGCGGCTTGCCTGTTTGGCTGCCCAGGTGCCGAGCACGCCGGACGCGAAACCCTCGACGATGCGGGCGGTGTTGGCGTCGACGCCGTTGACGAGCACCTGCACTTCGGCCCGGCGCTGCGACAGGTCGCGGGCAAAACCTGCCGGCACGAGGAGGATGCCGCTGACCGCGTGCACGCGCATCATCTTTTCGGCCACCTCCATCGAGGCCACGTCGCTTGCGGCAAAGGCCGGGGTGAGACGGAAGGCGGCGGCAAGATCATTGGCAATGGCCGAGTCATCGTCCACGACCAGCGCCAGCGGCACGTCCCTGACGTCGAGCGACAGGCCGTAGCCGAACAGCAGGATCAGGACGACCGGCATGACGATGCCGACCGCGACGGCGCTCGGATCCCTGAGGATCTGCAGCCCCTCCTTGCGCATGAGCGCGAAAAGGCGGCGCAGGGCGGCAAAGCGGAAAGGATGCTCCCTTGTCATGCCGCCGCCACCCCGCTGCCGTCGCGGGCGGCGCGCGTCCGCTGCACGATGGAGATGAAGGCGTCTTCCATGGTCGGTGCGCTTTTCGCAGCGCTCCCGCCGCGTGCCCTCAACTGCGTCGGCGATCCTTCCGCCAGCACCCGTCCGGCATCCATGATCACGGCGCGGTCGCAATATTCCGCCTCTTCCATGAAATGGGTGGTGACGACCACCGTCACGCCGCGTTTGGCGAGGGCGTTGATGCGCAGCCAGAACTCGCGGCGCGCCAGCGGGTCGGCGCCACTTGTCGCTTCATCGAGAAACAGGATGTCCGGCTCGTGCAAAAGGGCCGCGGCCATGGCCAGCCGCTGCTTGTAGCCGCCTGGCAACTGCTCGGCCGGTAGCCGCGCCATGCTGCCAAGATCGAACTCCGACGTAACCGCCTCGAGCCGCGCTTTCAGCCGTCGGCCCCAAAGACCGTAGGCCCGGGCGAAGAAATCCAGGTTCTCCGCCACCGTCAGTTGTCCGTACAGCGAAAATCTCTGCGCGACATAGCCGATGTGCTGGCGCGCCGAAGCGCGCGCGGTCGCCAAATCCTCGCCCGCGACCCGCAGCATGCCGCCCGACGCTGCCGACAAGCCGCACAGCATCGAAAAGCTCGTGGTCTTGCCCGCGCCGTTCGGACCGAGCAGGCCGAAAATCTCGCCCCGCCGGACTTCGAAACTGACGTGGTCGACCGCGGTGAAATCACCGAAGCGCTTGACGAGATCGTGCACCATGACCGCCACCTCGCCGGCCCGCGCCGCCTGCGTCACCTTCGCCGCTGTCGGCGGGGCGGTTCGCGGTGCCTTGGTTTGCAGGAGCGCCATGAACCCGTCTTCCAGGCGGGGCCGTGTTTCGACCGGATCGCGGCCTTCGCCCCATCGGGACGGGGGTTCGGCAGTGACGAGACGGACCTGCCCCGCTTCCGGCACGGCGTCGATCACGGCCGGATTGCCGAGCCAGAAAGCCTGGAGGTCGCGCGCGGTCTGGCCCGGGCCGGGGCGGAGCAGGTAGCTGACGGGCGGCGCCGCGGCGGTGATCTCGGCGGGTGTGCCTTCGGCCAGGACCCGCCCCTGATAGAGCACCACCGCATGGTCCGAGCGCTCCGCCTCGTCGAGATAGGAGGTGCTCGCGACGACGGTGTGACCTTCGCTGCGCACCAGGCGCAGGACGATCTCCCACAGTTCACGCCGCGACAGCGGATCGACGCCGACGGTCGGTTCGTCGAGCAGCAGGAGTTCGGGCGTGCGCACCAGTGTGCAGGCAAGGCCGAGCTTTTGTTTCATCCCGCCCGAAAGCCGTCCGGCCAGCCTTGACCGGAAGGGAGCGAGAGCGGTCATTTCGAACAGTCGCGCATAGCGTGCCGGGCGCTGCTTTGGGAGCACGCCGCCGAGATCGGCGTAAAGATCGAGATTGTCCTGAACGCTCAGGTCCTCGTAGAGCCCGAAGCGCTGCGGCATGTACCCGATCCGGTCCTGGACGGCTTGAGGACGACGCGCCGCGTCGATCCCCACCGTCTCGACCGTTCCGGCGTCGGCGGTCATCAGTCCGGCGGCCAGTCTGAGGGCGGTGGTCTTGCCGGCGCCGTCCGGCCCGACAAGTACGGTCAGCGCGCCGCGCCGGGCGCTGAAACTGACGCCGTCGAGCGCCTTGACGACCTCCCCGGTCTTGCGCCTGAAAATCTTGCCGACCGTGTCGAGAACGAGCGGCGAGGTCGCGGGATCACGTGTCATCGGCATCGGCCTTTGCGGCATTGTCCGCCGGCGCGAAATCCGTCATTGGCACAACGGTTGCCGGAGCCCCGAGGCGCAACTGGTTGTCCCGATCCGCGATCCTGACCCGCACCTCATAGACAAGGCTCGTGCGGAGATCGGCGGTCTCGATGGTCTTGGGGGTGAATTCGGCGACGGGCGAAACGAAGCTGACCACGCCGGCGAAGGACTTGCCGTCAAGACCATCGACCGTGACCCTGGCCGGCAGGCCGGGGCGGACGCGCACGAGATCGGCTTCACCAACATAGGTGCGCACCCACTTCTCATCGGTCAGCGCCAGAAGCACGATGGGCGTCTGCGCCGAGGCCATCTCGCCGGACTCGACGAGAAGAGATCGCACGATGCCGCCAACCGGAGCAACGAGCGTGGCCTCCATCAGCTGCCGCTGAAGCAGCTGCAATTGCGCCTGATCGGCTCGGAGCACGGCCTTGGCCTGCGCAATGTCTTCGGGGCGCGATCCCGATTCCGCCAGCTTCAGCGCCGCCTGCGCCACCGCCAGCTGTGCCTCGGCCGCATCCCGGGCATACTTTGCCGTGTCGAGGTTCTGCTGGCTGGTTGCCTTGCTTTCCGCCAGGGCCAGGCGCCGATTATAGGTCTGTGTGGCGGCGCGCGCGTCGGCGGCAACAGCGTCGCGGTTGGCGATCGCCGATGCGATTTGTTCCGGCCGCGTCCCGTTTTTCAACCTGGCGACCACGGCCTGCTGCGCCTCGACGACGGCCTGCGCCTGGGCGATCGAGAGCCTGAGACGACCGGTGTCCAGCCGGGCCACGGGGGCGCCCTTCCCGATCGGCTGGCCCTCTTCGACCAGCACTTTTTCGACGCGACCGCTGTCCTGAAAGGCGAGCGAAAGCTCCCGCGTATCGATGTTGCCATAGAGCACGAGCGTTCGGTCGGCTGGCACCGACCGTGTCTGCCAGAACCAGTAGCCACCCGCACCGGCCAGGAGCAACAAAACCAGGATCGGAAATCTGCGCCGCATGAACGAACCTGCGTGTGTCGGCTTCAGGTCTTCGGCCCTGCCGGTTGCGATCGCATGGCGTCCGGCGCGGGCCGCAGGAACGGGACCGATGGCCCCTTGGCTTTCCGGCCTCCGTATAGACGCGCCAATATTGAAAGTCAAATTCTAATTTCAAATTTGATATTGACAATGTCCTGCAGCCAGGCCATTCTTGCCGGCATGAGGAACAAGAACGCGCTTGCCTCGCCCAACAGGCTGCAACGCTCGGACGCCCGGTTGCGGACCGGGCCGAAAGCCATGCGCCTGCTCGAGGTGGCGGGACAGGTGTTCGCCGACCAGGGATTCGAGCGTGCGACCGGCAAGGAAATCTGCGAGCGCGCCGGCATGAACGCGGCGGCGATCAACTACTACTTCGGCGGAATGGAAGGGCTCTACGTCGAGGTTCTGGTCGAAGCCAAGGAAAGACTGTTCAGCACTGACGATCTGTTGACCCTGATCGCGGGCGAAAACGCGGCCGAAGCGCGGCTGCGCAAGCTGATGGAGGTCGTTGTGACGCATCTGTCCGGCGACGCGACGTCGTCCTGGATGTATCGCGTTCTGGGCCGCGAACTCATTTCGCCCTCGCCGCTGGCGGAAATCGCCGGGCAATGGCAGATCGCAAAACGTCTGGCGCTGATGAGTTCCATGGTCGGCGAGATCATGGGCGCGCCGCCGGATCATCCGGCGGTCAGACTGGGCATGCTGAATGTGATCGGCCCCATCGTGCTGCTGTTCGCCTCCAATGCCGAAACCTATCGGATCGTGGTTCCGCAACTGGAACTCCGACCCGAATTCGCCACGGCAACGGCCGATTATCTGACCGCCTATGCCATTGCCGGCCTCAAGGCGACGGCCCGGCTCGCAGACAGCATGCGGGACGCGTCGTTTGCACGGGCGGAAAAGGCGAACGACAGCAAGACGGATTGAGCCGGCCGAAAAGCCTGCGGTCTTTGACCCTCGTGCCCCGGCGGGCATGACACGCGGCGATGCCGCGTCGGATACAGGCTCGGCCTCGCCCATCCGATTCACGGGGATCGACGGACGCACCTCATTGATCTAGGCTTGCGCCGAGGTGGTTCGCCACCGCGCGACAATCCGCAATTCCTTCACGCGCCATCCTGCCTGCCGAAACGGCCGGTCGGGAGTCCGAAGCACCCTTGCGGATCCCAGCACCGCGCAGAACAAGGCAAGGAGGCAGCAACCGACCGGTTGCAGCAGCGATTCGATGACGAATACGAGCAGCGCGGCTGCCGATGCCGCGGCCGAACGCGTTTTCCGCCGCACCGGCGCCGTGGATCAGCAGCAGGGCCTGAGTGCGCTGACCCGCATCACCCGGCTTGCCTTCCGCTACTGGGGACGCGCCGGTCTTTCGATCGTCGCGACAGTGCTGGCGGTCTCGATGCAGCTGTCCATTCCGATGATCCTCGGCCGCGCCGTCGATCTCACGCAGAAGATGACGGGAGGCGCGGCCGATCCGGGCCCGCTCGTCACCGTCGCGCTGATGCTGCTCGGCGTCAGCGTGCTGCGCGGCCTGTTCACGCTCATACAGAACTATGCGGCGGAATCGGTCGGCCACGCCCTGGCGCGCGACCTGCGCAACGCCATCTACGACAAGATCCAGCGCCTGCCCTACACCTTCCATGACCGCACCCATTCGGGCGACCTGATCACGGTCGGCATGCTCGATCTGGAAGGCGTGCGCATGTATTTCTCGACGGCGCTGGTGCGCACGATCCTTTTGTTCCTGCTCATCGGCCTGGGCGCCTTCCTGCTGTTGTCGACCGATATCGTGCTCGGGCTGCTGGCGCTCTCCTTCGTGCCGTTCGCCGCCTGGCGCTCATCGGTCATGCAGCTCACCCTCAGGAAGACCTGGCTCATCCTTCAGGAAAAGCTCGGTGAACTGAGCCAGGTGATGGAGGAGAACCTCGCCGGCATCCGGGTCGTGCGCGCCTTCGCCGCCTGGGATCACGAGATGGCGAAATTCGACGAGAAGTCGAAGGCGGCCCTCAAAATGAGCTATGAGCGCATCAATGTCCGGATCAAGAGCACCTCGGCGATGAACCTCGTCTTCTTCGCCGCCATGGCGCTGGTGCTGATGGTCGGTGGCTGGCGGGTGGCGGGCGGCGAGATGACCGTCGGCACATTGGCGACGTTCCTGACCTTCATGACCATCCTGCAGATGCCGGTCCGCCAGCTCGGCCTGATGGTCAACGCCTATGCCCGCGCCTCGACCTGCGGCGCGCGCCTGTTCCTCTTGCTCGACATGCCGGTCGAGATCGCCGACAAGCAGGGCGCCAGAGATCTCGCCATCACCGAAGGCACGCTCAGGCTGGAAAATGTCGGCTTCGCCTATGAAGGCTCGGGCGGAAGGCGGGCCATTTCGAGCGTCAGCTTCACGGCCAAGCGCGGCGAAACCATCGGCATTGTCGGCCCGCCGGGCTCGGGCAAGACCACGCTCGTCCACCTGATCCCGCGCTTTTACGATGTCGACGAAGGATCGATCACCATTGACGGCCAGGACATCCGCAATGTCACGCTTGCCTCGGTGCGGCGGGCCGTGGCGGTGGTGCAGCAGGACAGCTATCTGTTCACCACCACGATCGAGAACAACATCGCCTATGCCGCCCCCTATTCCGAGGATCGCCGTATCCGCCGCGTCAGCGAGTCGGCGCAGCTGCACGACTACGTTCTCGGGCTGCCGAACCAGTACGGAACCATCGTCGGTGAGCGTGGCGTTTCCTTGAGCGGCGGGCAGCGGCAGCGCCTGACGATCGCACGCACGCTGATGACGGAGCCGGCGGTCCTGATCTTCGACGATTCCACCGCCGCCATCGATGCCGGCACGGAAAGCCGCATCCGTTCCGCCATGAAGGAATACGCCAAGGGCCGGGTGACACTGATCATCGCGCATCGGCTGGCAAGCCTTATGCATGCCGACCGCATCCTTTTCATCGAAGACGGCCGCATCGTCGAGCAAGGCTCGCATGACGAGCTTTTGGCGTTGGGCGGCCGCTACAAAGCCCTGCACGATCTGCAGATGCGACCCGAAGGCGATGTCCTGAACGAGGTGGGAGACGCGCCATGAGCCACACGCATATTAGCGAACCGCGCGATCCGCATGACGACGGCAGACCAAAGCTCCGGGCCGTGGTCGGCTCGACCCGGATCGAGGAGGAAATCTTCGGCCGTGCCTTTGACGGCAAGGTGGTGCGGCGTATCTGGGAATTCGTCCTGCCCTACCGGCACAAGGTCCTGATCGCGGTCGCGGCCGTGCTCACCTTTACCGGTGCGCAGCTGACCATCCCGCTTCTCATCCGTTATGCCATCGATCACGGCATGGCGCCGGGCGCGCCGAAAAGCGCGCTCGCCGGTATCATGGCGCTTTTCGCGCTGGCGATTGCCATCAACTATGTCGCATCGCGGGTGCAGGAA
>CAZKTH010000158.1:0-8165 GCA_964555575.1 uncultured Devosiaceae bacterium | reverse complement strand
GGTTGGTCTGGAAGGCGATGTCGTCGATCATGCCGATGATGTTGGAGATCTTGGACGACGACGCCGAAATGCGTTCCATCGCTTCGTTGGCCTGATGCATCACCTCGCCGCCTTCCTCGGCCGTTTGCGAAGCGGTCCGCGCCTGGTCGGAGGCCGTACCGGCCTTCTTGGCGTTCTCCATCACCGTAGTGGCGAGCTGCTCCATCGCCGCCGACGTCTCCTCGATCGTCGCCGCCTGCTTGGTGGTGCGCTCGGAAAGGTCGTTGGCGCCCGAAAGGATCTCGCCCGTCGCGCTCTTGACGCCGCGCGAGGTCTGGCGGAGCTGGGTGACAATGTCGACGAGCCGCTCCACCGTCTGGTTCAGCGCCGCGCGAACGTTCTCGAACTCGTCGATGAACGGCTGGTCGATATAGGCATTCAGGTTGCCTTCGGCCAGAAGTGCCAGGCTTTCGCTCAGTTCCTGCATGGCGTGCTTGCGCCCGGTGATATCGGTGGCAAACTTGACCACCTTGTAGGGCTTGCCATTCAGATCGAGGATGGGATTGTAGCTCGCCTGGATCCACACCTGCCTGTCGCCCTTGCCGATCCGCAGATATTCGGCCGCCTGGTATTCGCCATTGCGCAATGCCTGCCAGAACTGCCGGTATTCGGCGCTCTGGGCGAATTCGGGCGTCACGAACATGGAGTGATGCCGGCCCTTGACCTCTTCCAGCCGATAGCCCATCGCCTTCAGGAAGTTCTCGTTGGCGTCAAGGATGGTGCCGTCGAGGTCGAACGAGATCACCGCCTGCGACTTCTTGATCGCGGCGATCTGTCCTTGATAATCCGCCGCCTTTTCGAGGTGGCTCTGCGTTTCCTCGTTCAGTTCGGCAATCCTGAGGCTGTTCTGCTTGAACACCTCGACCGCCCGCGCCATGGCGCCGATCTCGTTACGGCCCTCGATGCCCTTGACCTCGGTGTCGAGCGCGCCGGAGGCCAGCGCTTCCATGGTCCTGGTCAAACGCGTCACCGGTCGGGTGATCGAGCGGGAAACGAGGATGCCAACGATGCTCGCCAGGGCAATGACCACTGCCGTTGCGATCAGCATGGCCATGAAGATCGAATTGACCGCGCCCATGACATCGTTCTGGGACCGCTCGACGACGATGGCCCAGTGCTTGCCGAGGAACTGGACCGGCTCGGCAACCGAAAGCTGGGAAACGCCCCCGGCATCGACACGGGTGGCCTCGACCTGGCCGTTGCCCGTCGTGGCGCCGGCAAGGCTGGCATTGTCAATCGACATGTTGAGTGCCGTCGGCTCGGAGGCGAGCGGCATGTCGCTCAAAACCCTGCCCTTGCCGTCGATCAGGAAGGACTGGCCGCTGCCTTCGGTCTCGTCGCTGCTGTTGAGAATGGCGTCGAAGAACCCGGCATCGAGTCGGATCACCGCATAGCCGATGATCTCCTCCGGATCCTTCTTGGTGCCACGTACGGCGCGCGCCAGGAACAGGGCCGGCATGCCATCGTTGAGGGAATAGGACTTGTAGTCGGAAACGGCATTTGTGCCGGATTCGGCTGCCGCGGCGGCGGCAACCGCTTCGGCCAGACCAGTGCCCACGGCAGTGTCATCGTTGACCGTCAGGAGAAAATCGGCCGATTTGGTCACCGAGTACACGACATAGCCCGCGGCATTGACGAGATAGATGTCGCCATAGCCGCCGCTCTTCCAGGCCGAGAAGACGCCGCCATGGAAGCCGACGTGCCGATAGGCATACATCGAGCCGCTGCCGTCACCGGTTTCGGCGGCGCGTTCGTCCACCGTCTCGCCCTTCTGGAAGAACGCCTTTACCTTGGGAATGTCCTGCGGCAGGGCATCGATCATGGTCGAAAGGTCGGTCAGCGCCTGCTTGGTCGCCGCGCCCGAGGCAAGCGTCTCGAGATCGGCCACGGCGCGTGCTGTCGACATGTCGAAGATCTTGCGATTCGTGTCCGCCTGCACGGAAAGCTGGGTCCGGCCCGCATCTTCAAGCGCGGAGCGGGCAAAGCCGAAGGCAGCCACCCCGACCGCCACCGACCCCAGTACGGTCAGCCCGATCATCATCAGAGGCAAGATAAAACCGAGACTATGAGGCAGCCGCGAAAAAATCGAGGCTGGCTTCGAACTGCTATCGCTTGCCATTTCCCGTCCCCAAAATGCCAGATCGGTTTTCCTGATACGGCAAACGGGGTAAAAAAAGACTAAGCGGAGCAGCGTATTTGTGCACTTTTCCGAGAAATGGGCGGAAAATCCCGAAGCGCACCAGAAAAATTCCGGCAGCAGCGGACTGGCCGCCACGCCGGCAATACGAAACTGTACTTGAACGGCCAGCAGCCATGCGCCGCCGCAACAGCTGCGGCCGCGACGGGTACGACGGATTGCATCGGCCGGAAACGGTTCCGGCCGCGCAAATGTTCATCCGGGTCTATTTGGGCGCGAGCACCATGACCATCTGACGGCCTTCCGACCGCGGGGTCATTTCCACCTTGGACAGGGTCTCGGCTTCGTCACGGACCTTGTGCAAGAGCTCGAGGCCAAGGTCCTGATGCGCCATCTCGCGGCCGCGGAAGCGCATGGTGACCTTCACCTTGTCGCCGTCCTCGAGGAACTTGATGACCGAGCGCATCTTCACCTCGTAATCGTGGATGTCGATGTTCGGGCGCATCTTGATTTCCTTGACCTCGATGACCTTCTGCTTCTTGCGGGCTTCGGCCGCCTTTTTCTGGGCGGCATATTTGAACTTCCCGAGATCGAGAATCTTGCAGACCGGAGGGGTGGCATTGGGAGAAATGGCAACGAGGTCGAGTCCGGCTTCGCGGGCCATGGCCAAGGCTTCCGGCGTTCCGACTGCGCCTCTGTTTGTACCTTCGGCATCGATCAGCTGGACTTGCGGGGCGGTGATATCCTCGTTGGAGGGCGGCCCATCTTTCTGGGGCGCCACGGGTCTCATGGGGCGACGAATGGTGCGGGATCCTTCTGCTGTTTGATCCTTTGGGTGGAAGCCTTTCTAGAATCGTGTCTTCACTTTGTGAAGTCAACTGTAAGCGCGTCGAATTGCGCCCGGAAGGGATAAGCGGATGAACGAGCAGCGAATTTTCGTTGGCGAAGACGCGGCGCGGCGCGTGATCGCGGTTCTCAGGCGTCCCGGGAGCGCTCCAGGCCTATTCTGGCTCGGCGGTTTCAAGTCGGACATGACCGGCTCCAAGGCCGCGGCGCTCGACGCTCTCGGCGCCGAAATGGGCCTGATGGTCACCCGGTTCGACTATTCCGGACACGGGGTTTCGGGCGGCGATTTCGAGGGCGGCACCATCTCGCGCTGGCTCGAGGAGGCCCTGGCCGTCTTCGCCCTGACGACGGGTGAACAGATCGTTGTCGGTTCGTCGATGGGCGGCTGGCTGGCGCTTCTTGTCAACAAGGCGCTGCGGGCCCGCGGCGAGAACCAGGTCAGGGCGCTGGTCCTGATCGCCCCGGCGACCGACATGACCGAGGATCTGATGCGCGCCACCTTCTCGCCGGAGCAATTGCACGACCTGCACGCCAGAGGGCGGATCGAACAGCCCTCGGACTATTCGGACGAGCCCTATGTGCTGACCGAAAAGCTGATCGTCGACGGCACCCGTCACCTCATGATGGGCAAGGGCTCGATCGTCACCGGCTGCCCGGTTGCCATCCTGCAGGGTGGCAGGGACACCGACGTGCCGGTCAGCCATGCGCTGAAGCTTTTGAGCCACCTGGCCCTCGATCCGGTCAGCTTCACCCTGGTGCCCGACGGCGACCACCGCCTGTCGCGGCCGGAGGATCTTGCGCGGCTCAAGGAAACGGTCAGGCGGCTGGTCGAGGCGTAGTGCATTCACGCGTCACTGCAAGCGCCGGAAGGGCGCGCGGCAATCTCAGGAGTTTTGGCCGCTTGGACTGCTTCGTCACTTGCGCTGCTCGCAATGACGGGGCCATGGCCTATGCCGGAGGCTTCCGCCTACCGACGCGTCCCCAGCCGCGTCTTCGCTTCCCCGTCTGCGTCGAAATTTTCCGGCGCCAACCAGGTTTCGTAAGTCCTTTTCAGCACCGGCCATTCGCCATCGAGCATGGAGAACCAGGCGGTGTCGCGATTGGCGCCCCTGACGATCATGTCCTGACGGAAGACGCCTTCGAAACGGAAGCCGAAACGGATCGCCGCCCGCTTCGAGGGGGCATTCAGATCGTTGCACTTCCATTCGAAACGGCGATAGCCGAGATCCTCGAAGACATGACGCGCCGTCAGGAACAGCGCCTCGGTGGCGATGCGGGTGCGGGCGACGCCCCGACCCCAGAGCACATTGCCGATTTCCACCGAACGATGTTCGGGACGGATGCGCAGCAGGGCCTGACGGCCGCCGCAGCGTCCGGTCTCGCGGTCGATGAGGGCGAAATGGAGGTTGACCCGATCCGCAACCGCCGCGGCGACCCACCGCCAGTGCTCCGCGGCGTCGGCGGGTGGCGCATCGGTCATGTAGCGATAGCGCGCGACCAGGTCCGGGCCGGCGATGGCGGCATAGAGCGTTTCGGCATGATGGGCCGCCAACGGTTCGAGTCGGCAATACCGGCCTTCGAGCGTTACGGGCGCCGGCGCCGGGCCGGGCGTGAGGTCGGTCATCGGTTCAGTCCTTCGAAGATCGCGCCCAGCCCCTGCCGATAGGTCGGATAGTCGAGTTCGATGCCGAGCGCCCGTTTGAGCGCGGCATTGGAGACGCGCTTGTTGTCCGAATAGAAACTGCGCGCCATCTCGCTCATCTCCGCCGTCTCGAAAGCCTCTTCCGGCGGCGGGTCGACGCCCATCAGTGCGGCGGCGAAGGCGGTGACCTCCTGCGGCGGTGCCGGCTCGTCATCGGCGAGATTGAAGGTGCCGGCAAGCCTTTTTTGTGCGGCAAGCGCGGTGAGCCGGCCGATATCGGCGACATGAATGCGGTTGAAGACCTGACCCTTTTTGACGATGCAGCGGGCGGTGCCGGCTTCGAGCTTGTCGAAGGCGGAGCGTCCCGGCCCGTAAATGCCGGCAAGCCGCAGGATCAGCAGCAGCACGCCTTTTTTTTCGGCAAAGTCCCGCCAGGCGTTTTCGGCCTCGACCCGCCAGCGCGAGCGGGGGCTGCGCGGCTGCGCCTCCATCGTCTCGTCGATCCAGCCGCCCTGATGATCGCCATAAACGCCGATGGTGGAAAAATAGCACAGCCAGTCGAGCGCCCCGGCACGCACGAGATCGTCGCCATGATGCCGGAGCACCGGATCGCCCGCCGCGTCCGGCGGAATGGAGATCACGACATGGCTCGCCGCGCCGAGCGCCCGTTTCAGGCTTTCGCCGGGTGCCGTGCCGTCAAAGACATGCACAGTGGCGCCTTCCAGAGCCAACGCCTGCGAACGCTCGGCGCTGCGGCTCGTACCGGCGACGGTGAGGTCCGGACCCAATGTCTGCCGCAGCGCCCTAAGGGCGGCGCGCGAGGAAAATCCGAAACCGAAAACGAAAAGATCCATCAGAACTCAACCCTCAAGCGGCGGCACCAGTTCGCCGTCCCATTCGCCCGCCACCTCCCGGTCGTGTTCCTCGGGCAGTTGCGCGGCGCGCAAGGCGGCGACCCGATCGTCGGGCGCAAGCCGGCGAAAGGCCCAGATGGCGGCGCCACGGATCAGCGCTTCGGGATCGGTCAGCCGCGCCTCGACATGGGGCAGAAGCCGCGGCGCGGCGGAATTGCCGATGGCGATCAGGACATTTCTCAAAAAGCGCACATGGCCGATGCGCTTGACCGGCGAGCCGGCAAAAAGCTTGCGAAAGCCGGAATCGTCGAGCGTGACCAGATCGGCAAGATCCGGTGCCTCGAGATCGGTACGCGCCCGCAGTTTCGCCTCGCGCGCTTCGGAGGCGAACTTGTTCCACGGGCAGATGGCGAGACAGTCGTCGCAGCCATAGATGCGGTTGCCCATCAAGGCGCGATAGGCACGCGGGATCTGGGTTTTGTGCTCGTTGTTGAGATAGGCGAGGCATTTTCGCGCATCGAGCTGGAACGGCGCCGGAAAGGCCCGGGTCGGACAGATATCGAGACAGCGGGTGCATGAGCCGCAGCTTTCGGCCGGCGGCGTATCGGCCGGCAGATCGGCCGAGGTCAGAATGGCGCCGAGGAACAGCCAGGAGCCGAACTGCCGCGAAACCAGGACGGTATGCTTGCCCTGCCAGCCGATGCCCGCCGCCTCGGCCAGCGGCTTTTCCATCAAGGGCGCCGTGTCGACGAAGACCTTGACCCCGGCGCCGCTCCGCCGCGCCAGGAGGCCTGCCAGCTCCTTGAGCCTGCCCTTGATGATGTCGTGATAGTCGCGATTGCGGGCATAGACCGAGACATTGCCCTTTTCCCGCTTCTGCAGCAGCGGCAACGGGTCCTCGGCCGGACCGTAATTCATGCCGACCATGATGACCGACTGCGCTTCCGGCCAGAGACCGCGTGGCGCCTTTCGCCGCGTCTCGGTCGTGGCCATCCAGTCCATTTCGCCGTGCCAGCCGTTTTTCAGGGCCTCGGCGAGCTTTGCCGGCAGATCGGGGCGCGAATCGGCACGGGCAATGCCGAAGGCGTCGAAACCCAGGGCCGCCGCCCGTTCCTTCAACTCGGCAACCAGAGCTGCCGTGTCGGGACCATGCTTTGTTTTGACGGCATCAAAACGCATGGTCGAGCTCCTCATGGTGTCGCGTGTTCGAACCGGAAAACCGTGATCCACTTTTCCCGCGCACGCTCCGGATATCAGAAATCGAGATCCGCGTAGGATTTCGAGGGCAGCATGCCGACGATGCGATCGCCGAGCAGCGGCCGGAAGGCCGGGCGCGATTTGAGCCGGGCGAACCAGTTCCGTACCTCCTCATGCGCTTCCCAGGGAACGTCGCCGAGATAGTCGAGCGCCGACAGATGCGCGGCGAGGATGAAGTCGGCCAGCGACAGCTCCGGGCCGGCGAGCCAGCGCCTTGTGGCCAGCAGATAGGCGAAATACTGCAGGTGCTCGGAAAGATTGGCCTTGGCGGCCCTCAGCGCCGAGGGGTCGGGGGCGCCCTGTTTCAGTTCGCGCTTGCCGATCTTTTCCTCGATCACGTAACGGGTCACCTCGTCGTTGAGGCGCATGGTCACCCAGTCATAGAGCCGCCACATCTCGCCCCTGACCGGCGCGTCAAGCGGGACAAGGCCGGCGACCTGCGAAGGAGCGTAGCGCGTTTCGACATGCTGCATCACCGCCGTCGGGCCGATGAGCGGCGGCATGCCCTCCTCGATCAAAAGCGGCACGGTGGCGGCCGGATCGATATCGGTCAGCCTTCCTTCGCGCTTCCAGAGGCTGACATCCTCAAGCGTGGGATCGATGCCGTATTCGCCGAGCATCAGCCGGATGAACCGGCAAGCGGGATCGAGTCGGTGCTGCAAAAGTGTGGGCATTCTGATCGGACGAGCTTCCCGGTTTGCGCCTTACCCTTCGAACCGAAACAGGCTAGAAGCGTGGCGTCAATTTAAGGCGGTCACCTTTGGATAGGAGATGAAATGAGCGCCGATCAAGGTCTTTTTGTGCCGATTGTTCAAGGTTTCATCGAAGGTCTGACGGAGTTCCTGCCCGTCTCGTCGACCGGTCACATGCTGCTCGCCGAGCACTTCTTCGGTCTCACCGTGTCGGACGCCTTCGTGGTGATGATCCAGTTCGGCGCCATTCTCGCCGTCGTCACCGTCTATTTCAGGAAACTCGGCGAACTGATCGTGGATGCCCTCAAGGGCAAAAAGGGCGCCTGGCTGTTCGCGCTCAACGTGATCCTCGCCTCCATTCCGGCCGCCATCGTCGGCCTGATCGGCCACGACTTCATCCAGGGTGTGCTTTACGAAAGCCCGGCACTGATCTGCTGGATGCTGCTGATCGGCGGCCTCGTGCTTCTCGTCATCGACCGGCTGCCCCTGAAGCCGCGCTATACCGACATCTACACCTATCCCTGGCATCTGAGCCTGATCATCGGCCTGTTCCAGATGCTGGCGCTCATTCCCGGCGTCTCCCGTTCCGGCGCGACCATCGTCGGCTCGCTGCTGTTCGGCACGGACAAGCGCTCGGCGATGGAATTCACCTTCTTCATCGCCCTGCCGATCATGTTCGGCGCCTTCGGCTACGATTT
>CAZKTH010000157.1:0-8179 GCA_964555575.1 uncultured Devosiaceae bacterium | reverse complement strand
GCCGCCGGCACGATCCGTTCCTTCGGGTCGGTCCTCGGTTGGCGCAAAACCGGGACCCACTTTGCCCACGATGCTCTGGAGCATTTTCCGTTCTGATGGAATCGGAACGGCAGCTCCAGGTTATCGAGTGGTCGCGTTTTCGAACCGGCCAACCGGTATCCACTTCGCCTGAAAACGCTCTGGCCGTCTACATCCCTCTTTGCCGCCGGATCGTCTCATAGGCGGCATTGATCGCCGACATGCGTGCCGTCGCCATTCTGATCATCTCGGGCGGCACGCCCTTGGCGACGAGGCGGTCGGGATGGTTTTCGCGCGCCAGAAGACGATAGACCCGCCGGACCTCCTCATCGGTCGCGTCGGGACTGAGACCGAGAGCATGATAGGGATTGTCACCGCTGGCTCCAACCAGGTGCTGGGCGACAATCTGTTCGAACCGTGCATCATCGAAACCGAATATGTCGCTGACCGTCTTGAGATAATCGAGTTCGGCCTCGTGGATCAGCCCGTCGGCGGCGGCGATCTGGAACAGGGCGTCGAGCACATGTTCGAGCATGTCCGGCCTGTCGGCGAAGCGGCGCCTGATCTTGCGGGCATAGGATTCGAAGCCGGCGACGTCCTGCTGGGCCAGTTCGAACAGCTTTTCGACATGGTCTTCCTGACCGGACGGAATCTCGACCAGGCTGCGGAAGGCAGCGATCTCGGTGGCGGTCACCACGCCGTCGGCGACGGCCATCTTGGCGCTCAGGGCGATGAGCGCGATGGTGAAGGCGGCCTCGTGCCCGCCCGGCAGCCAGTTGTCCGGGTCGAACGTATTGGCCAGCGACCCGGCCAGGCCGGTGCGCCGGGTGAACGAGCCGACCACTTCGCCGATGGATTGCCAGATCGCCATGGCGCCCTCATCCGAGCAAATCCAGGTAGGGTGGAAACCGGTTTTCCGTCCGGATTTGCGGCCTAAAGACTGGAGCGGACGCCCGGGCTCATCCCGGACGGACCGCTCCGGACGGGGCGCACAATGTCCGCAGACGGGACAAAAGGCAAATCCGACGCCCGCCTCTGCGGCAAAAGACCGGGTGGCGAGCTAAAAGCGCCCTGGCAACGTTGCCGTGGTTCGCGACGGCACGCCGGTCCAGTCATTGAAGAACACGGCGTTGTCCGGCCTGATCTCCGGTGTCGGCTCTTCCGGCATCGCCACGGCAATGCCCGCCGGTGCCTCCGGCCGCCAGATGGCTGGCGCCGGATAGGGAACGGGCTCGGTTGCCTCGGTCATGACGAGCGTGGCGTCCGTCGACGCCTGCAATTCCATGTTCGTGGCCGGCGATCCCGAAAAAAGCACGTCGCGTACCCGCGCCGCGATTTCGGCCGCGCGGGTGGCCGGCGCCGAAGCGGTCTCGGTCATCGCCATATCCGGCGGCGAGTCGGCATCGATGACCGCGGGGTCGGCAGGCAGGGTTTCGACGGCATCCGGCGTATCGGCGAGATCGAGAACGGATGGCAGAGTGGCAGAGGGTGTCGGCGCCCCGGACAGCAAGATCACGTCGGGCAGATGGGTTGCCGTATCGATGGTCACGATCGATCGCGCGCCGGCGTCGGCCTCGGTTTGTGCACCATCGCCAGTGCCGTTGGCAGGCAGGGTCCCGAGCGATGGCGGCGCGGCGTTTTCCACCCCGGCCGGCGACGGGCCGAACACGTCGCCCGAACCGTCATTGGCCGCCGATTGCCAGGCCGGCGCGCCGTTCGCATCCGCAGCGGTTGCCGGACTCGTGGATGCGCTATCCGCCGTCTGCGCCTGCCGGCCCAGCATGTCGGCACCGGGAATACCGATAATGAGAAGAAGCGCACCCCATGCCAGCGCACCGGAAAGCCGTTTCCGCATCGGCCACCTCGAAATCTTCACGCCCCCGCGCCTTGAAGACATCCGGTGCGAACGTGGCGGCAATGTGGTCAGGCGCGTGTTCCCACACCTATTGCGCCAGCCTTTTCAACCGTTCGGCCAGCGGCAGGATGAGGTTGGCACGGTTGAGGGTGAAGATGTGGAAGTCCTTGACACCATGTTGGTAAAGATCCTCGACCTGGCGGTCGAGCACCTCGGTCGCAGCCTCGGCATGGGCCGGATCGCCCGCTTCCAGCCCTTCGAACCGCGCCCTCAGCCAGTCCGGAATGGCGGCGCCACAGCGGCCGGCGAAATTCGAGACCTGCTTGAAGGAATGGATCGGCTGGATGCCGGGAATGATCGGCGCCGCGACCCCCGCCGCCGCCGCCCGGTCCCTGAGGCGATAGAAATCGGCATTGGCAAAGAACATCTGGGTGATCGCCCGTTTGGCACCGGCGTCGATCTTGCGCCTGAGATTGTCGATCTCGGCGTCCCAGTCGGGGCTTTGCAGATGCTTTTCCGGATAGGCGGCGACCGAGACGTCGAAATCGCCCAGGGCCATGATGCCGGCAACCAGGTCGGCGCCGCTTCTGTAGCCGTCGGGATGCGCGACGAAGGGCGCCCCGATCCCTTCCGGCGGATCGCCCCGCAAGGCGACGATGCGGGAGATCCCGGCCTCCTCATAGAAGCGCACCACCTCGTTGACCTCCTGGCGCGAGGCGCCGACGCAGGTCAGATGCGCCGCCGTCGCAATGCCGGTCTCGTGGGTGATCTTGGAAACCATCCTGAGGGTGCGCTCGCGGGTCGAGCCGCCGGCGCCATAGGTGACCGAGACGAAATCCGGCTTCAGGGGCGCCAGGCGATGCAGCGTGCCCCAGAATCGGTCCTCGGCTTCGTCGGTCTTGGGCGGAAAGAATTCGAAGCTGAAATGGATGGAGGATGCGGGGTCGGACATGCTCACGCCTCCTTGTGTTCGGTTGCCCGGGCGAGCGCGAACAGGCACACGGTCAGCCCGTCCGGGGTCTTGCTGTTGGCGAATTCGCGTGCCTCGGTCATTTCGAGCCCGGCCGCCTCGGCCCAGGTCTGCATCTGCGCCCGCGACAGGCCGAGCCGGCGATGGGCGTGTTCGAGGCGCAAGACCTCGCGGGCGTGGGGAGCGAAATCGACGATCAGGATCAGCCCATCCGGTCTGAGCGCCCGCGCGGCGTTGCCGATGACGACCCCCGGCTCCTCGATATAGTGCAGCACTTGGTGCAGCACGATGAGATCGGCGCCCTCCCCCGCCTCGATCGGATCGGCGATGTCGGCCTGACGGATCTGGGCGTGCCCGACCCCGGCCGCCGACAGTTTGGCGCGGGCGACCGCGATCATCTCGCGACTCGAATCGACGCCGAGGCCGTGGCGGTAGAACGGCGCCAGCAGTTCCAGCATCCGCCCGGTGCCGGTGCCCAGATCGACGACCTTGTCGAGCCTGCGGGACCTGGCGATCTCAAGGATCGCCGCCTCGATCTCGGTCTCGGGAACGTGCAGGCTCCTGACCGCGTCCCAGTCCTTGGCGATGGTGGCGAAATAGGCGGCGGCACGGGCGGCATGGGCGGCGCGGATCGCCGTCAGCTTGTTGCGATCGTTGACCACGACCGGATCGTCGTGATCGAGCCGGGCCAGCATGGCGCGGACCAGCACCTCGCCCGAGGCGTCGTCGTTCAGGCGATAATAGGCCCAGGCCCCTTCGGCGTGGCGCTCGGCAAGGCCGGCATCGGCCAGAAGCTTCAGATGCCGCGACACCCGCGGCTGGCTCTGGCCGAGAATGTCGGTGACGTCCTTGACCGACAATTCGCCCTGGGCCAGAAGCGCCAGCATGCGCAAGCGCGTCGGCTCGCTCGCCGCCTTGAGCGTCGCGATCAGGTCGGCGAGCCGGGCCATGTTTTCCCCTCAGCAGAGCGTGTTCAGGAAAAGGAAATACCACTTTTCCGCTTCGCGCACGCGGCTATCCATTAGATATAAAGATATCTTTATATCTATTCCGGCGTTGTAGTCCAGCGGAAACCGCGCGCCTGTCCGGCGTTCGTCCAATGGCAATGATGAGGAAAGCGAAAGGCCGCCCTTGCGGACGGCCTTTCGTGATCTTTTCCGGCGCCGTCAGGCTTCGGCGGCCTAGGCGCTGGTCTTCTTGCGGAAGGCGTGAGCCCGCCAGAGCCGGAAAATCCCGCGTGCCTCGTCCGAGCTCAACGCCTCGAAACGCTGCAGCACCTGGTTGATCTCGTCCTTGCTCGGGGCATCGCGCCATGGCAGGGCACCGAAGACCGGGGCAACAATTTCCGGATCCATGCCCATGGCGCGCAAGGAAATCGTCACGGCTACATAGTCCTGGGTCGACAGCCATTTGAGCAGCACTTCCGCCGGCACGTTGAGCATCATCGTGAGGCTCGAGGCGACATGATGGCCATAACCGAAGCGGGCAAAGCGGGCGAGCGTGCGCATGTCGATCTGTTCGCGATCGGCAAGCGCCTTGACCTGGTTCCAGGCCAGCCGCCATTCCTGGGCGGAAAAGCCGGCGCGGTTCCTGATACGGCCATAGGCGATGGCCTTGGCGCTCGACATGGCGTCCGGCTTTGACGATTTGGAGGTCAGGCCGAGATTGTCGAGAACGCGCTGGCCGGCCGAACCGATGGCGGAACCGACCTTGCCCCAGTCGATATCGCCGCGACCGCGCAGGTTCTTGGCCATTTCCCCGTCACTGGCGGCCCGCTCGACCATCTTGCCAAGGGCGAAGGTGCCAAGCTGCGCCGACTCGTTCTTGACCAGCCGGTCCATCGATTCCCTGCCGCCATGCTCGGCAATAGCGTCGCCGACGCGCTCACCGACAAAGGTGCGGCCGGCAATGGCGACGCGGTGGTCCTCGCTGGTCGAAGAAACGATGTCGATGAGATCGTCGTCGGAAAGGATCTTGGAGAATTCCAGCAGCGGCCGGGCCACCCTGATCTCGTCATGCGCCAGCTTGACCACCACCCCGCCGGGGGCGCGGTCGAGCGGCGACAGGATCTTGGCGACGTGGAGGCGCGCTTCGGTTTCCACCAGATCGGCAAGCTGGCACAGCACGGCATCATATTGGGCGACCTGCTGGTCGTCGCAGCGCTCCGAAGTGATGGAAAACAGAGCCGCCATGTTGCGGAACAGCTGCTCGGTCTCGGACGCGCTCGCTTCGCCCTGAAGAACGCGGAAGGAGGAAAACGCGTTCGGCACGGACGCGATATCGGACATCAAAATTCTCCCCAGCTTTTGCCTTTGTGCACTCTGACAGAGCGACCTGCACCCGCAGTAAAGCGGTCAAGCCCGGTTTAATTTAAATGCCATGTTTTCGCGTGCGGCTAGGCGCGTGCCGAACCGGGCTGGGTCTGCCGGGTGCGCATCAGCGAATCCGCGGTGAAGACGCCGAGCGACAGCCAGATCAGCGCGAAGCTGATGAGCTGGATGGTGTTGAGCGGTTCGCCAAAGGCGAAAATGGCGAGCAGGAAGTGCCCTGAAGGCGCGATGTACTGGAACATGCCGACGCTCGCCAGTCTCAGGCGCTTGGAGCCAAAGGCGAACAGGATCAGCGCCACCGAGGTCGCCGGGCCGGTGAAGATGAGCCAGCCGAACAGCCACGGATCGGCAAGCGGCCCCGCACCTTCGCTGGCGACCGAAAAGGCGAGATAGAGGAGCGCGAATGGCATGAGCACCATTGTCTCGACGAAGAGCCCCGGCACCGAGCCGACCGCCGCCGTCTTGCGGAAATAGCCGTAGAATCCGAAGGAAAAGGCAAGACCGAGGCTGACCAGCGGCAGACTGGAAATGCCAGTTGCCATGATGCCGACCGCGACAATCGCGATGACCAGGGCGATGGCGTGGCCCCGGCTCAGCCTTTCGCCCAGAAGCACCATGCCGATGGCGACCGAAACCAGCGGGTTGATGAAATAGCCGAAACTGACCTCGAGCACCTGGTCGTTGTGCACGGCCCAGACGAATATCAGCCAGTTGACCGACAGCAGAACCGCCGAGATCGCCATGGACCGAATCGTTTTCGGCACCCTGAGCGCCTCGCGCACTTCCTTCAGCCGGTGTCGCTGCCACAAGATGATGCCGACCAGAAGGAAGGACCAGACGATGCGGTGGACGATCACCATCAGCGGCGACACCGCGTCGAGCAGCCGGAACAGCAGCGGGAACAGCGCCCATATGCCGTAGGCGCCGATGGCCGCCGTCGCACCCTTGCGTCGTTCCTCGCTGCTGATTTCGGCCGGCTCGACCATCACCTGTCTTCCCATTCTGTCCGGCGCTATTTGCCAGCAAAGTGGCGGCGCTGCCAATCAGGCTTTGTCATGGCTGGGACCATGGGCGGTGATCGGAGCCGATCCGCCCAAGGTGAAGGGACGCAAGGGGCACCGCTTTCGTCAAAACCCGAAGGACACTAGCCCGCCTTCAGCCGATAAAGGGCGCTGCCATGCGCCGGCAGGCGCGCCGTGATCCATTCCGATGCCGGCCCCAGTTCCCTTCCCTGCCAGAGATCGCGCACCCCGGCAACCGAGGCGAGCCCGAGCCGCGCCAGCGGAAAGCCGACCTGTTTCGGCTTGTCGGTGGTGTTGAACAGGGCGAGATGGAAATCGCCGCCTTGCGGCTCCTGCGCCGTCCAGAACCGCGCCCCGTCCAACAGAAAATGCGGCCGGTTGTCGGTGCTGTTCTGGTCGAGCGCGATGACCTCGCGATTGGTCAGAAGCTTCAGCGTTGCCGTGTCGAGATGCCTGAGGTCCCCGCCCATGATCAGCGGCGAACGGGTGATGGCCCAGAGGGTCATCAGCGTCTGCTGCTCGTCCGGCGTCAGAAGGCTGTCGCGTTCGCCGAGCGCCAGCCGTCCGAGCGGCAGCATGTCGGGATCGGGCCAGGCGCCGTCGCGGCGAAACGCGTTCCAGTTCTCGAGGCGGGTGAACTGGGCCTCCAGAAGCGCCCAGTCGTCCCAGAGATCGTCGCTGATCCGCCACATCTGGGCATGCGCACGCACATGTTCGCCGCGGCTCACCGGGGTTTCCCCCGGCGACAGGGAAAGGATCATCTTCCGCCCGGTCTTTTCGATGGCGGCGTGCGCCGCCTCGATCTCGGCCGCGTGGGCGTCGTAGGGCCGGCTCATGTCGTCCATCTTGATGAAATCGACGCCCCATCCGGCATAAAGGGCGAAAAGGGAATCGTAATAGGCCTGAGCACCCGGCTTTGACATGTCCAGGCCGTACATGTCCGGGTTCCACGAACAGACGCTTTCGGTATCGGCGATGTCACGCGCCGTCACCGCGGCGCCGAGCACCGGCAGATTCTCGCTGACCGCCCGGCGCGGAATGCCGCGCATGACGTGGATGCCGAATTTGAGCCCGAGGGCATGGACCTTTTGCGCGATCCCGGCGAACCCCTGCCCGTTCGCCGCCGAAGCAAAGCGGTTGGGCGCCGGCACGCAGCGGCCCCAGGCATCCATCGCCGTCTGCGGTTCTGCCGAATACTCGTAGCTCCTGGCGCCCGGCTCGTACCACTGGATGTCGATGGTGAAGACGTCATAGCCGAACGGCAGCAGCTTTTCGGCCATGATCGCCGCCACTTCCAGCGCCTGATCCTCGGTGATCGTCGTGGCGAAACTGTTCCACGAGTTCCACCCCATCGGCGGGGTCGGAGCCAGAGGTCCGGTCATTTTGCGCCTCCACACGCACAAACGCGCGCAACCGGAAAGGTCACGCGCCGTTAATCTCAGCCAAACTTGCGCCGGATCGTAATTGTGGTCGTCCGAAAATCGAAGCGGGCCTTCCGGATTTTAGCGGGCAAAACCATCTACAGGAACCGGGGCTCTTCGTCGTCCTCTTCGGGAACGACCTCCGGATTTGGCGCACCGACTTCCTTCAGGGCACGCGCCAGCTTGGCGAAGAGGTTGGCATGGTAGCGCTTGGAGCCGGGATGGTTGTTGATCGTGGTGTGAAACCACTCCGAACCCGGCACCGTCAGATGAATGTGGTCCGTCTCGCGATCGTACCAGACACCGACGTCCATATAGATCGTGTGTCCGCCCTTCTCGCTCCGGCGTATCGGCTGCATCGGCTTTCCCCCTCACCTCGTCAGCGGCGTCCAGTTTCGGCGCTGGCCGACACCTTGGCAAGGCGGCGGGACCTATCGATGGATTTCGCGTCGCTTGGCGGCGCGTGCAGGCGGACCCGCCAAATACCTCTTCGTCGCGTGCAGGCGGGTCCGCCAAATACCTCTTCGTCATTCCCGCGAAAGCGGGAATCCAGTGCGAGGCGT
>CAZKTH010000156.1:0-8293 GCA_964555575.1 uncultured Devosiaceae bacterium | reverse complement strand
TTTATCCAGGCGCTGAAGATGGGCGACAACTGAGGACCGTCAACAGGCTTCGCCCCGGCGCAAAACCGTTTCGGTGGAGAAATTTCGGGGCCGAAAGCCCGGAGCGCCCTGCTCGAAGGGCCAGCCAATGGCGTGGTGCGCGCTTCGGCGCCGGTTCAGTTCACCCTGCAGGGAATGGCCGTCAGGACGCATTTCCGGGTGCCGGAATCGGTATCGCCGCATTCCATGGACCGATCCCTTGCCTTGTCCCAGGGCCAGTCGGCCCATTCGCCGCCGAGTTCATCCCAGACCTTGCGTGTCCAGTTGTTGCGGGCGCCGTCCTTCATCTGCTCCCAGGGAATGTCCGTTATGCCCTCATGGACATAGGTCACCGGATGATCGGGAAAGCAGACGATCCGGGCCTCCGCAGAGGTGACGGCACCCAGCGTCATTGCCGCAAACAGGGCTGCGCCCATGACGAACCCGCCGAAATCAGGAGTGGGGAAAGTTTTCTCGATGTTTCCGGCATGGGTTATATTTCGGATATTATTGCATCCTCTTGTCATGTTTCGCCTCCATTTGTTGGATACAGACACAACGCAGGGGAATTTACAGCAAAATGACCCGGAACTGAAGCTCGTTTGCCTACGACACGGGGCCGCGTCTCGCATGATCATGAAAAAGCGCCCCGCCGAAGCGGGGCGCAGGTGGCATGCGTGTGTCGAAGGTCAAGAACCGGAAGATCCGGCCCATCCGATTCTCCAAAGCCCGATGGGGGCGGGGGCAAGGAGAAACGAATTCTCATGGTCGGCGCGCGGAACAATTGGGGGGAGGTGTCCCTCGCGCCTTGTCGTTTCGGACGATGATCGCCTGAAGAGCAGCTTGCACCTTCGGTGATCGGCATCCGCGAGCGCTAAGGCGCCCGGATCGAAACCAACCGCAATTCCGGTCGGCTCGTATCTTGTGCGCGAAAGATAGCGCAAAGATTTTTCTCTAGGCTTGGGAATCTAGTGCTGATTTGACTCTGATACCGGGAGCGCCCGCAAGATTTTTTTAACCAAGCGGTCGGCGAAACGGTGGGATCAGTCGACGAACATCTCGCTGTGTTCGCTGGCGATCTTGGGAAGCGATTTGAGGATTTCCGACAAATGCTCGCGCATCCTGGCCTCGGCCAGATCGGGCGTGCCTTCGGCCACGGCCTCGACAATGGCTTCGTGCTGGGTGATCAGGGTCTCGATCGGCGTGGCCAGGGGCAGGGACAGATAGCGCACCCGGTCCATCTGGGCCTTGAGGTTTTCCAGAAGCCGCCAGGCCTGTTCGCAGTCGACCGAACGCGCCAGCGTCTGGTGCAGCGCCTCGTCCAGCCGGAAGAAGCTGGGGCGGTCGTCCGATTCATACGCCGCCTTCTGGCGGACGACGATGTTGCGCAGCGCGTCGATGTCGGTAGGACTCACCACCTCGCAGGCCTTGCGAACGATCGCCACTTCGATCGCCTCGCGGATGAAGCGGGCATTCTCCACCTCGCGGCGCGAAATCAGCACCACGAAAGTGCCGCGCTGCGGTCTGATCTCGACCAGGCCGACCTCGGCGAGCTTGATGAAGGCCTCCCGCACCGGCTGCCGCGATACGCCAAGCTGCTTGGCGACCTCGGCCTCGGACAAAAGATTTCCGGGCCGAACCAGCAACTGCACGATCGCAAGCCGCAGGGCTTCGAACACCCGCATCCCGATTGTGCCCTGCCGCAGTCCCGGCGGATCTTCTCTGATGGCGTGCAATTGAAATAGTTCGTTCATGTTGACACCAACATACTACCATACTAGTCTAGTTGCAACCGTGACGGTCCACCGCCATGTGTTTGGGAGGAATAAACATGAAATTGCAATCCTTGACCACGTTGCTTGCCGCCAGCGTCGTAACACTGACCTTGGCCGCTCCGGTCCTTGCCGCAGACTACACGCTCAACATCAACACCGCTCTGGCTGTCACCGACCCGCTCTACAAGGGTCTGGAAGCGCTGCAGGCCAATGTCGCCGAAAAGTCCAACGGACGCATGGAAATCAAGCTGTTCCCCAATTCGCAGCTTGGTCCGGATGAGGACGTTCTCGAGCAGGCCCGCGCCGGTGCGCCGGTGGCGGTGGTCGTCGACGGCGGCCGTCTTGCCGTTTTCGTCAACGAATTCGGCATCCTGGGCGCACCGTTCCTTGCCAATGGCTATGACGGCATCCGCAAGGTCGTCACCTCGGCCAGCTTCGAGGACTGGGTGAAAAAGCTGCACGACGCCTCGGGCCATCAGGTGCTGAGCTTCAACTGGTGGCAGGGCGAACGGCACCTGCTGACCAAGAAGGAAATCAACGTTCCGGCCGATCTCGCCGGCGTGCGCATGCGGACCCCCGGCGCACCGGTCTGGGTCGAGACCATCAGGGCCATGGGCGCCACCCCGACGCCGATGCCCTGGGGCGAGGTCTACTCGGCTCTGCAGCAGAACGTCATCGACGGTGCCGAGGCGCAGCTGCCGGCCATCGTCGGCGCCAAGCTCGACGAAGTCATCACCGACGTCACCAAGACCGGCCACATCAATCTGATCACCGGCCTTGTCACCAGCGCCTCCTGGTTCGACAGCCTGCCCGAAGACCTGCGGGTCATGCTGCGCGAGGAATCCCTCAAGGCCGGCGATATTGCCTCCTATGGCACGGCGGACAGCCTGGATGCGATGGAAGCCGATCTCGTCGCCAAGGGCGTCAATGTCCGGACCATCGACGTGACCCCGTTCAAGGAAGCCACGGTCGGCGTGTATGACATTCTCGGCTACAGCGAGGTGCGCGCCCAGCTGCTCGCCGCCATGGCCGACTAGGCCGAAAACCATACGGCACGGAAGTCGGGCAAGGGTGGCGCGATGCTGCCCTTGTCCATCCGGAAGACCCCGGCCATCATCCGGTCCGGTGATACTTCACGCCAATGAGGATGGAGCCCGCGTGCCGGCATGGACACCGCGCGCAGGGCTGCTGGGGGAGTTTTCGGCAAAATGTCTCGGATAATCGCGCAAATCGAATTTGCGGTGGGAGCGCTCCTGCTCGCCGTAATCACGGTTCTGGTCTTTGCCGCCTCCATCATGCGCTTTGTCGGCTACCCGATCATCTGGTCCGTGGACCTTGCCGAACTTTTGTTCATCTGGCTGTGCTTCATCGGTGCGACCAAGGCGATGCGGGAGCGTGCCCATCTCGGCGTCGATCTGATCGTCAGATGGTTTCCCCATCGCATTCGGCTCTACATCGAGCTCGGTCTCAGCACCGTCTTCATCGTCTTCATGGCCATCCTCGCCAAGGTCGGCTACGACCTGACGCTGATGAATCACGAACGGCTGTTCGGCGACAGCGGCCTCAGCTACGCCTATGTCACCATTGCCGTGCCCGTGGGCTGCATCTTGCTGTCCCTGTCCATTCTCGCCAATGCCTGGCAGGCCTGGTCGCGTCGCAGCGAGGGGAAGACCTTGATCTACACCCGTACCGACGTCACCGCGGCGATCCCCGAGGAGAACTAGATCATGGTTCTGATCGGCATCGTCTTTTTCGTCCTGCTGCTGCTCGGTTCACCGGTTGCCTACGCCATCGGCATTTCCGGGTTCACCTTCTTTCTCACTTCGCCGGTCATGCCCATCTCGATCGGGGTGCAGAAGATCGCCACGACCTCGCAGAGCTTTCCGCTCCTGGCGGTGCCGTTCTTCGTGCTCGCCGGTCATCTGATGAACGAAAGCGGCATCACGGCTCGCCTGTTCAGGTTCGCCCATGTCACCGTCGCCTGGATGGCCGGCGGTCTGGCGCAGGTGGCGATCATCCTGTCGACCCTGATGGGCGGCGTCTCCGGCGCGGCCGTCGCCGACGCGGCGATGGAGGCGCGCGTGCTCGGACCGCAGATGATCCGGCACGGCTATGCCAAGGGCTATTCGGCCTCGGTCATCGCCCTCTCCTCGCTGATCACCGCGACCATTCCGCCTTCGATCGGCCTGATCCTTTACGGCTATGTCGGCGAGGTCTCGATCGGACGGCTGTTCCTGGCCGGCGTCATCCCCGGCCTGATGATGATGAGCTTTTTGATGCTGACGGCGTGGCTGGTGGCGCGCAAACGCGATTATGTCGTCAAGGACAGCAAGAAGCCGACCCTTCCCGCCATCGGCAAGGCGACCTGGGACGCCAAATGGGCCCTGGCCTTTCCGGTCCTGATGCTGGTGGCGATCCGCGGCGGGTTGTTCACGCCGTCCGAAGTCGGCGCCTTCGCGGTGGTCTATGCCATCGTCATCGGATTTTTCTTCCATCACGACATGACGGTCGAAAAGCTGCTGCAGGCCTTCGGGCACGCGCTGTCCGATATCGGCATGATCATGCTCATCATCCTGATGTCGGGCATGATCGGGTTCGCCATCATCTTCATGCAGGTGCCACAGTCGATCGCCAGCGCGCTGCTCGGCGGGCTGTCGGACCCGGTCGTCATCGTCGCCGTCATCCTGATAAGCCTGTTCATCGCCGGCCTGTTCTTCGAAAGCACCATCCTTGTCCTGCTGCTGACGCCGATCTT
This sequence comes from uncultured Devosiaceae bacterium, assembly GCA_964555575.1. Taxonomy (GTDB): domain Bacteria; phylum Pseudomonadota; class Alphaproteobacteria; order Rhizobiales; family Devosiaceae; genus JAHJQZ01. The sequence goes on along the minus strand of CAZKTH010000156.1, from coordinate 3,745 downwards.
CGTGCCGATCATCGAACGGGTTGGATTCGATCCGGTGCATTTCGGCATCCTGATGATGACCATCGTCACCCTGGGGTCCATGACGCCGCCGGTCGGCGTGGCCATGTACACGGTGTGCTCCATCATGGACGTGAAGATCGAGGATTATGTCCGCGAGTCGATCCCGTTCGTCGGTGCGGTCCTGGTGCTTGTGGCCATTTTGCTCTTCACACCTGACGTGGTGTTGTTCCTGCCACGGCTTGCTTTCGGCAACTAGGCAGTTCCATAAATTATGTAGGTACTACAGGCGAGGCTAATATGAGACAGACATGGCGCTGGTTCGGTCCCAAGGATCTGGCAAGCATTGACGATATGGTCCAGGCGGGCGTCGAAGGCGTCGTGACCGCGCTCCACCACGTGAAAACGGGCGACGTGTGGTCGCCCGATGAGATTGCCGCCCGCCAGGCGCAGGTCGGCGTGATGAATAGCGGCGCGTCTTCAGGGCTCGCATGGGACGTTGTCGAGAGCCTGCCGGTGTCCGAGGACATCAAGAAGCAGAAGGGCGACTGGCGCACCCATATCGAGACCTACAAGCAAAGCCTCGACAATCTCGCCGCCGCCGGGATCGAGACGATCTGCTACAACTTCATGCCGGTTCTCGACTGGACCCGCACCGAGCTCAACCACCAGCTGCCGCATGGCGGCACCTGCATGCGCTTCGACTATGTCGATTTCGCCGCTTTCGACATCTTCATCCTCGAGCGCGCCGGCGCCCGCGACGATTTCCCCGAAGAGATCGTCGCCGCAGCCCGGGAGCGTTTCGCCGCCATGTCGGACGAGACCAAGGCGTTGCTGGCGCGCAACGTCACCTTCGGCCTGCCGGGCTCGACCGAGACGCTGACCCTCGAGGACGTGCGCGACCACCTGGGCGAATACGACAATATCAGCGCCGATCGGCTCAGATCCCACTACATCGCCTTCCTCGAGGAAGTGGCGCCGGTGGCCGAGAAGAACGGACAGCGCCTGTGCTGCCATCCCGATGATCCGCCTTTCGGGCTTCTCGGTCTGCCACGGGTCATGTCGACCGAAAGCGACTACGCCACGATGATGAAGGCCGTCGACACACCGGCCAACGGCATCACCCTGTGCTCGGGCTCGCTTGGCTCGCGGCCGGACAACGATCTGCCCGGCATGATGCGCCGGCTCGGGGACCGGGTGCATTTCGTCCACCTGCGCAACGTCAAGCGCGAGACCGACGCCATCAAGAGCTCGTTCCACGAAGCGGCCCATCTCGAGGGCGACACCGACATGGTGGCCCTGATCGCCGAGGTGCTGCGCGAGGAAGCCCGTCGCAAGGCCGAAGGGCGGCGCGACCACCAGATCCCGATGCGCCCCGATCACGGCCAGGACATTCTCGACGATCTCGGCCGCAGGGCCCAGCCCGGCTATCCGACCATCGGACGGTTGCGGGGCCTGGCCGAACTGCGTGGCGTCATGCGGGCTTTCGAACATCCGAGCCTGGGACTAGGCTCCGGAGCCTGACCAAGCGAACCTAGCGAAGACGGGACACGCCATGCATCTGCATCCTGATCGCCTGTTGCCGGTCGACGGGCCGGCTCTCGGCATTGCGCGCGGACTTTATGAACAGATCGCCCATCTGCCGATCATCAGCCCGCACGGGCATGTCGTGCCGCAATGGCTGGCGGACAACCAGCCCTTTTCCGATCCGGCGACGCTGTTCCTGACCCCGGACCATTATGTCCTGAGGATGCTCAGGTCCCGCGGGCTGAGCTATGACGCCCTCGGCGTGCCGCGCAAGGACGGCAAGCCGGTGGCCGAGGGCCGCGACGCCTGGCGGCTGTTCGCCGAACACTATTATCTGTTCGCCGCCACGCCGTCCAAGACCTGGATCGACCATTCGCTGAGCTTCATGTTCGGCATCGATACCCCGCTCGGACCGGACACGGCCGACGACATCTACGATCGGATCGACGCCGCCCTGAAAACGCCGGAGTTCCTGCCCCTGGCCATTCTCGACAAGGCCAATGTCGAGACACTGGCGACGACCGAATTCGCCCTCAACACGCTGCCGCAGCACCAAAAGCTCAAGGACAAGGGGCTGATCGGACGCATCCGCACCACCTACCGTCCCGATGACGTCACCGATCCGGACAAGCCCGGCTTCGCCGATCGCCTTGCCGGGCTCGGCGAACTGACCGGCGAGAACACCGCCAGCTGGGCCGGGCTGATCAACGCCCACCGGGCCCGCCGTGCCGTCTTCCGCCAATACGGCGCCGTTGCCACCGACCATGGCGTGCCGACCGGGCTGACCGCCGACCTGTCGGGTGAGGAAAAGCAGCGGCTCCTCGACAAGGTTCTGTCCGGCAGCTTCGATCCCCTTCATGCCGAACTGTTCCGGGCCCAGATGCTGACCGAGATGGCCGGGCTGTCGGTCGAGGACGGCATGGTCATGCAGATCCATGCCGGCTCCAGGCGCAACACCGATCCCTTGCTCATGGCCGAGCGCGGCCCGGACCTCGGTGCCGACATCCCGACCGGCGCCAATTACGTCAACGGCCTGCAGGCCTTGTTGTCCCGCTACGGCAACGAGCCGAACCTCAGGATCATCCTGTTCACCCTCGACGAGACGCTCTATGCCCGCGAGATGGCGCCGATGGCCGGCTACTGGCCGTCGCTGATGATCGGGCCACCCTGGTGGTTCCACGACAGCCCCGAGGGCATCCGCCGTTATCTCGGCCAGGTCTACGAAAGCGCCGGGTTCTACAATCTCGCCGGCTTCAACGACGACACGCGGGCGCTGCTGTCGATCCCGGCCCGGCACGATGTCTGGCGGCGCGAAGTGGCGCGCTTCCTCGCCAATCTGGTGGCCGAAAAACGGCTGGCGCAGTCGAGCGCCGAGGGCATTGCCCGCCACCTCGCCTACGACGCGGCGAAAAAGGCCTACAGGCTCGGCTGAAGCAAACGCCTTGGCGCGCTCCGGCCACGCCGGGACACGCCGGGCGCGACGTTTATCCCCTTGCCGATTCAGGCAATAGGACGCAAGCTCGATCTCGGCACATCGAGCTTTGGAGGGACATTCATGCGCAAGCTTGCTTACGCCGTGTTGCTGGCCGGGGTGGCAACCCTGGCGTCCGTCACCGCCATCTACGCACAATCCATGCCAAACGCCGCATCGCGCGAGGTCATGATCAAATCATGGCTCCTGACCTTCAACGACGCCAACCTCGCCGACAACTACTCCGTCCTGCGCGCCCTTTCCGCCAAGCCCCTGGCCGACAAATACTCGGCGCGGGAGTTGTCGCAGGTGTTCAAGACCTTCCGCGACAACAATATCGACCTTTCGGGCATCGTCATTTATCCGCCGATAGAAGATCCCGAGCCCTATGTCGATGCCGAGGGCTATCTCAATCTGAAGGGCTATTTCGAAACCGAACCGAACTTTGTCAGCTTTGATCTCAGCTTCCTGGGCTACGAGAACAGCAACTGGCGACTGATCGGCATCAATGTGGAGCTTAGGTCGCCCGAGGACTTCGGCGTGAAACCCGCGAACGCTGCCGGCGGCGAGACGTCCGGCGAAGCGGGCAGCAGAAACTGGGGCAGCACGCGTTCCAAGTGAATCAGAATGCGCGCTCCATTCCTTTGTGATCGCATCGTTATTCGCGAAAAACGGTATCCGCCTTTTCGCACGGTGCTCTAGAGCGTTTTCAGGCGAAGTGGATACCGGTTCGCCGGTTCGAAAACGCGA
>CAZKTH010000155.1:0-8315 GCA_964555575.1 uncultured Devosiaceae bacterium | reverse complement strand
TTGCGACGAGGTCGAGTTCCGCTATGGCGACAACCCGCCCAAGCGCTTCACGCCGGACCGCGAAGCCTTTCCGCATCTGCCGCATGCGCCGGTGATCATCGACCGCGACGACTTCACCGCCGACGAACTCGGCGAATGGGGCATGCGCTGGGAGGACGGTTTCTTTGCCGGCTATGTCGGCGGGCAGAAGGTCATCGAAAAGCATTTCGCCGCCGACCCGGTGGCAACGACGTTGACGCTCGCGGCGGATGCGACGACCGTCCGGCCGGACGACGATGTGCGCGTGATGGTCCGCATCCTCGACCAGGCCGGCAACAAGCTGCCCTTCCTGTTCGAGCCGGTCGCGATCGGCGTTGAGGGCCCGGCGCAGCTGTTCGGGCCCAGGCTCGTGCCGATGCGCGGCGGTTCGGCCGGGTTCTGGCTGCGGGCCAGGGGCGAGGGTAGAGTCACCGTCAGGGTAACGAGCGAACTGCTCGGGACCAAGGAGGTCACGATCACGGCGGAAGGGGAGAACGCTGCATGACCGGACTGAGTCTGAGGAACGTCCGCAAGAATTTCGGTGCGGTCGAGGTCATCAAGGGGGTCAGTCTCGATATCGCCTCGGAGGAGTTCGTCGTCTTCGTCGGACCCTCGGGCTGCGGAAAATCGACCTTGTTGAGGATGATCGCCGGTCTCGAGGAGATCAGCGCCGGCGATCTCTTCATCGGCGAGGAAAAGATGAACGATGTCGTGCCGAGCAAGCGCGGCATTGCCATGGTTTTTCAGACCTACGCGCTTTATCCGCACATGACGGTCCGGGAGAACATGGGCTTCGCCCTCAAATTCGCCGGCGCCCCCAAGGCCGAGATCGCCCGGCAGGTCGGCGAGGCGGCACGCATTCTCGAACTCGACGAACTGCTCGACCGGCGCCCCAAGGAACTGTCGGGCGGCCAGCGCCAGCGCGTCGCCATCGGCCGGGCCATCGTCCGGCACCCGCAGGTGTTCCTGTTCGACGAACCGCTTTCCAATCTCGATGCCGAACTGCGCGTGCACATGCGCATCGAACTGGCGCGGCTGCACCGCGACCTTCGGACCACCATCATCTACGTCACCCACGATCAGGTCGAGGCGATGACCCTGGCCGACCGGATCGTGGTGATACGCGAGGGCGTCGTCGAGCAGGTCGGCACGCCGCTTCAGCTCTACGACGATCCGGACAATCTTTTCGTGGCCGGCTTCATCGGCTCGCCCAAGATGAATTTCTTCTCAGGGGTGATGGAAAAGGACGCCGTGCGGCTGGTCGATCATGACGATGTCAGCGTGCCGGTTTCCGTTTCGGCGGCGCCGGGCACGAACGTGACCGTCGGTATCCGCCCGGAAAGCTTCAAGTCGAACGGCAGCACCGCCCTCGAACTCAAGGTCGAGCTGGTCGAGCACCTCGGTGGCGAGACCTATGCCTATGCCCGCCATGGCGACGGCGATCTCGTCACCGTGGCCACCGACAACGACCGCACGCTCGAGTCCGGCAGCACCTTCGCGGCCCGCTTCGACCCCGATGCGGTGCTGGTCTTCGGCGCGGACGGCAAGCGGATCCGGTAGTTATCTGTCAGCCGCGCAGCCTTTGGCTCCACCCTTGCCCATCAAGGGAGAGGGAAAAGGAGGCGACTTCTGCGTTCTTTCCTTCTCCCCTCGTGGGGAAGGTGGCGCGAAGCGCCGGATAAGGCGGCCGCGCTGGGTTCTTTGCCCTTCGGGACGGCGCCAAGTCAGAAACTGTTCTTCACCCGCAAATGCGTGTGGGCATGCATGTCGCCGCTGGGATGGACGTGGATCGTCGTGTCCTCGGCGACCGGGATCAGTCCGAGCGATCCGTGCATCACGCCGCGTTCGAGAAACAGGGCTTCGGAATAGGAACTGATATGCGCAACACGTCCGCGCATCACCGCGACGTCGATGGCGGTCGAATGATCGAGCGGCACCGACAGGGCGGCAACGGTCTCGTCGTGATGGTCGAGCCTTCCCTGCGGCACCCGTGAGGCGAGATTCCTGACCGACTGGTCGACGGCGCAGCTGACGACGCCGTAGCAGCGGGCATCCCCCGGACTGCCGGGAATGGTCGACAGGCCGCGGCGGACGAGGTCGCGGATCGCTTCGGAACGCGAAGATCCGCCCGTCGCCTCGAGATGGGCGTCGAGTTCGGCGACAAGCGCATCGTCGAGCGCAATGGTGATCCTTTGCATTCTTTCCTCCTCGGTCCCGTCGGCGCTGAAGGTAGCGCCGGGGCCGGGCGGTGGAAAGTGGAACTGAGACGCAATGTCGCTTGCGCGCCGGTGACAGGTATGATTTTTAACCCGCTAATTCATACCGACTGGAGATTCCCATGCGCCGCGTCCACCTTCCCTTCATGAGCCTTGCCCTTGTCATCGGATTTGCCGCGCCGGCGCTGGCGCATTTCCAGGAGATCATTCCTTCGGCCGACATCCTGCCCGAAGGCGGCCCGGTTCGGATCGACCTCGTTTTCACCCATCCCTTCGAGATGGGGCCGGTGATGGAGATGAAAAAGCCGGTGCGCGTCGGCGTTTTCGAAAACGGCGTTGTCACCGATCTGATGCCGGAACTCACCGAAAAGTCGGTCGACGGCAAATCGACCTGGACTCTGACAAAGGATCTGCCCGAGCCGGGCGCCGCCATCTTCTTTGTCGAGCCGCAGCCCTATTGGGAGCCGGCCGAACAGAAATTCATCATCCACTATGCCAAGGTCGTGGTCGATTCCTGGGCCTCGGGCGAGGGCTGGGACGCGCTTGTCGGCCTGCCGGTCGAGATCGAACCGCTGACGCGACCGACCGGCCTGTGGGAAGGCAATCTCTTTTCCGGCGTGGTGCTGAAAAACGGGCAGCCGGTGCCCTTCGCCGAGGTCGAGGTCGAGTTCGTCAATGACGGCTCGGTCAGTGCGCCCAACGACGCCTTCATCACCCAGGTGCTCAAGGCCGATGCCAACGGCACCTTCTCCTATGCCATGCCGCATGCCGGCTGGTGGGGCTTCGCCGCCCTCACCGAAGCCGACGAGCCGATGACCTCGCCGGAAGGCAATCAGGTGCCGGTCGAGGCCGGGGCGCTGATCTGGGTCAAGACAACCGCCATGGGTGCCAACTAATGGCGCATATTCCGGACGGCATCCTGTCGGCGCCGGTGCTGATCGGCGGCACGACCGTCGCGGTTGCCGGCATCGCCCTGGGCCTGAGAAAACTCGACGACAGGACGATCCCGAAGGCGGCCATCCTATCGGCCGCCTTCTTCGCCGGTTCGCTGATCGCCATACCGGTCGGACCGTCAAGCGTGCATCTGCTGCTCAGCGGGCTGATGGGACTGATGCTCGGCACCGCCGCCTTTCCGGCCATTGTCGTCGCGCTTCTGCTGCAGGCGCTGCTGTTCGGCTTCGGCGGGCTGACCACGCTCGGGGTCAACGCGGTAAACATGGCGGTGCCAGGCATCGTGCTGGCCGCCGCCCTCGGTCCCATGATCCGCACCACCGGTTCGGCCGGGCTGCGTGCCGGACTGGCGGCCCTGATCGGGGCACTGGCGGTTCTGGGGACGGGGGGCATGGTGGCGCTGTCGCTCTATCTGTCTTCTTCCGACTACACCCCGGTCGCCAGCGTGCTGCTCGCCACCTATCTGCCCCTCGCCATCGGCGAGGCCTTCATCACCGCGACCGTGGTGACATTCCTTGCCCGGGTGCAGCCCGAGGCGCTGAGGCTTGCGACATGAAGATCCGGTTTGTGCTTTTTTCCCTGCTGCTGGCCCTTGTGCTGGCAAGTCCCGCCGCCGCCCACAAGCTCAAGGTGTTCGCGGCGGTCGAGGGCAACCAGATCGCCGGCTACGGCTTTTTCATCGGCGGCGGACGGGCGCAGGACACCCCCTGGGTGGCCAAGACGGAGAACGGCACCGTTGTCGGCGAAGGCCGTACCGGGCCGGAGGGCGATTTCCGCTTCACCGTGCCCGAACCTCTGACCTCGGACATCACCGTTTCCCTCAATACCGAGGAAGGCCACATCGCCTCGAAAACCATCGCCGCCGCCCGTTTCGGCACGGAGGCGGACACTGCCGCCGGGCAGGCACAAGTAGCGGTTACGACCACGGGGCAGAATGACCCGGCATCCGCCGCCGCGCCGCCGCAGGTGACGGAAAAGCAGATTGCCGGCCTCGTCGAAACCGCGGTGCAGCGTCAGGTCGAACCGCTTCTGGAACGCATCGAGCAAATGGACGACCGGCTGCGCATTACCGACATCCTTTCCGGCATCTTCCTGATCATCGGCCTTGCCGGCATCGGGTTGTGGGCACGCGGGCTCAAGAAGTGACCCTCATCGAGGATGTGCGTTTGCGCCTGATCGCGGCACTGCTGATCGTCGTCGCCCTGACGCAACTGCACGATCCGACATGGGCCGTCCTCGCTGTCGCCGCTTCCATCGCCCTGGCGCTTGTTGCCGGCATCGAACCAAGACTCTGGCGCCGGCTTCTGCATGTCGAAAGCTTCGTGCTCTTGTTGTTGGCGACCCTGCCTTTCGTCGTTGCCGGCACGCCGCTTTTCAGCCTCGGGCCGCTGACGGCAAGCCTGGACGGGGTCCTGCGCGCCCTGCTGATCGCCTTCAAGGTCTCGGCCGCCGTTCTGGTTCTGATGGCGTTGCTCGGCGCGGTCGAGCCGACCCGGATCGGTGCCGCCCTCTATGCGCTGAAACTGCCCGAACCGATCGTCAGGCTGTTCCTGATGACCGTGCGCTATCTGTCGCTCATCGGCGACGAGGCGCGGCGCTTGCATGACGCCATGCGGGCCCGCGCCTTCACGCCGCGCTCGAACCGCCACACCTGGCAAAGCTATGGCTATCTCATCGGCATGCTGCTGGTCAGGGCGCTCGAACGGGCCGAACGGGTCGAGGAGGCGATGGCCTGCCGCGGCTATTCCGGTCGGTTTCCCCATGCCGCCCTCGGCCCCCCCCTTGCCCGCGACTGGATCGGCTTTGCAATCCTTTGTGGCCTTGCCCTCGGCTTGCTGCTAGTCGAGCACCTATGAGCGAACTCATTTCCCTTTCCGAGGTCACGGTCAGCCGCGACGGCGTGACCGTTCTTGACGAGGTCTCGATGCACCTCGGCAGTGGCGACCGTCTGGCCATTGTCGGTCCGAACGGGGCCGGCAAGACGACGCTGCTGCGCGCCATTGTCGGGCTGGAGAAGGCCGAGACCGGTACGGTCACGCTTTTCGGCGCGTCCTGCGCCGATGAAAAGGATTTCCGCGCCGCAAGGCCGCGCATCGGCTTTCTGTTCCAGGACAGCGACGACCAGCTCTTTTCCCCGACGGTCATCGAGGATGTCGCTTTCGGCCCGCTCAATATCGGCTGCACGCAGAAGGAGGCGGAAACCCGCGCCCACGCCGCCCTCGCCGATCTCGGCATCGGTCATCTCGCCGGGCGGATCAGTCACAAGCTGTCGGGAGGCGAAAAGCGCCTGGTCTGTCTCGCCGGCCTGTTCGCCATGCAGCCGGATGTGCTTTTGCTCGACGAACCGACCAATGGCGTCGATGCGGCCAACGGACAGCTGCTCAGGGCGGCGCTCGACAGTTTCCCCGGAGCGATGGTGCTTGTCTCGCACGACAGTTCGTTCGTCGCCGAACGGGCCAGCCGGGCGATGATCCTCGAAAACGGCCGGCTCGAGGCGGCCGAAATCCATACCCATCCGCACGTCCATACCCACCCGCACGTGCATGCGCAGGACGGGCATGAGGGCTGAGGATTTGCGCATCGGCGGTGCACCGCCATGCCTCTTCGTGTCATTGCCGATCGGGTCGGGGACGACGAAGGGGCCACCTCGTCAAGCACTGTGCCGCCAGCCGCCATCGCCCGGGCCCCATCTCTTCAACGGGGCGCATGTGGCGGCAGTTCGCCTCAACTGCCGCGATAGCCAAACTGATGCGGAAGCCAGAGCACGGTATCGGGTGCCAGCACCATCAGAACAAGGGCGGCGATCAGAACGATCAGGAACGGCCAGATTTCGCGAATGATGTCCCTCAAAGGAATGCCGGTGATGCCGTTGATGACGAAAAGCAGAACGCCATAAGGCGGCGTGGCTAGGCCGATCATGATGTTGACGACGATGACGACGCCGAAATGGACCATGTCGATCCCGAGCATCCGGGCGGTCGGCAGAAAGATCGGCACCACGATGAGCAGAAGCGTCGTGGCGTCGAACAGGCAGCCGAGGATGAGGAAAACGATGTTGGTCGCGATCAGGAAGGCGACCGGCGACAGATTGAGCGTGTTGAGTTGTGCGGCAACCAGATTCGGAATGTTCTCGCTGGCGACCAGATAGTTGAAGACCAGGGCGGATGCGATGATCATCCCGACGATGGCGGTCGATCGGGCGGCGTCGAGCACGAGGTTGAAGAAATCGCCCCAGGAAAGGGCGCGGTAGACGAAGACGGCGAGCAGCAGGGCATAGGCGGCGGCGATCGAGGCGGCTTCGGTCGGCGTCGTCGCGCCGCCATAGATGCCGGCCAGCAGGATGACCGGCAGCATGAGGGCGGGAAGGGCCGTCAGCGTCACGCGTGGCAGTCTGCGCAGGGGCACGGCCTCGTCGCGCGGGAAGCCGCGCCGATGCGCCGACCACACGTTGAGGGCCATCAGCACGGCTCCCAGAATGAGGCCGGGAATGATGCCGCCGAGAAAGAGGTAGCCGACCGAGGTGTCCGAGACCAGCGCGTAAAGCACCATTGGAATCGATGGCGGAATGATCGGGCCGATAACGCTTGACGCTGCCGTCAGCGCCGCGGCGTAGCCGGCCGGATACCGGTCCTCCTTGCGCATCATGTCGATGATGATGCGGCCGATGCCGGCGGCGTCGGCGATGGCGGACCCGGACATGCCGGAAAAGATCAGGGAAGCAACGACATTGACCTGGGCGAGACCGCCGCGAAAACGCCCCACGACCGCCAGCGCGAACTGGAGCAGCCGGTCGCTGACCGTGCCGGCATTCATGAAATTGGCGGCGACGATGAACAGCGGAACGGCAAGAAGGACAAAGGAATCGAACAGGCCGTTGAGCGCCTGTTCCGCCACCAGGCCGACATCCTGGTTGCTGATGAAAAGATAGCCGATGGCGCCGACAAAGGTGGCGAAGGCAACCGGCACGCCGATGCCCGCAAGCAGCAGCAGGGCACCGATGGCAAACAGAAAGCCGGCGCTCATGGACTAGTCTCCGCTTGCCATCGGCTCCTGTCTGGCGCCGCTCGGTCCGTCGCCTGTCTCCCTCCGCCAGTTCGGTCCCAGCAACCGGACAAGCGAAACAAGGCTGCGGGCAATGACGGCAAGCACGAACAGGATCCAGACGGAATACACATAGTCGAAACGGATACGGGTGACCGGCGTGACATCGATCTTCATGAAGGTGATGTAGGAGAGCATGGCCGGAAAACCGGCAATGAAGGACCCGCCAATGGCAAGAACGCCAAGGATGGCCAATATGCGCCGGGTCGGCGGCTGCACGCCGTCATAGATCATGGTGAAGGCGACATGGTCGCGCTCACGCAAAAGCAGGGCGGCGGTCCAGAAGATGACCCAGATGTAGAAGATGACGCAGGCTTCCGATGTCCAGCCAAGCGGCCGGTTGACCACATAGCGCATGAACACCTGCAGCAGAAAGGCGCCGAACATGGCGATGAACAGTGCAACCGCCACGAATTCGGCGCCCTTGCGCCCATAGAGCAGAGCCCGCGTCATCTTTAGCCGCGTTACTCGACGGCGTTGATGCGCTCAACGATGCCCGCCGGCCAGTCCGCCGCGAACTTCGAGTTCAGGTACATCTCCTGGACATGGGTGCGGAACGCATCGACGTCCGGCGCATAGACCTTGAGGCCCTGGTCCTTGAAGAACTGCACGAGCTGGGCTTCGTCGGCGATGCGGTTTTCGTTGTTGTAGGCCGTCGCCGCCATGGCCGCGTCGGTCACCAGCTTCTGCTGCTCCGCCGTCAGCTTGTCCCAGGTCTTCCCCGAGATCGACAGGAAGATGGCATCGACCAGATGGTTGGTCAGAACGATCTGGTTGGTGACTTCGTAGAACTTGGCCGCCTTGTCGGTCGGCAGCGGGTTGTCCTGGCCGTCGATGGCGCCGGTCTGAAGGCCAGTATAGACTTCGCCGAAGGCCATGGGCGTGGGATTGGCGCCAAGGGCGGTGCCGAGGAACTGCCAGGCGTCGGAACCGGGCATGCGCAGTTTCACGCCGGCCAGGTCATCGGGCGTCATGATCTTCTTGTCGCCCCTGAGGTCGAGTTCGCGCGTGCCGAGATAACCGACGTCG
>CAZKTH010000154.1:0-8331 GCA_964555575.1 uncultured Devosiaceae bacterium | reverse complement strand
TGGCTAGAGCGTTTTCAGGCGAAATGGATACCGGGTCGCCGGTTCGAAAACGCGATCACTCAACAACTTGGCGCTTCCGTTCTGAGTCCATCAGAACGGAAAATGCTCTAGCCCTCGATCGCCGTATCGAGTGCCAGTTCCACCATGTCGTGCAGCGAGGACTGGCGCTCCGAGGCGTCGATCTGCGCCCCGGTGACGAGACAGTCGGTCATGGTGCAGATGGTCAGCGCCTTCGCATTGAAACGGGCGGCCAGGGTATAGAGCGTCGCCGCCTCCATCTCGACCGCCAGAACGCCGTGATGCGGCAGCTCGCCATAGGATTCGATGCCCTCGGGCACGTAGAAGACGTCCGAGGACACGATGCCGCCGACATGGGTGACGAGCGCCCTCTGCGCGGCGAGATCCGCCGCCCGGCGCAGCAGTGAAAAATCGGCGAAGGGGGCATAATTGAACGGCTCGAAGGCCCGGTTGATGGCGCTGTCGGTCGACGCGGATATGGCCAGCACGATGTCGCGGACCTTGACGTCGGCGTTGAGCCCGCCGCAGGTGCCGACACGGACAAGGGTCTTGACGTCGTAGACGGCCAGAAGCTCGTGGACATAGATGGCCAGGGAGGGCTGGCCCATGCCGGTCGCCTGCACCGAAACCGGCCTGCTCTTGTAGCTGCCGGTATAGCCGAGACAGTTCCTGACCGAATTGACCAGACGCGGCTCGTCGAAAAAGGTCTCGGCGATCCATTTCGCCCTGAGGGGATCTCCCGGCAGCAGCACGGTCTCGGCGTAGTCGCCCTTCCTGGCTTCGTTGTGCGGGGTCATCCTTTGTCCTTTTCTTGGTTTTGTCGTTTCGTCTGCAGGACATGACAGGGTTTGCATTCGGGTGTAAACACCCGCGCGCGGCAAGAGGATAGATGTGATGACGACCAAAATCTTCATCGACGGCGAGGCCGGCACCACCGGTATCGAGATCAGGGAGCGGCTCGAAACCCGCGCCGATCTCGAATTGCTCTCCCTGCCGAACGAACGCCGCAAGGATCGCGCCGCCCGCAGGGAGGCGCTCAACGCCGCCGACATCGCCATTTTGTGCCTGCCCGACGACGCGGCGCGGGAAAGCGTTTCGCTGATCGACAACGGGACGACGCGGGTGATCGACGCTTCGACCGCCCACCGGGTCGATCCGGACTGGGTCTACGGCTTCGCCGAAATGGACGCGGACCAGACGCGAAAAATCGCCGCGGCGCGCTTTGTTTCCAATACCGGCTGCTGGCCGCTCGGCTTCATCGCCACCATGCGGCCGCTGATCCGGGCCGGCCTCGTTCCCGCCGACTATCCGGCGACCTATTCCGGCATCTCCGGCTATTCCGGCGGCGGCAAGTCGATGATCGCCGATTACCGGGAAAAGCGCGAAGCCGCGCCCGGCTTTGCTCCCTATGCCCTCAAATTCAACCACAAGCACCTGCCGGAGATGACGGCCTATGCCACGCTCGGGCGCGAACCGCTCTTCGTGCCGGCCGTCGGCGACTACTACAAGGGCATGCTGACCGTCGTGCCGCTCAGGCTGGACATCTTGCCAAAGGCGGTCGGGGGCGCCGACATCCATGCCGCGCTCGCCGCCCATTTCGCCGCCATCCCGGACGGGTTCGTCGAACTCGCACCCCTGGCCGATTTCGACAAATCGGCAACGCTCGACCCCGAGGCCAACAATGGCAGCAACAGGCTGACGCTCACCGTCTGCGCCAACGATGCCCGTCAGCAGGTGGCGGTGCTCGCGGTTTATGACAATCTCGGCAAGGGCGCCTCGGGCGGGGCGGTGCAGAACCTCAACCTGATGATGGGTGTCGATCCGGCAATGGGGCTCTAGAGCGTTTTCAGGCGAAGTGGATACCGGCTCGCCGGTTCGAAAACGCGACCACGCAACAACCTGGCGCTTCCGTTCTGATTCCATCGGAACGGAAAATGCTCTGGACGCGACAAGCACGGCAAAAACGGCAGCCTTGGTCAACGCGCTGACCGACCAATGCAATCGGATAGTGAGTAATCACTCACTAGACTGGGGCCTAATTTACTCGAAAAGGCCAATCAGGATGGCACCGAAACTTCTCCCTTTGGCGGAGCGGTGAAAGAGGCGCCCGCTTCGGCAAAAGCATGAAGCTCTATTTCTTGAGCCCATCGGTCAGGATTCGTGCCCAGGTGTCGTTGCAGTCGAGAATGTCGAGCGTCGTGACGAGATGGCAGAGCTGGACCTGGGCGATGAAGCGCTGGATCTTCTTCTTCTTGGCGTCGGAACGGCCCTTGGCCGTGGCGACGATCCGCGCCGTGCCGCTTCGCACCACCTCGCGGATTTCCGGCACGTCCGTCGCCGCCTGGGCATGGACCTGCAGCATCAGGATGTCGCGATCGACCATGAGCCGCGCATAGGCGTCGCTCATGGCATCCAGGATCTTGTCGGACTTGCGGCCGCCATAGGTGTCCGCCGCCGCGTTCAGCGCCGCATCGATCTGCTCGTAGCAACGCTCAACGACCGCCGTGAACAACTCGAGCTTGGTCGGAAACAGCTTGAAGACATAGGCCTGGGATATGCCGGCCGCCTTGGCCACGTTGCTGACGGGGGTCGCGGCATAGCCGGCGCGGGCAAAAACGGCCCCCGCCGCTTCGAGAATGGCTTCGCGGCGCGTTTCGGTACCTGACACCACAATCGATCCGCTCATGGGGTGAGTGTAAAATCGCCGTGCGGAAAGGTCAAATTTCCGATCGTTTCCAGCGCCGTCGGATCGTGCAGGGGCTTGACCATGGGCCCGCCGCTGCGCCAATTAGCGCCCCACAGGCTTGAAAGGGAAAGATCATGGACAAGTTCGACAAGCTGACCAGCGTTGCCGCGCCGCTGCCGATCATCAATATCGACACCGACATGATCATTCCCAAGCAATATCTGAAAACCATCAAGCGCACCGGCCTCGGCACGGCGCTGTTTTCGGAAATGCGCTATAACGAGGATGGCTCGGAAAATCCCGATTTCGTCCTCAACAAGCCGGCCTATCGCAATGCCAGGATCGTCGTCGCCGGCGACAATTTCGGCTGCGGCTCCTCACGCGAGCACGCCCCCTGGGCCCTGCTCGACTACGGCATCCGCGTCGTCATTTCGACGAGCTTTGCCGACATCTTCTACAACAACTGCTTCAAGAACGGCATCTTGCCGGCCATCGTCTCCGAGGAAGATCTCAAAAAGCTCCTGGACGACGCCGAGCGCGGTTCCAACGCCACCCTGACCGTCGATCTCGAGAACGAGACCATTTCCGGCCCGGACGGCGGCTCGGTGCGCTTCGAGATCGACCCGGCCCGCAAGCATGTCCTGCTCGAAGGCCTCGACGACATCGCCATGACCCTGAAGAGCGAGAAAAGGATCAGCGGTTTCGAGCGGGAGATGGCCGGGAGCCGTCCCTGGGTCTAGCGCCCGGCGCGTTTTGATGGAATCAAAGCGTGTTCGGTCTCTTTGCGATCGCGGCGTTTCATGCGAAAAACCGGTATTCACATTTTCGTGCGCCGCTCCGGCAAGCCATGCCGGCCAAAGCAATAGCCGGTTTCGCGGTTCCGGAAGGCGACCAGCAAGGAAAGCCTTATGGCCAAGCGCCAATATCGCTGGAGACCTCTCGACGCGGCCGGCTTCGAGATTCTCGAGATCGACGAGGACAGGACCGGCATTCACGCCCGCGGCATGATGATCGGCACCTGGAACGAGGTCACTTCCGGTGCGCTCTATCATATTGCCCTTAATCCGGACTGGACGTTTCGCGCCCTCGATCTGGCGCTGCTCGACGACCGGAAGCTGGCGCTTCGCGCCGACCAGGGCAGCTGGACCGACGGCGACGGCGTCGCCCTGCCCGAGCTCGACGGCTGCATCGACATCGATCTTTCCGGTTCGCCCTTCACCAACACGCCGCCGATCCGGCGCGCCGATTTTTCGCCCGGCGTGGCCCAGCGTTTCAGGACGGCCTTCGTCGCGCTCGACAGGCTCGCGGTGATGCCGCGCGAGCAGATCTACACCCAGGCCGACGACAACCATTTCCGCTTCCAGTCGGTGACGAGCGGCGGCGAAAGCATCCTGATCGTCGACGAGGACGGCTTCGTGATATCCTATCCCGAGCTGTACCAGCGTGTGGAAGAGTGAATGGTCACCCGCATTTCGACCGGCTCGCCCTTCGAACGGAGCCATGGCTATTCCCGCGCCGTCGTCGATGGCGACAGGGTCTATGTCTCGGACACGACCATGGTGTTCTGCGGCCTGGTGCGGCCGGAAAGGAAGATCGAGATCGAAGTGACGGCGCGCAAGGGCGTGGGGGCGTGAGGTGGATCTTGTCGAACAGCATGATCCCGGCCCGGAAGCGCGCGACCTGATCGCCCGCCACCTGCGTGCCGGCAATCGACGGCACATGCCGCGCCTGAATGCGGCCTTCGATCACGCCTGGTATCTCAGGAACGAAACGGGAGAGGTCGTGGGCGGGCTCTGGACCGACAAGACTTTGGACTGGGTTTTCATCGACCTGCTCTTCGTGCCCGAGGCACTGCGTGGAAGAGGCGTTGGCAGCGATCTGCTCGCGCGCGTCGAAGGGCGCGCCCGCGAATGGCAGGCGTGCGGTCTGTGGCTCAACACCTTCGGATTTCAGGCGCGCGGCTTTTATGAAAAGCATGGCTATCACTGCTTCGGAACCCTCCAAGGCCTAACACCCGATGCCGACGAGCATTTCATGCGCAAGCAACTTGCGTGACCACTTACAGGGGCGGGCGCAACCCGATCATCCGGAACCATCGCCATGCAAGCCGAACTGTGTCCGCTTGTGCAGGCCGATCTTGAACGCATTGGCCGAACCGAAGGCGGGCCCGCCTGGAAAGGTGATCCGGCCGCGTGGACACGCTATCTCGAAGACCAGAGCAATGGCCGACGCAAAGTGCTCGTCGCCCGTTCCGGAGACGCCGTCATCGCCTATGGCCATCTCGACCTGCAGCCGCCTTACCCGCCCTTTGCCGAGCGCCGCATTCCTGCAATCAGCGATCTTGTCGTGGCCGAACATGCCCGCCGGCGGGGCCTTGCGACGCGCCTGATCTCGTCGTTCCAAGACATGGCACGCGAGCGCGCATGCGCTGAAATCGGCGTCGGTGTCGGGCTTTACAAGGACTATGGCGCTGCCCAGAGGCTTTACGCCAAGCTCAGCTACATCCCGGATGGGCGTAGCATCACCTGTCGGGAGACGCCGGTCGATCCGGGTGCGAGCTATCGGGTCGACGACGATCTCGTGCTCCAGAGCGTTTTCAGGCGAAGTGGAGACCGGTTCGCCGGTTCGAAAACACGACCACTCAATAACCTGGAGCTTCCGTTCTGATTCCATCAGAACGGAAAATGCTCTGGCTGACCAAGCGGCTTTGAGCATACCAATCCGGACCTGATCGCGCGGGCAGACCGATCGGTTTCCTGTTGCGGTCGACCGGCGGAACCGTCCGCGGCATGGCAAGACTTGCCAAGCGGCAAACCGCGGTCTAGCAAGACGCCGATTTCTCCTGACCCCAGAGCAAGATCCATGTCCCAGACCCTTTTCCTCCTGCCCGGCGACGGCATCGGCACCGAAATCATGGCCGAGGTCGAAAAGCTCATCGTCCATCTCAACAAGACCGGTCAGACCGATTTCGTGACCGACACCGGCCTTGTCGGGGGTTCGGCCTATGACGCGCATGGCGTGGCGATCTCGGAAGAGGACATGGCAAAGGCGCTTGCCGCCGATGCGGTGATCTTCGGCGCCGTCGGCGGGCCGAAATGGGACAACGTGCCCTACGAGGTCCGCCCCGAAGCGGGCCTGTTGCGGCTTCGCAAGGATCTCGGCCTGTTCGCCAATCTGAGGCCCGCCATCGTCTATCCGGCCCTGGCCGAGGCCTCCTCGCTGAAGCGCGAGGTCGTCGAAGGGCTCGACATCCTTATCGTTCGCGAACTGACGGGCGGGGTCTATTTCGGCGAGCCCAAGCAGATCACCGATCTCGGCAACGGCCAGAAGCGCGCCGTCGACACCCAGGTCTACGAGACCTACGAGATCGACCGCATCTGCCGCGTCGCCTTCGATCTGGCCGGGACGCGCAAAAAACTCGTCCACTCCTCGGACAAGAAGAACGTCATGAAGTCGGGCGTGCTGTGGGACGAGGTCGCCCACGCCGTGGCCAAGGACTATCCGGACATCGCCTTCCAGCACATCCTTGCCGACAACTGCGCCATGCAGCTGGTCCGCAACCCCAAGCAGTTCGACGTCATCGTCACCGACAATCTGTTCGGTGACATCCTTTCGGACGCCGCCGCCATGCTGACCGGCTCGCTGGGCATGCTGCCCTCCGCCTCGCTCGGCGCGCCCGATGCGGCGACCGGCAAGCGCAAGGCGCTCTATGAGCCGGTGCACGGCTCGGCCCCCGACATCGCCGGCAAGGGGCTGGCCAATCCGATCGCCATGATCGCCAGCTTCGCCATGGCCCTGCGCTATTCCTTCGGCATGGTCGAACTGGCCGACACGGTCGAGGCAGCCATTGCCGGCGTTCTGGCGGACGGTCTCAGATCGGCCGACATCATGCAGCCCGGCTGCACCAGGGTCGGCACGTCGGAAATGGGCGACGCGGTCATCGCCCGGCTCTGAGCAAAAGCCCTCCCGCAGCCGCTGCCGCGGCACGCCAACGGCAGCGGCCACCTTCCCTCGGGAGGGAAGCCGGGCATTGCAACCAACCGCAGTCCACCCCCTGGCGTCGCTCACTTGCGACGCTCGCGATAGGGACCAACCTCGTCGCGCGTGCCCTTGAGGGCGTAATAGATCGTTTCCGGATCGTGACCGATGTCGCGGATGATCCGTGGATTGAGGCGCGAAATCCTGACGAGCCTGCGATGCCTGATGATGTGGGCGCAAAGGCGGCCCATCGCGGCCGGTATCCGGGAGGCAAGGCGAAACAGCGCGTCGGTCGACCGGGAAACAGTCCGCGCAGGAGCGGAAATCATGACCATGGCATATGCTCCTGTCGATTCGGCGGGGTGCGAATACAGAATTGAATCGTTTCAAACTACGGGCGGAATGTGGCTTGAAACGATTCAATCAGAAGCGCCGACGCTGTGTCATTGTCAAGAGAAAATTGAATCGATTTAAGCGACGTGGTATGGCCAGTCGTCACGGCCACCAGAAAGGACGGAGCGGACATGGACGAGCGGGCGCTACAGTGAACCGGACCTTGCGTCTTTCCGACGTCGCCAGGGCGGCCGGTGTTTCGCAGGGGACGGTGTCCAACGTCTTCAACCATCCCGAGATCGTTCGCCCCGAACTGCGCGAACGCGTCCACGAGGCGGCGCGCCGGATCGGCTACCGGGGTCCCGACCCCAAGGGGCGTCTGCTACGCGCCGGCAAGGTCAACGCCATCGGCGTCGCCACCGACGAGCCCCTATCCTATTTCTTTGCCGATCCGTTCTCGCGGGCGCTGATGACGGGCATCACCGAGGTGTGCGACGAAAACCGCGCCGGTATTTCGCTGGTCTCGACGGCGAGCCAGACGGTCCTGAGCTGGAATATCGGCAGCGCCCTGGTTGACGGGTTCATCCTGTTCTGCATGCGCGGCGCCGAGCAGCTGGTGGTCCGGTCCCGCGAGCGCCAGCTGCCTTTCGTTGCCCTGTCGACCAGTGGAGGCGAGGCGGACGTCCCGTCGATCGGCGTCGACAATGTCGATGGCGGACGACAGGCGGCCGCGCATCTTCTGGCTCTGGGACATGCAAGATTTGCCGTCCTCACCCTCCAGGTCGATGCAAGCGGGACCGGCGCCGTGACGCGCGAGGCGATGGAGGACTCGGTGCAGATCGAGGGACGGGACCGCCTGCGCGGCAATTTCGAGGTCCTTGCCGCCAGCGGCATCGATGTCTCGAAAATTCCCGTCTTTCAAACCCGTGAAGACCGGCGGACCGTGCTTTATGCCCTCGAAACCCTGTTTGCGGCACCCGAGCCGCCGACGGCGCTGCTGGCACATTCCGACAGCATCGCCATGATCGTCCTGGACTGGCTGAAGGAAAAGGGGCGGAACGTCCCCAAGGACGTGTCGATTGTCAGTTTCGACGGCGTGCCCGAATCAGCACTGACCTATCCGCCGCTGACCACGGTCGCGCAACCGATCCGCCGGATCGGGCGGCGTGCAGCCGAAATCATCCTCGATCCGGGCGATGCGCAAGTGCACGAGACGTTCGAGGTCGAACTCATCGTGCGCGGCTCGACAGCACCGCCTCGGCGCTAGAGCATCGTGCGCAAAAGTGGACCCCGGTTTTGCGCAAAAAACGATGCGA
>CAZKTH010000153.1:0-8344 GCA_964555575.1 uncultured Devosiaceae bacterium | reverse complement strand
CCCGGCCCGCCGAAGATCGAGAACAGGATCGCCTCGGCCGCCCGCCCCTGATGGGCGGGGATGACGTGCCGGAACGGCATCAGGTTCTTCACCGCCGCCTCGAAGCGGTAAAAGGACGGCGAGCCGGCATAGCTTTCGTCGCCGCGCATCAGCGCCGCCCATTGCGCCGCGCTCATGGCGCCGGTGCCGGAATCGGTCAGAAGGTCGATGATGACGTCGTCCGAATGAAGCGCGAACAGGTTGAAATGCGCCTGCCGGATCAGCGCCTCGCGCTCTTGGCGCGTGGTCATGCGGATCGGTTCGACCGACTTGATACGGAAGGGTTCGATGATGGTCTTCATCTCAGGGCTCTCTGATGCGGCCCCGGGGAAGGTTTCGGACAACGCCTGCACGAACGGGGCCGAAGCGCCGCGGTTGCCCGTTCTTTTCAAACCAAACCGGACCGCGCTCAGCGCCCAATGCGTTGCACCCGAAATCTGGCAAACGCCTTTGGTCCTGTCAACGCGACAAAGGACGAGGACAAAGACCCGCCTTGCGGCGCAGGGCTTCCGCCGATATTTGGAGCCGTCTAGAGCAGCTTCCTGTGGACCTCGGGGACGAAATCCTGATCCTCGATCGGGGGACGGACATAGCCGGCCTGCAGCGGGCGCGGTTCGAGCACCACCTCTTCGTGTTCCACTTCCTCGTAAGGAACCTTGGACAGGAGATGGTTGATGCAGTTGATGCGGGCATGCTTCTTGACGTCGGATTCGACCACGTACCAGGGCGCCTGCTTGATGTCGGTGTGGCCGAACATGTCGTCCTTGGCCTTGGAATAATCGACCCAGCGCTTGCGGCTTTCGAGGTCCATCGGGCTGAGCTTCCACCTCTTGGTCCGGTCCTTGAGTCGCTTCTGGAAGCGGCGCTCCTGCTCCTCGTCGCTGACCGAGAACCAGTATTTGAGCAACTGGATGCCCGAACGGATGAGCATGCGCTCGAATTCGGGGCAGCTCCTCAGAAACTCCTGGTATTCCTCCTCGGTGCAAAAGCCCATGACGCGCTCGACGCCGGCGCGGTTGTACCAGGAGCGGTCATAGATGACGATTTCGCCGGCCGAGGGCAGGTGCGACACGTAGCGCTGGAAATACCACTGCGTCAGTTCCCGCTCGGTCGGCGACGGCAGGGCGACCACCCGGCACATGCGCGGGTTGAGCGCCTCGGTGATGCGCTTGATGGTGCCGCCCTTGCCGGCGGCGTCGCGGCCCTCGAACAGGATGACGAGCTTGTGCCCGGTCTCCTTGACCCATTCCTGCATCTTGACCAGTTCGATCTGCAGGCGCGCCAGTTCGTCGAGATAGACCTTGTTGGAAATCTTTGTGGTCGGTTTTTCCGGGATGTCTTCGCCGGTCATGCCTACTGCCCTGCCCCTCGCGATGCACAAGGCATGCTACACCGGTCCGGGCAAAAGCCAAGACCCTTGCGTGCCCCGGCCGAAAACGGGTTTTCAGGCAGCAAGGCCCGCCGCGAATCGCGCCGGCGGCCGTCACCGCCAACCGGCCCCGGCTCGCTTTCGCGTGATCGCCGCGGGGTTCGGCTTGGCGACAGGGCGGGCATATCGTACCCAGACGCCAAAGCAATATGCGACGTCACGCAGTTTGATGGCGGCGACAGATTCCGGCAGATGCCGAGTCGGGATTTGTCGAGTTGTGTTGCAGGGCACACCGATGAGACTTTTCACCCTGCTCTACCATATCCCGGTCTTCGGCTGGATGCTCAGGAGCGCCGCCAAGGGCGACGATTCCGAAAGGATCCTCTTCCTTGTCGACCTCGTCATGATCTGGGTGATGGCCGCGATCTTTTTCGGTTTGCCGGCGGTGATCTATCCCGCCGTCGTTTTCGCCATCGGCTTCATCGTCTTTCTGGTCGTCTTCACCGCCGGCGATCTGCGCACCCCGGAAGAGGAGCCCGGACCACACGACACGGCCGCCGGCAGGACCCGCCGGCATCCTCGATCGGGCGGCGTGCGTCGACCTGACACTCATCGTCCCACCGCCCCCGGGCGCCGCTTCCCTACCTGTCGCGGCCCGCTCGCTTCACGCTGAATGTGAGCTTTGCACGCCTCGGCAACGGTTTTGCATCGGCAAGACCGGAAACATGCCTAACAAAGTGCAAATGCTTTAGAACGCCGTTCTATTTTTCTGATAACCTCTTGCGCAAAATGGGTGATTCGGAGTCTCCTCATGCGCCGCTTTAGCCGGCCGGCGAGCCGGAAAATTGCCATAAAGTTCGCCGCGCTCGACTGTTTTCTGGAAGACGGCTTCGTTGCCACCTCCATGGCGGACATCCGCAAACGCTCCGGCGCGACCATCGGTTCGATCTATCATTTCTATTCGGGCAAGGGGGCGCTGGCGCTCGAGCTGTTCGAGGAATCGCTCGCTTCCTGGAACGACGCGACCGTTCGTCTGACCCGCGACGACAGCCCCCGCGAACGGGTTCGCGGCATGGTCTTCGGCCTTCTCGACTGGGCCCGGACCGAGCCCGGCCAGTTCCGCTTCACGGAGGAATTGCGCGTGCTTGTCCGTGCCCATGAGGAGCTCGGAACCTGCGCCGAACACCTCGCCGAGAACGAACGCCGCGCCGCTGCGCTCTATGCCTTCTGGGTCCGCAATGGCGCGGTGCTGCCGCTCGACTGGCCCATGGCGCATGCCCTCATTCTCGGGCCCGCCTATCATCATGCCCGCAGCGCCGGCTTCGCCGACGCCGACCCGGCAGGCGACGCCTTTCTCGCCGACGCGGCCTGGGCGGCGGTCGCCCTTGCCAAGACCTGATGAGGTACCGGTACGACACCGTCTTGACGGCTCTGCTTCTCAGTGCAAGTTTGGGTGCAATTCGTTTCCCCGAAGCTGCGGTCGTCCTGGGTCGAATGTGTATTCGGCGCCGCCGCGGTACTGTTGTTGCAACGCGAGGCCAGTAAATGGAAAAGGTCCCGATGACCGTCGGCGGCTACGCCGCTCTCACCGAGGAACTCAAGCGCCGCACCTCGAAGGATCGGCCGAATATCATTGCGGCCATCGCCGAGGCGCGCGGCCATGGCGACTTATCGGAAAACGCCGAGTACCATGCCGCCAAGGAGCAGCAGGGCCACAACGAAGCCCGTATCCACCAGCTCGAATCGCTTCTGTCGCGGGCCGAGATCATCGATATCAGCAAACTGAGCGGCGATAAGGTCAAGTTCGGCGCCACCGTCACCATCGTCAACGAGGACACCGACGAGGAAAAGACCTGGCAGATCGTCGGCGACCCGGAGGCCGATGCCAGCGCCGGCCGCATTTCCATCTCCTCGCCCATCGCCCGCGCCATGATCGGCAAGGAAGTCGGCGATTCGATCGAGGTCGCCGCTCCCGGCGGCGCCCAGGGCTACGAGATCCTGGCGGTCAAATACGGGTAGGGCACCCATTTCTGCCTCTGGAGAAAAGAACCGGCCCCGAACCTGATCCCGGGTCGACGCGACGCGTCGGACGAGGAAGGTTTGGCCGTTCGACCGGAAAGGCGGTCGATATGGACAATCCGACAAGGCGGTCCATCGAGGGGCCGGGGCAACTCTTCATCGCGCTTGGCCTGTTGCTGTTCCTGCCGGCCTGGACGTTTTGTGGCGGCAGGCCTGGCTGTTCCTCTTCGTCTTCGGCGCCACGGTACCGGCGATCACGCTCCATTTCCTCAAGCATGACCCGGCGCTGGTGCCGGTGGCGCTGATGATCCTCGCCATGGCCGTGCGGTTGCTCGATGAGGAGAGGTTCCTGGTCGCCAACCTTGCCGGCCATGCCGAATATCGCCAGAAGGCATGATTCCGGCTGGTGCCGGGTGTGTGGTGAAAAAAGATTTGCCGCAGGGGCGCCGCCGCGCAAACGGCTGCGTCGGTGTCCGGCCGGACGATAACGCGAGTCAAGGGGATTGCGGTTTCGACCCGGTTTCACCGCAATGATTTGCTTTCATGAGGCGTTGACCAACCGATCGCCGCATTTTGGGACCCGCGGCGAGCACGTACTGAAAGCCGGGATCATGGCAACCAGAATCCTTTTAGCTGGTGCGACCGGCGTCATCGGCAGACGGCTGGCACCGCTTCTGGTTGCGGCCGGATATGAGGTCTTCGGGACGACGCGTAGCGCGGCGAAAGCCGGCACCCTCGCAAGCGCCGGGGTGGAAACGGTCGTTCTCGACGTGTTCGACGCCACTGCGGTATCTGCGGCGCTGTCCGACCTGCGGCCCGAAATCGTCGTCCATCAGCTGACCGACCTGCCGACCGATCTTCTTGCGCACTACATGGATGAGGCGCTGCGCAGAAACGCGCGTATCCGCGATGAGGGAACGCGTAACCTCGTCGCCGCCGCGAAAACTGCCGGCGCCCGGCATTTGGTGGCGCAAAGCATTTCCTTTGTCTACGCGCCCGGTCCTTTGCCGCACCGCGAAAGCGATCCGCTGGACATCGAGGCAGAAGGCACACGCCTTGTCACGGTGCAGGGGGTGGCGGCGCTCGAAACGCAAACGCTCGATGCGGCGCCCATTGTGGGTGCAGTCCTGCGCTACGGTCACCTTTACGGCCCGGGCACCGGCGCCGACAGCGTGGCAGATCCCGTTTCCGTGCACGTCGATGCGGCGGCACACGCCGCCTTGCTAGCCGTCGAGAAATACGCGTCGGGCCTATTCAACATCGCGGAGCCGAATGACGAGGTGGCAACCGACAAGGCACAGCGGGATCTCGGCTGGGATCCCGGTTTTCGCCTCGAACGGACGTGATCATTGCGCCGCCTTGCTGGCCTCCGCCGGCGGATCGAGATGCACGTCGAGCTGGTTGAACGGAATGGTGATGCCATTGGCGTCGAAATCGCGCTTGGCCCGTTCGGTGAAGGCGAAAAGGATGGACCAGTAGTCGGCGGTAGGCACCCAGACCCGAAGCAGCATGTCGACCGAACTCGATCCGAGAGCGGATACATAGACGACCGGCGCGGGGTCGGCGAGCACCCGCGATTCGTCCGCCGCCATTTTCATCAGCAGGTCGCGGGCCAGCGACATGTCGTCCGAATAGCCGATGCCGATCGTCAGATCGAGCCGCCGACTGTCTTCACGGCTGTAGTTGGAAATCCGCGTGTTCCAGATGACGGAATTGGGCGCGAAGATGTAGATGCCGTCCGCTGCCTTCAGACGCGTGGCGAACAGCCCGATCTCGACCACCGTACCGGCGGTTCCGTTGGCATCGATATATTCGCCGGCGGCGATCGGCCTCAGCCAGATGAGCATGACCCCGGCGGCGATGTTGGAGAGCGTACCCTGCAGCGCCAGGGCGATCGCCAGGCCCGCAGCGCCCAGAACGGCAATGATCGAGGTGGTCTGCACCCCCATCTGGGCCAGGGCCATCATGACGGCGACGACCAGAATGCCGTAGTGCGCCGTGTCGGCCAGCAACGGGGTGATCGTGGTATCGATTCGGGGCGAGCCTTGCAGGAGCTTGCGTATCGTGCGGCTGGCAAAACGCGACAAAATCCAGCCCACGATCAGAATGACCAGGCCGGTGGCTATCGCGATGGCGTTGGCGGTCAGCCAGAGGATGATGTTGTTGAACTGGGGTTCAGTCACGTCGCGGCGCTCCTTGCAGGGGGCCTGGGAACATCTTATCGCGGCCCGGAGGTGTCAAGGCGAACCGAGATTGGCGGAGAAAATATGGCGAGGGCCGGTTTTCGTCTCGTCGCCCCCGAAACCCGGGTTCTACGGCAGGTCTTCGGCATGGTGCTCTTCGAGGGTGCGGTCCTCGCCTTCAACCCGGAGCAGCCAGGTTGAGGCGAGCCCCAACACACTCACCACCGCCATCAGGACCAGCACCGCCGTCACGCCGAGCCCGGACCTGATCAGCGGCAAAAGGAACACGCCCGCCGTGGCGCCGACCTTGGCGGCGGCGGCGGCGAAGCCGGCACCGGTGGCGCGCAGCTGGGTCGGGAACAGTTCGGCCGGCAGGATGTAGGTGGTGCTGTTCGGCCCCATGTTCATCGCTAGGTTGAACAGGGCGAAGCCGGCAAAGACCACAAGGACATGGCTCGCCGCGCCACCCGCCATCAGCGTGCTCGCCGTCAGAACCAGCATGCCCGCGATCATGCCGGCAAAGCCGAAGAGCTGCATGCGGATTCGTCCGAAACGGGCCACCGCCCAGAAGCCGAGGACAAAGCCCAGCAACAGGAACAGATCGATCGCGCCGCTGCCGGCGGCCAGCGCCTCGGTCTGCCCGACCGGGCTGCCGCCTGTGGTGCCGAAATGCAGCGCCCCCAGCAGCACGGCCGTGAACAGGCCGACGCCATAGGTGGCGATATCCATAAGCAGCCAGGGCAGGGTGCTGAGCAGGGTCCGACGGCGATAGGTGCGATGGAAAAGCTGGGCGAAGCCCGGTTTTTGTGCCTGTCGCGGCAATTTCGAGACATGGTGGATCCGATCGCCGAGCCGGGTCGCGAGGCTTTCGAGGTGCCGCCGGTCCTCCGGAACGATGCGTTCGAGCGCCTGCACCGCCTCGCGGTTGCGTCCCTCGCCCATCAGCCAGCGCGGACTTTCCGGCAATTGCAGCCGCATGGCGATGAAGAACAGGGCGAGAATGGCCTCGGTACCGAAGAACAGCCGCCAGATGTCCGGCGCCGCACTCAGATGCAGCAGGCCGAGCGCGATCGTGGCGGCGAACAGCATGCCGACGGACTGGCTGGCAATTGTGGCGACCATCATCCGGTTGCGCCAGCGATGCGGCATGCATTCGGCGACATAGGAGCTGCCGACCGGGAAATCCATGCCGATGCCGGCGCCGACCAGAAGCTGCATGGCGATCAGCATCCAGGCATTCCAGCTGAGGGCGCTGAGCAGGGCCGCCAGTGCCAGAAGCACCATGTCGAGCAAAAAGACGCCCTTGCGCCCGACGCGGTCGGCAAGGCGGCCGCCAAAGGAAGCGCCGAGCGCCGCCCCGGCGACCAGCGCCGCGCCGAGCAGGCCGGTCTCGAGCGCATCGAGCGCCATGTCGCGGGTGAGCACGGGAATGGCGATGCCGAGCATGAACACCGACAACCCGTCGATCAGGGTGCCGCCCGAAGACAGGGTCCAGGCCAGAACATGCGGCAGCCTGAGCGGGGCTTCGTCCAGCATGCGGATCAGTTCGGCATGATCCGGATGCGCCGGTTCCGTTCCGGTTTTTGTGCCGTCATGTCTCGCTGCCGCGTTCGTCATGGCAGGCAGCCGAACACCTCAATTGCGGTGGTATTGCGGCGTTTTGCAGGGCAGGGATTTGCGGTGACGGTGCACTTCATTTTGTCTTGGGCTTCGGTCCGCGTTTTGCGCTTCGGTGTCGCGCCTCGGAACGGAGTGCACGCGATCCGGAAAGGCGCCGTCTCCGAGTGGACGCCCGACGTTTTCCGACCGTCGCAGCGCGGCCAACAGGTGGCCCCGGTCAGGCCGGGTCCGAAACCGGTTCGGAGGCAGCGCTGAAGATCCTGACCAGTGCCGCGATCATCTCCTGGTCCGAATAAAGCAGGGGCTCGTTGATGGCCTCAACATTGCCCTTGAACGTCAACAGACCGATGACCGCCGTTTGCGCCAGAAAGGCGAGAAGGCGCGGTGCGACGCCGGCCCGGTTCTCGCCCGCCTCGCCAAGCCGCGCCGCCGTTCCGGCGAGCATCAGCTCGTTGAGCGGCCGCAGGCGTTCGAGCTGCTCCGGCGTTACTGTCGCGCGCCCGGCGCTCGTCATCTGGTTATAGAGGAAAGCAAGACGGAAATCGTCGAGCCGGGTTGCATAGCCCGTGGCCAATGTGGCGATCAGGGCGTTTAGGGCCTCCGGCGCGGTCTCTGCCTCTTCAGCTGCGTCGTGCACCGCCTGCGCCTGGTTGCGATGGATCCGGAACACCAGCTCGAACAGCAGCGCGTCCTTGGACGGAAAGTAATAGTAAAGCGCCGTTTTCGACATGCCGGCCGCCCGCGCAACCGCAGCGAGCGTCGTACCGGCCACACCGTTTTCGAGCACGACCTCGCGCGCCGCGTCCAGAATGTCCTCGCGCGATCGGTCGCGCCGATTGGCAAAGCGCGCCTGCCGCCGTGCTTCGGTTTCGGAATCGGGTTTGGATTTCCTTGTCGTCATCGCATCTTCCGTCTCTTGTCCGCGCGGAGAACCCTAGCCCGGAAAACAGAGGTTGTCGACCAAGGGTTGACAATTCGACCAATGGTCGAATAATTGAATCTTGTTTGAAGCGGGCTCTGTGCGCCCTGCCGTGCCGCCGGAGGATCACCATGACCGAACTGAGTTTCGCCAACCCCGTTTTTGCCGCCTATGCCGTCGCCGCCGCCCTGATGG
>CAZKTH010000152.1:0-8411 GCA_964555575.1 uncultured Devosiaceae bacterium | reverse complement strand
CATAAGGCCCCCTCACCCGCCGCTTCGCGTCGACCTCTCCCCCGAAGGGAGAGGTAAAAGGTTGCTGGTACGGCAACCACGCTAGTTCTGATCATCGCTGATTATCCGTCTTCGCGCAGGCAGCAAAGAAATTTGAAGTATCCTCCAAACTAGCAACTGCATTGAATCTGGTAACAACACTCCACATTTTTTCTTCACTACTAAAATAGGCTATGGAAATAGAGAACGGTACATCGAGCCAATTGAGAATGTTCGCGCCCGTGTAGGCTCTCCCGTATAGAGCGGTACGATCAGATAAGTAAACTGGACTAAAATCCCTCACAACATCGGTGTAAAGAGGCGTTTGATAATCAAAGCTTAGCTGCTTAAGTCCTTCATCCTTATCCACTTTCGGAGAGCTCACGACAGGTATTGAATTTTTCGTGAAACCCGTCCTGTTGATGCCTAGCACCATACTTTCTTGCTCATTAAAATACTCGGCAGTTCGTGTTGCAAGTATTATAGTAACCTCAATACTATCTAGCCGGCCTAAGTTACAGAATACATAAAATTCTCCAGTCTCATTACCCACTAGCAAATTCTTATGTCCGAAGCTCGTCGATAATTTTGGGTAGACCAGATCACGTAAGTCTAGGAAAAGCCGAGCCGCCGTAGTGTCTCGATTTACGAATTCCGCATTGGCCGTTGTTGATAAAAAACCGAGTACCAAAAGCGCAGCAGAAAACCTAGGCGATATCATCAACCCACGACCTCCGCCGTTTCCAGAACGGCCCGTAGCAGCACGTCCGCCCCAGCCGTCGCCCATTCCTTGGAGATGTCCTCGGCCTCGTTGTGGCTCAGGCCACCGACGCAAGGGCACATGACCATGGTGGTCGGCGCGATCTTGTTCATCCAGCAGGCGTCGTGGCCGGCGCCCGAAACGATATCCATGTGGGAATAGCCGAGATCCTCGGCGGCTTTCCTGACGCGGGCGACCAGTTCGGGGTCGAAGGCGACCGGATCGAAATGGCCCGAGACCTCGATGTCGACTTCGAGCCCGAGTTCCGCGGCGATCGCCGGCGCCTTTTGCTCGAACTCGGCCCGCATGGCGGTAAGCGTTTCGAGATCGGGTGAGCGGAAATCGATGGTGAAGACCACCTTGCCCGGAATGACGTTGCGCGAATTGGGAGAAAAATCGCACTGGCCGATGGCGCCGACGGCGCGCGGCTGGTGCTTCATGGCGATCTGATGCACCAGCTCGGTCATGCGCGCCATGCCCAGGCCGGCATTCCTGCGCATCGGCATCGGCGTCGAGCCGGTGTGGCTGTCCTTGCCGGTGACGGTGACCTCGAGCCACCAGAGGCCCTGGCCATGGGTGACCACCCCGATCAGCCTGTCCTCGGCCTCGAGGATCGGACCCTGCTCGATGTGGTATTCGAAATAGGCATGCATCCGGCGCGCCCCGACCTCCTCGTCGCCGACCCAACCGATGCGCTTGAGCTCGTCGCCGAAGCTGAGGCCGGCCGCGTCGGTGCGGGAATAGGCGTAATCGAGCTCGTGTTCGCCGGCGAAGACGCCGGAGGCCAGCATGGCCGGGGCGAAACGCGTCCCTTCCTCGTTGGTCCAGTTGACGACGATGATCGGGCGACGGGTCCTGATGTCGAGATCGTTGAGGGTGCGCACCAGTTCGAGCCCGCTCAAGACGCCGAGCACGCCGTCATAACGCCCACCGGTCGGCTGGGTGTCGAGATGGGAGCCGACATAGACCGGTAGGGCGTCTGGGTCGGTGCCGGCCCTTGTGGCGAACATCGTTCCCATTTTATCAACGCCCATTTCGAGCCCGGCCGCGTCGCACCATTTCCGGAACAGGTGCCGGCCCTCATTGTCGGCGTCGGTCAGGGTCTGGCGGTTGTTGCCGCCCGCCACCCCCGGACCGATTTCGGCCAGTTCGTGGATCGATGCCCAGAGCCGGTCAGCGTTGATCTTGAGGTTCTGTCCGGAGGCTGGCATCGATCCTGATATCCCTTGCTTGTTGTGAACTAGATGTCGGTCAGGCGCCCATAGGTTTCGGGCCGGCGGTCGCGGAAGAACTGCCAGGTGTTCCTGACCTCGCGGACCATCTCCATGTCCATGTCGTGAACGATCAGTTCGTCCTGGTCGCGCGAGGCGATCTTTTCGATCTGGCCGCGCGGATTGACGAAATAGGACTGGCCGTAGAACTCGCCGATGTTCCAGGGCGCCTCGATGCCGACCCGGTTGATGGCGCCGATGTAAACGCCGTTGGCGACGGCGGCGGCCGGCTGTTCGAGCTTCCACAGATATTCGGAAAGCCCGGCCACGGTCGCCGACGGATTGACGATGTATTCGGCGCCGTTCAGGGCGAGCGCCCGCCAGCCTTCCGGGAAATGGCGGTCGTAGCAGGTATAGACGCCGAGCTTGACGTAGGCCGTGTCGAAGACCGGCCATTCGGAGGCGCCGGGCTTGAAGAAGAATTTCTCCCAGAAGCCGCCGACATGCGGGATGTGGGTCTTGCGATACTTGCCGAGATAGGTGCCGTCGGCGTCGATGACGGCGGTGGTGTTGTAGTAAACGCCGGTGATGTCTTCCTCATAGATCGGCACGGCGATGACCATGTTGTGCTTTCTGGCCAGCTCCTGCATGAGCTTTGTGGTCGGCCCGTCCGGGATCTTTTCAGCGGCGGCGTACCACTTGGCGTCCTGGCTCGGACAGAAATAGGGCTGGTTGAACACTTCCTGGAAGCTGAGGACCTGAACCCCCTGCTTGCCGGCATCCTCGATCAGGGGGAGATGCGCTTCGATCATCTTGTCGCGGATTTCGGCCGGCGACATCTCGGTGTCGCCCTTCAAACCCATCTGGATGAGACCGCCTCTAAGCATTGTCATTTTTTATCTCCGTTTGCCGAGTGATGGGAGTCCGCCACTCACAGTTGGTCGCCGCCCTTGTCCGGTAGGTGAATTTGAGGCAGTGGCGATTTTTGTCTTTAGTCGTGGCAAATCTACCGTGCGTTCAATAACTGCGATTGCACCTACTTTCTTTGGTGATGGCCCCGGCCAAACCACCTTGCGCATTTGGTAGAAAAGCTTCGGCGCATTGGCCTCAACAGCCCGCTGAAGGATCAAATTCAGTTTAGCTATTTTCCTCTTGATAGCCTTCTTGTCGGCCTTTGGGCCTTTTGAATGCATAAGCCTAGACAAAAGACTTTCTGCATCTTGCAGCTCTTCGAGTATGGCTTTTGCCGCCTCGCCACAATCTCCTGACGCAATCTCCTTCAGATACTCGTTCCTTTGCTGCCGAGCACGCTGATAGGCTTTATCAATGATTGGAAGTTCAACGTTCCTCATTTCATGCTTGGGAAGGTGTAGATTGCGCCTTCCCTGACCCCGCTCGGCCAGCGCGAGGTGACGGTCTTCAGACGCGTGTAGAAATGCACCCCGTCCGGCCCGTAGATCGAATGATCGCCGAACAGCGAGTTCTTCCAGCCACCAAAGGAGTGATAGGCGACCGGCACGGGAATGGGGACGTTGACCCCGACCATGCCGATCTCGATGTCGTTGGCAAAGGTCCGGGCCGCATCGCCGTCGCGGGTGAAGATGGCGGTGCCGTTGCCGTATTGGTGGGCGTGGATGAGCCCGACCGCCTCGTCATAGGATTTGGCGCGCACCACCGACAGCACCGGGCCGAAGATCTCGTCCTTGTAGATCTTCATGTCGGGCGTCACCTTGTCGAACAGGGTGCCGCCGATGAAATAGCCGTTCTCGTAGCCCTGCAGCTTGAAGGTGCGGCCGTCGACGACGAGGTCGGCGCCCTGCTCGACCCCGGATTCGATATAGGAGGTGATGCGATCGAGGGCCTGGCGGGTCACGATCGGCCCCATCTCCGCGTCCATGTCGGACGAGGGCCCGATCTTCAAATTCTCGACCATCGGCTTCATGCGGGCGATCAGTTCGTCGGCGGTCCTCTCGCCGACCGGCACGGCGACGGTGATCGCCATGCAGCGTTCGCCGGCCGAGCCGTACCCCGCCCCCATCAGGGCGTTGGCGGCCATGTCGAGATCGGCGTCGGGCATGATCACCATGTGGTTCTTGGCGCCGCCCAGCGCCTGCACCCGCTTGCCGGCCTTGGTACCGCGCTTGTAGATGTAGTGGGCGATGGGCGTCGAGCCGACGAAGCTCACCGCCTTGATGTCGGGGTGGTCGAGGATGGCGTCGACCGCGACCTTGTCGCCCTGGACGATATTGAGGATGCCTGGCGGCAGCCCGGCCTCCATGAACAGCTCCCAGACCTTGAGCGAGGCCGAGGGGTCGCGTTCGGAGGGCTTCAGGATGAAGGCGTTGCCCGAGGCGATGGCCAGCGGATACATCCACATCGGCACCATGGCCGGGAAATTGAACGGGGTGATGCCGGCGACGACGCCGAGCGGCTGGCGTTCCGAATAAAGGTCGATCCGCGGGCCGACATTGCGCGAGAATTCCCCCTTCAGAAGATGCGGGATGCCGCAGGCGAATTCGACGATCTCGACGCCGCGCGCCACTTCGGCCAGGGCGTCGGCGTGGGTCTTGCCGTGCTCACGCGAGATTTCCCGGGCGATGTCGTCGGCGTACTTCTCGAGGAGGTCGCGGAAATCAAAAAAGACGCGGGTGCGCTTGGCCGGGGCCATATTGCCCCATGCGGGCTGCGCTTGCTTGGCGTTCTGCACGGCCGCGTCGATTTCGGCGGCCGAGGAGAGCGGCACCGTGCCGACTTGCTCGCCGATGGCCGGATTGAAAACGGGAACGGTGCGGGCGGAAGCGGAAGGCGCGCGCCTGCCGCCGATGGCATTGTCGAGAACATACATCAGGCCACCTCGTTCAGGGTGTCGCGGATGATATCGACGATCGTGTCGATCTGGTTTTTCTCGATGATGAGCGGCGGCGACAGGGCGATGATGTCGCCGGTTGTGCGGATCAGCAGGCCCTTGTCGAAGGCCTTGAGGAAGGCCGAGAAGGCGCGCTTGGTCGGCTGACCGGCGATCGGTTCGAGCTCGATGGCACCGACCAGGCCGATATTACGGATGTCGATGACGTAAGGCGCATCCTTCAGGGAATGCAGCGCCTGTTCCCAATAGGGGGCGAGTTCGGCGCCGCGGGTCAGAAGGCCCTCTTCCCTGTAGGTCTCGATGGTGGCGATGCCGGCGGCCGCGGCCATCGGATTGCCCGAATAGGTGTAGCCGTGCGGCAACTCGATCAGGTGTTCGGGTCCGGTCATGAAGGCGTCGTGGATTTCCGAGCTGACCAGCACCGCGCCCATCGGAATGACGCCGTTGGTCAGCCCCTTGGCGGTGACCATGATGTCGGGAACGACGTCGAAATAATCGGCCCCGAAGGGCGTGCCGAGACGCCCGTAGCCGGTGATGACCTCGTCGAAGATCAGCACGATGCCGTGCTTCTTGGTAATCTCCCGGAGCTTTTTGAGATAACCCTTGGGCGGAATGAGCACGCCGGTCGAACCGGCAACCGGCTCGACGATGACGGCGGCAATGGTCGAGGCGTCGTGCAGGCCGATGATGCGTTCGAGTGCATCGGCCAGTTCCGCCCCGTGTTCCGGCTCACCGCGGGTGAAGGCGTTCTTTTCAGGCAGATGGGTGTGGGGCAGATGATCGACCCCGGCCAGAAGCGTGCCATAGAGCTTGCGGTTGCCGACAATGCCGCCGACCGAGATGCCGCCGAAATTGACGCCGTGATAGGCGCGTTCGCGCCCGATCAGCCGGGTCCGCGCGCCCTCGCCTTTGACGCGCTGATAGGCGAGGGCGATCTTCAGGGCCGTATCGACGCTTTCCGAGCCGGAATTGGTGAAAAAGACATGATCCATGCCGGCGGGAGCGATATCGACCAGGCGGTTGGCCAGTTCGAACGCCTTGGGGTGGCCCATCTGGAAGGCCGGGGCATAATCGAGCTCGGCCGCCTGCTTCTGGATCGCCTCGGTGATCCTGGGGCGGGTATGGCCGGCATTGACGCACCACAGCCCGGCCGTTCCGTCCATGACCTGCCGTCCGTCCGCGGTAGTGTAGTGCATGTCCTTGGCGGCAACGAACATGCGGGGCGCCTGTTTGAACTGGCGATTGGCCGTGAATGGCATCCAGAATGCCCTGAGATCATTTGGCACGACATTTTGACGATCCGACACGGCCCTTGCTCCTCGCGAATTGGCCCGATCCCGTTCAAACGGATTGGACAAGCCTCGACAACATGCTATTCCATTTTTTGACCAGTTGGAAAAATGTTAGCATTCCCCGCAGGGCAATCAAGGACAAATTGGCCCGGCGGAAAGGAGTGGGTGTGGCAAGACGCAAGGCAGCCCGTGCCCTGCACCCGGAAACGCGCATCCAGCGCGAAAAGCGGGAGCAGATTCTCGAGGCGGCGCTCGACGTGTTCTCGACCCATGGTTTCAGGGGCGCGACGATCGACATGATCGCCGAGGCGGCCGGCATGTCCAAGCCCAACCTGCTGTACTATTTCGGCCGCAAGGACGACGTCTACATGGCGCTGATCGAGCGCCAGCTCGACACCTGGCTCGATCCCCTGCGTGCCATGGACCCGGATGGCGATCCGCTTGGCGAAATCCGCGCCTATATCCGTCGCAAGCTCGAAATGGCACGCGACTATCCGCGCGAAAGCCGGCTTTTCGCCAACGAGATCCTGCAGGGCGCGCCGCGCATTCTCGATCTTCTCGAAGGCGAGCTGAGGGGTCTGGTCGACGAAAAATGCCTCATCCTCAGGCGCTGGATGGACGAAGGTCGCATGGCCCGGGTCGATCCCAGGCACCTCCTGTTCGCCATCTGGTCGACGACCCAGCATTACGCCGATTTCGACGTGCAGGTCCGGGCGGTGCTCGGCCCGGATTTTTCCGGCGAGGGGCGCTTCGACGACGCGGCGCGCCTGCTCGATCAGCTGTTCCTGACCGGGCTCAGGCCGAAAAACGTGCGCGAAGACAGTTCGTATCGATGACGCTTGCGCTCGGCCATGAAGGCGGCGAGGGCGCATCCGGGAATTCTCGCCCTGCCGAAGGCGATGCGCGGCAGCCCAGTCGGACGCCGTTCTTAACCGGCGATTAACCCTCAAGGACGATTTCCGTCCCGTAATGAACCCTTGCTTGACGGGATGCTGCTGAACTGTCCGGATGCAGAACGCCGCATCTGACACCGCCCGTCGTGTTGCCATTCTGGTCGACGCCGAAAACATCTCCGCCCGGCAATGGCCGGCCATCTATCGCGCCGCCGCGCAATTCGGCGAGGTGACGATGCTGACCTGTCATGCCGATTTCTCGCACAACCGCCACCCGGCATGGCTCGACATCTGTCGGCAGAATGGCGGCAATGCCGAGATGACGCTGGCCACCGGGTCGGACAAGAACGGCACCGACATCGCCCTTGCCATTGAGGCCATGGAGATCGTCCATGCCGGCGCGGTCGAGGCCATCGCCATCGTTTCGGGTGATAGCGATTTCGCCCCGCTGGCGCGAAAGCTGACCGCATCGGGCGTGCTCGCCATCGGCATCGGCCACACCGGCGCGTCGTCCGGCCTGCAGCGCGCCTTCGATCACTTCGTCAGCCTGAGCGCGGCCCCGTCCGTCCCCGCGCCGGCGCCAGAGGCCCTCACGCCGGATCAGCTGATCGAGCTTGCCGGTGTCATCGAACACCTGTCGCAGGAAGATCCGAGCCACTCGGTGCTGCTGTCACGTCTCGGATTGGTGCTGAGGAAGGAAAAGCCGGATCTGGCAGCCCTTCTGGCCAAAGGCAAGCTGCGCAAGGTCCTGCGTCGCCACGATCTCGTCGAGGAGCATGGCCAGGGCACCGGCATCAGGGTGTCGCTGCGCCGGGCGGAGCCGCAACGGCAGAGCGCCTAAAGCGTTTTCAGGCGAAGTGGATACCGGTTCGCCGGTTCGAAAATGCGACCACTCAATAACCTGGAGCTTCCGTTCTGATTCCATCAGAACGGAAAATGCTCTAGCGCAAAACGCGTTCTGACGGAATCCGTTCGAGCGGATCGGTGAAGGCCATGGGCGTTTTCCCTTGAAAGAAGGAAAGCATTTTCCGGTTTGCGCGACCCGGTCAATCCGGGTTCCGGCCCATGCTGGACAACCCTTGCAGTCCGCTACTTCGCCAGGTTGGGGAAGCAGACCGAGCCGGGATTGTTCGGATGTTCCGTCCAGTTGGCGTATCCGGCCGCAATCGGCAACCCGGTGCGCGGATCGGTCTGACCGATCTTCAACGGCACCATGGTGATGCAGTTCTCGACCGGACAGACATTGACGCACAGATTGCAGCCGACGCAGTCCTCGTTCCTGACCTCGAAATGGCGCCTGCCGTCCCTTTCGGCCGTGATCGCCTGGTGCGAGGTGTCCTCGCAGGCGATGTGGCAGCGCCCGCACTTGAT
>CAZKTH010000151.1:0-8430 GCA_964555575.1 uncultured Devosiaceae bacterium | reverse complement strand
CGCGTTTTCGAACCGGCGAACCGGTATCCACTTCGCCTGAAAACGCTCTAGCCGTCTTTGACCGAACCCGCCAGAAGGCCGCGGACGAAATAGCGCTGCAGCGAGAAAAAGACGATCAACGGCACCGAACATCTGGCAATATTTCAGGTTCGCCAGCACCTGCGTGTCCCTGTAATCGATTACATCTGTCAGGCGTCAAACGCCGTTCCCTGCGTCAACTTGCCAGAAGTGCCGGCAGGATTTCCTCGGCCCTGTCGACGAAAACGGGCTGCAGCCTGGCGAGCGCGTGCAGATATCCCGCCGCGTTCATATGATCGAGCAGCAGTTTGAGATGCCGCCAGAAGCCGCCGATATCGGCAATCACGATCGGCTTGGCGTGCCGGCCGAGCTGGGCCCAGGTCATGATCTCGATCAGTTCCTCGAGCGTACCGATGCCGCCGGGCAGGGCGACGAAGGCGTCGGCGTTCTCGAACATGGCCCGTTTGCGCTCGTGCATGTCGGCGGTGACGACCAGATTGGCAACGCCGTTATGGGCCCGTTCGCGATCGACGAGAAATTGCGGGATGATGCCGGTGACGCGGCCGCCGGCCGCGAGCGCGGCATTGGCCACCGCGCCCATCAGCCCGGTCGAGCCACCGCCATAAACCAGGCGGATGCCGGCGCCGGCCAGAGCCTGGCCGAGCGCTGTCGCCGCCGCGAGATGGGCCGGGTCGTTTCCGTCGCTCGATCCGCAATAAACGCAGACGCTTTCGATCCTGGACATCGTCATGCTCCATGATGAAAAGGGCCGGCGGAAACCGGCCCCTCGCCCAGAGTGCCGTAGGTTCCGACTGAGTCAGAATGTGCGCTTCAGGTCTTTGTGGTCGCATCGTTTTGTTGCGAAAAGCCGGGAGCCGCTATTTCGCACGATGCTCTAGTCTCGGACGTGCCGCGCCGCAAGGGCACGTCGTCAGGTGTTGTGCAGCATCTCCTGGAAGGCGCGGTAGGACGCCTTGGGCGTCCGCTTCTGGGTCTGGTAGTCGACATGGACGATGCCGAAGCGCTTGGAATAGCCGTAGGACCATTCGAAATTGTCCATCAGCGACCAGGCGAAATAGCCGCGCATGTCGACGCCCTGCGCCTTGGCGTCGAGCACCGCCTTGAGGTGGTCGCGGTAATAGGCAACCCGGCGCGGATCGTCGACGCCCTCGACCTCGGCCATGCCGTTTTCGGTGACATAGAGCGGGATCCTCGCATAGTCGCGCGAAATCCGCGTCAGCAGATCCGTCAGGCCCTGGGGATAGATTTCCCAACCCATCTCCGTCTTCTCGAGCGGGCCATCGACCCCCTTGACCGGAAAGACCGGCTGTGACGGATCATGAACCATGAGACTACGCGAATAGTAGTTGATCCCGAGCCAGTCGATCGGCGTGCTCACCACTTTCATGTCGTCGGCATGGCCCTCGGGAAGGTAGGGCGCGAGGATCGCGGCGATATCCTCGGGATAGCGGCCCCTGAGAAGGCCGTCGAGATACCAGCGGTTGAAGGCGCCATCCCAGAGATGGGTGGCGTATCTGTCCGCCTCGCTGTCGCTGGCCGGCATGGCGTGACTGAGATTGAGGACGATGCCGATGTTTTTCGCCCCTTCGGCGTGCAGCGCCTCGGTGGCGGCACCATGGGCGTAAAGCACGTGATGCATGGCGCGCGATCCGGCCCTCAGATCGCGATAGCCCGGAGCGTGAAGACCGAGGAAATGGCTCAGAAAGGCGACGCACCAGGGCTCGTTGATCGTGGCGATCGAGGCCAGCCGGTCGCCGAATTTTTTCTGGATCAGCACGGCGTAGTCGGCGAACCATTTGGCGATGTCGCGATTCATCCAGCCGCCCCGGTCCTGCAGGCTCGAGGGCAGGTCCCAGTGATAGAGGGTGGCGTAGGGCTTGATGCCGCGTTCGAGCATGCCGTCGATCAGCCGGTCGTAGAAATCGATGCCGGGCTGATTGATCGCACCCGTCCCTTCGGGGATGAGACGCGGCCAGGCGAAGGAGAAGCGATAGGCATCGAAACCGCCATCGCGGATGAGATCGAGATCCTCCTGCCAGCGATGATAATGGTCGCAGGCTTCAAGGCCGGTATCGCCTGCAAAGACGTTGCCGGGCGTCGCCGAGAACGTGTCCCAGATCGAGGACCCGCGTCCGTCGGTCTGGCCCCCCTCGATCTGGTAGGCGGCGGTAGCGACACCGAAAATGAAGTCCTCACCGAAATCGGCGCGAGAGAGATCAAACATGAGAATCCTCCAAACCGGTTTGAATTCCGGCCATGCAATCGATTACATCTGGTATAGCCCCGTCACGTCCGCTGTCAAAGGTCGTGGTACGTCGCGACGGGACCCATTAAGTCCAGGACTCAGATCATACCGCCGGCAAGCAGCTTGGCCGCAAGGGCGGTGAAGGCGGCGGCTTCCGGCCCTTCCGGCATCGAGACGACGACCGGGGCACCGAGATCGGACTGCTCCCTGACCGCGATATGCAGCGGAACCTCGCCAAGGAAGGGGATGCCGAGTTCGTTCGCGGCCGATTGCGCCCCGCCGTGGCCGAAAATGTCGTAGCGGGCACCGGTGTCCGGAGCGATGAAATAGCTCATGTTCTCGACAAGCCCGAGAAGCGGGATGTTGAGGCGGCGGAACATGTCGATGGCCTTGCGGGCGTCGATCAGCGACAGGTCCTGCGGCGTCGAGACGATGATCGCCCCGGCCAGTTCCACCTGCTGGCATAAGGATAGCTGGATATCGCCGGTACCGGGCGGCAGATCGACGATGAGAATGTCGAGATCGCCCCAGGCGGTCTCGCGCAGCAATTGCCTCAGGCCCGAGGCGGCCAGCGGACCGCGCCAGACCACGGCCTGGTCCTTCTGCACCATCGAACCAATCGACATCGCCTCGAGGCCGAAGGCCAGCTGCGGCGCGAACATCTCGTCGTCGCGGATGACCGGCTGGCCCTCGATGCCGAGCAGACGCGGCACCGAAGGGCCGTAAAGATCGGCATCGAGCACGCCGACCTTGCGGCCGAGCGCCTTGAGCGCCAGTGCCAGATTGACGGCGACGGTCGACTTGCCGACTCCGCCCTTGCCCGAGCCGACGGCGATGATGTTCTTGGCGCCGGCGACAGGGGTTTTCGGCGGAATACCGCTGCCACCGCCGGACCCGCTGCTCGCGCCTTGCTTCGACTGCTCGTTCGGCACCCGGTCGGCCGTCAGCGACACCAGCACCTTGCGGCCTTCGGCCACGGCTTCGGCGGCGCGCTGGGCATCGGCGCGGGCCGGCCCGAAGGCGCCCTCCATGCCTGGCTCGACCGAAATGGCGAAAGCGACGGCGCTCGGGGTGACGATGATCTCGGAAAGGCCGGAATAGGAACCGAGCTTCTGGCCGCCGGGAATGTCAACGGAATGGAGCGCGGCACGCACCGCGGTTGCGATTGGATTGTCTGCCATGGATTCGGCCTTCATGGAGCTAGGGGCACCGGGCCTCGTGCCGCGGAGGAAAGCGGCCCCGGCAGCAGCGCCGGGGCACGGGGGATGAGCGGGTTGTCCGCCTAGAGGATCGTCTGGCCGGTCTTTTTCCAGTCGGCGACAAAGGCGGCCAGGCCCTTGTCGGTCAGCGGGTGGCTGACGAGCTTGCGGATGACGTTGGGCGGGATGGTCGCGACGTCGGCGCCGGCAATGGCGGCTTCGGAGACGTGATTCGCCGAGCGGATCGAGGCGGCGAGGATCTCGGTCGAATAGGCGAAATTGTCGTAGATGGTGCGGATGTCCTCGATCAGCTGCATGCCGTCGGCATTGATGTCGTCGATACGGCCGATGAAGGGCGAGACATAGGTCGCGCCGGCCTTGGCGGCCAGAAGCGCCTGATTGGCCGAAAAGCACAAGGTAAGGTTGGTCTTGACACCCTTGCCGGAGAAATACTTGCAGGCCTTGAGGCCGTCCCAGGTGATGGGCAGCTTGATCACCACATTGTCGGCCAGACCGGCAAGGAACGTCCCTTCGGCGATCATGCCGTCATATTCGGTCGAGGCGACTTCGGCCGAAACCGGACCGGGAACGATGGTGCAGATTTCCTTGACGACCTCGATGAAATTGCGACCCGACTTGGCGATGAGACTCGGATTGGTGGTGACGCCGTCAAGCAGTCCGGTCTCGCTGATTTCCTTGATGTCGTCGATTTCGGCCGTGTCGATGAAAAACTTCATGGTGTTCACTCCGGGGGTAATGGGACAGTAGGGACTTGCCTCGGACCGGCGACCCTGTCATCGCGGTCCGGCACGGCAAGATATGGGGTTATTTTTCGGTCGCCGCCACGATGGAAGCGGCCAGCGCATCCATGCCGTGTTCGGGCAGGCCCGCGACATTGATGCGGCTGTCGTCGAGCATATAGACGGCATTGTTGGCCTTGAGATGGTCGACAGCCTGTTTCGGAATGCCGAGCAGCGAGAACATGCCGCGATGGTCGGCGACGAAATCGAAATTGTGCGAATTCGATACCTGCCGGATCGCTTCGGCGAGCTCCTGCCTCAGGCGCAGCATGCGGGTGCGCATTTCGGTGAGCTCGCCCTCCCATTCGGTCCTGAGTGCCGGCTCGGTCAGGATGCGCCTGACGATTTCGGCACCGTGATCGGGCGGCTGCGAATAGGAGGTCCTGACCACGTTCGACATCTGCGAGGCAACGATGATCTTGCCCTCTTCGCTTTTCGAAAGGGTGATGGCGGCACCGACGCGTTCGCGGTAAAGGCCGAAATTCTTGCTGGCGGAAAAGGCGAGCGCCATTTCGGCCAGTTCGGACGCCAGCTTGCGGGCACCATAGGCATCCTCGGTGAGGCCGTCGCCGAAACCGAGATAGGCGAGATCGACGAGCGGGAAGGCACCGGTCCTCTTGAGGCTTGCCGCAACCTGATCCCATTGCGCCGGGGTCAGATTGGCGCCGGTCGGGTTGTGGCAGGCGCCATGCAGCAAAACGATGTCGTCGGGGCCGAGCCCGTCGAGCGTTTCGAGCATGTCGTCGAACCGGACGCTGCCGGTTCCGGCGTCGAAATAGGGATAGGTTTCGGCGGCAAAGCCGATCGTCGTCACCATGGGCTTGTGGTTGGGCCAGGTCGGATCGGACAGATAGACCTTGCCGTTGGGGCGGGCGCGCCTCAACAGTGCCAGCAGTACCCAGAGCGAGCCGGTGCCGCCCGGCGCCTGCACCGCGGCGGTGCGGACCCGATCGACCGAATCGGCGAAGACGAGATCGACGACCGCGTCGCAAAAGCCCTTGTTGCCGGCAACGCCGATATAGGTCTTGGTGGTGGCGTCGGAAAGGATCGCGGCCTCGGCCTTCCTGACCGAGGCGAGGATCGGCGTCCCGCCGTTTTCGTCCTTGTAGACGCCGACCCCGAGATCGAGCTTTTCGGGACGGGTGTCGGCCTTGAATTCGGCCACAAGACCGAAAATCTTGTCGGCCGGGGCTTTGCTCAGGCTTTCGAACATTTCTTGACGGTGTCCGCTTGCGAAAAAGACGGGGGCCTTTATAGGCCGGACGCGCAAATTTGCAATCGCCAGCGACGCGGCAGCGCGACATTCCTGCCGCGGCGGAAAAGGATTTCGGGGCAACGGAGCGGGAAGTCGCAGACCATGTGCTCGCCACGGTTCGGCAAGGATGCCGGCTTCTCCTTGTCGTTGCCAGGAGCCCTGGCGACGCAGCAATCCAGCAGCAATGCGTTTGGCACCCAAGGCACCCGGATTCCGGCCTTCGCCGGGATGATGCCGGTGTCCGGAACGCCGTCGCCGCCGAAATCATCGCCGTCGCCCCGGCCGAGGCCGGGGTCCACGAACGGAAACGTCACGGCGATCAGCCTAATCCTTCAGCGCCGCGATCAGTGCCGGCACCGCCTCGAACAGATCGCCCTGATAGGCGAAATCGGCAAGTTGCATCAGCGGCGCTTCAGCATCCGTGTTGATGGCGAGGATCCTTTTGGCGCCGAGTATGCCGGCCTGATGCTGCAGCGCCCCGGAAATGCCGATGCCGATATAAAGATCGGGCGCGACCACCTTGCCGGTCTGGCCGACCTGCCAGTCGTTCGGGGCGTAGCCGGCATCGACGGCGGCACGGGTCGCCCCGACCGCCGCCCCGAGGCTTTCTGCCAATTGCTCGATCATCCCGAAATTGTCGCGCGAGCCGAGGGCGACGCCGCCGGCGACGACGATGCGGGCGGTCATGAGATCGGCCGTGTCGGTTTGCGTCCGGTGGGCGGCAACGAACTGCATGAGGCCGGCCGCAGCCGGTGCCGTCACGGCAATGATCTCGGCCGCGCCGCCCTGCCCTGTGGGGGAAAAGGCGGAAGCGCGCACGCTCAGGACCTGCTTTTGCTGCGGCGAGGTCAGTGTCTGGAAGGCGTTACCGGCATAGACCGGCCGGACGAACCGGTCGCGGCCGAGAATGGCGGTGATGTCGGTCACCGGCTGGATGTCGAGTTTTGCCGCCAGCCGGGGCAGCACGTCGCGACCGACGGCGTCGGCAATGCCGAGAACATGGGAATGCTCGAAAGAAAGGGTCTCGAGCAGCGCGGTCAGCGTCTCGGCCGGCGCTTCGGCAAGCAGGGGATCGTCGGCGGCAAGGACCCTTGCAACGCCGGAAAGGGAGGCAGCCTCCTCGGCCACCGACGCGATACCCGATCCGGCGACAAGCACATGAACCGCGCCGCCCAGTTGCGTGGCGGCGGCAACGGCGCGGGCCGTGGTCGCGCCGAGTTTTCCCCTGTCGTGATTGGCGAGAACCAGGACGATCGTCATCCGGCCCCCGCTTCGGCGCTGAGGGCCTTGACCGTCGCGATCAGATCATCGAGGGAGGTGAGCGTCCTTCCGGCGGGACGGGGCGGCGGGGCCTCGGTCTTCTCGATCCCGAGACGCGGGGTGACATCCACACCGAATTCGGCGACCGGCCTGACGCTGAGGGGTTTCCGGCGCGCCGCCATCACCGCCGGCAGCGCCGTGTTGCGCGGCGTGTTGAGCCTCAGATCGACCGTCGCCACCGCCGGCAACGGCAGAATATGCTCGCTGCGGCCGTAATCGACTTCGCGGATGACGCGCAAGCCGGCGCCTTCGACGGCGATCCTGGAAACAAAACTCGCCTGCGGCCAATCGAGCAGACCGGCAAGCATCTGGCCGGTGTGATTGTTGTCGCCATCGACCGCCTGCTTGCCCAGAAGGA
Source organism: uncultured Devosiaceae bacterium (assembly GCA_964555575.1). Lineage (GTDB taxonomy): Bacteria > Pseudomonadota > Alphaproteobacteria > Rhizobiales > Devosiaceae > JAHJQZ01. The sequence goes on along the minus strand of CAZKTH010000151.1, from coordinate 1,214 downwards.
CGAGACCGGGCTTTTCCCGTTCGATCACCGATTTGAGGAGCTTGGCCACCCCGAGCGTTTCGACCGGCGCGTCGCTCTCGATCAGCAGGGCCCGGTCGGCGCCCATGGCGAGCGCGGTCAGCAACACGTCGCTGGCCTTCGCCGGGCCGATCGAGACGGCGACGACCTCCTCGGCCGCGCCGCTTTCCTTGAGCCGTACCGCCGCCTCCACCGCGTGCTTGCAGAACGGGTTCATCGACATCCTGACGCCGGTGGTATCGATGCCCGAACCGTCGGGCCGGACGCGCAGGCGGATATTGTGGTCGATCACCCGTTTGACGGCGACGAGGACTTTCATGGCGTTCCCAACTCGGCAGGCGATGAAATGCGGCCCGGGGATCGGCGCGGTTCCTTGTCCGGGCGCGTCCTCTTGGCAAAACTTCGCCGTGAGGGCAAGCCGCAAGGCAGATTCTTCCCGATCGGCGCAAGGGTTGACGCGAAGGGCGAGGAAGGCGATTGCTAGGCGCCTTTCCTTTCCTGCTTCCCCAACCGGTATTGTCATGCCCGTCATCAACCGTATCGCCGAGTTCCACGATGAGATCGCGGAATGGCGCCAGGACTTCCATCGCCATCCCGAACTGATGTTCGATACCCATCGCACCTCCGCGCGGGTGGTCGAACTGCTGAAAGGCTTCGGCGTCGACGAGGTGGTGACCGGCCTCGGGCGTACCGGCGTGGTCGGCGTCATCAGGGGCAACAGCACCGCGAGCGGCAAGGTGATCGGCCTCAGGGCCGACATGGATGCCCTGCCGATCCTTGAGCGCACCGGCAAGCCCTATGCCTCGGAAAACGCGGGCAAGATGCATGCCTGCGGCCATGACGGGCACACCTCCATGCTGCTCGGGGCGGCGAAATATCTTGCCGAAACGCGCAATTTCGACGGCACCGCCATCCTTGTCTTCCAGCCGGCCGAGGAAGGCGGTGGTGGCGCCCGCGTCATGGTCGAGGACGGGCTGATGACCCGTTTCGGCATTGCGGAAATCTATGGCCTGCACAATTTCCCCGGACTGCCGGTCGGGCATTTCGCCATCCGGCCGGGCGGGATCATGGCGGCGACCGATGTGTTCACCATCGACATCGAAGGGGTGGGCGGGCATGCCGCCCAGCCGAACAAGACCGTCGATCCGATCATGGTCGCGGCCCAGATGATCGTCGGGCTGCAGACGCTGGTGAGC
>CAZKTH010000150.1:0-8465 GCA_964555575.1 uncultured Devosiaceae bacterium | reverse complement strand
GGGCTGGGCATGCACCCTGATCGAAAAGGCACCGGGGCCGCGCGAAGCGGGTTATCTCATGGACTTTTTCGGCTCGGGCTATGACGCGTTCGAACGGGACGGCCTGATCGATGCCGTGCGGGCGCGCCGTCAGCACGTCGATGAGGTGCACTACGTCAACGAACAGGGCCGCGTCCGCTCGGCGATCGATTACGATCGATTCGCCGAATCCATCGGGGGCCGGCTCGTCTCGCTGCTCAGGGGCGATCTCGAGAAAACCCTGCGCGAAGCACTGTCCGCATCGGCCGAACTGCACTATTCGTCGCACATCGCGGCAATCACGCAGGACGCGCAAGGCGTCACGGCCACCCTCGCGGACGGCACCACGCTGTCGGGCGATCTGTTGATCGGCGCGGATGGCATCCACTCCAAGGTGCGCGGCCTCGTTTTCGGTCCGGAAGACCGGTTCCTCAACTATCTCGGCTACCACACCGCCGCCTTCGTGTTCGAGGACGCCGATCTTGCCGCCCGGACGGGCGGCACGTTTGAAATGCTCACCCTGCCCAGACGGCAAGTGGCCGTGATGCCGGTCGGCGCCGGCAGGGTGGCGGTTCTTTTCGCCTTCACCCACGCGGACGCCGTGCGCCCCGAAAACGTGGCGGAAGCCGTCGCCGAAGTCTATGACGGGGTCGGCTGGATCGTGCCGCAACTGCTCGACCGGCTGAGACAGGCGGACGACATCTATTACGACTGGATGGCGCAGATCGTCATGGATACCTGGCACAAGGGCCGCGTCGTGCTGCTGGGCGATGCCGCCTACGCCGTCTCGCTATTGGCCGGGCAGGGGGCTTCCATGGCCGTGGGTGGCGCCTACGTGCTGGCCGAACGGCTCGCGACGGCGCCGGTCGCCGAGGCGCTTGCGGCTTTCGAGACCGACGTGCGCCCGCTGATCGAGGAAAAACAGCAGGCCGGACGCCGCACCGCGGACTGGTTCGTGCCCCCCACCGAATTCCATAATGTGGTGCGCGACCTTTTCCTCAACGCGGCGCGCATGCCCGGGCTTTCCAATCTCTTGAAGAATTTCTTCGCCCCGAGCCTGAAAAGCGTGATCGGACGGCACTGACGGCGCCGCCGGAACAACCGGTTGGCGCCGCCTCCGGCCTTATTCCGCCGCGACCGTCAGCTGGTGCTGTTCGCCCAGGGATTCGACACCGAGATGGATCTTCTGGCCGGGCCTCAGATAGACCGGCTCGGGCTTGATCCCCATGCCGACGCCGGGCGGTGTGCCGGTAGAGATGATGTCGCCCGGCTGCAGGCTCATGAACTGGCTGATGTAATGGACGAGGAACCTGACGCCGAAGATCATGGTCGCGGTCGTGCCGTTCTGGCGCATGACCCCGCCGACTTCGCAGAAAAGCTTCAAATTCTGCGGGTCGGGCACCTCGTCGCGGGTGACGAGCCAGGGACCGATCGGACCGAAACTGTCGGCCGACTTGCCCTTGACCCATTGGCCACCGTGTTCGATCTGGAAGGCGCGCTCGGACAAATCGTTGACGGTGCAGTAGCCGGCGACATGGTCCATGGCGTCGGCCTCGGAGACGTAACGCGCCTCCTTGCCGATGACGACGCCGAGTTCGACCTCCCAGTCGGTCTTGTGCGAATTGCGCGGAATGATCACGTCGTCGTTCGGGCCCATGATGGCGCTGGTCGCCTTCATGAACAGGATCGGCTCGGCCGGAAGTCTGGCGCCGGTCTCGGCGGCGTGGTCGGCATAGTTGAGGCCGATGCAGATGAACTTGCCGACATTGGCGACGCAGGCGCCGATGCGCTCGGACGGATCGATGATCGGCAGGCGGTCGAGATCGCTGTTGGCGATGTCGTTGAGACTTGTGTCGGTCAGGACCGGTCCGGCGATGTCGGTGACGATTTCGGATAGATCGCGGATCGTGCCGTCGGCGTGAAGAACGGCAGGTCTTTCGGCGCCCCTGGCGCCCATGCGCATCAGTTTCATGTCTCGGATTCCTTTCGGCAAAAGGCGTTGGTTACATGACGGTCCAGCCGCCGTCGATCACCATGGCCTGGCCGGTGACGAAACTGGCGGCGTCGGAGCCGAGATAGACGGCGAGTTCGGCCACTTCCTCGGGCGTGCCGAGCCGGCCCATGGGCTGGCGGGCGACAAAGCTCTCGCGCACCGTGTCGTAATCGCCCTGGGCGGCGATGCGTTCCCTCAGGGACGGGCTGTCGACGGTGCCGGGGCAGATGGCGTTGGCGCGGATGCCTTGCGCCATGTAGTCGGCCGAAATCGACTTGACGAGCCCGATCAGAGCGGCCTTGGAGGCGCCATAGGCGCACCGGTTGGGCACGCCGATGAGCGAGGACGCGACCGAGGAGATGGCGACGATCGATCCGGAACCGCGGGCGAGCATCCCTGGAAGGAAGGCTTTCATCAGCACATAGGCGGCGCGGATGTTGAGAGAAAAGCTGTTGTCCCATTCCGCTTCGGGGGTGTCGAGCAGGGCGCCGTGAAAGACGGTGCCGGCGCAGGAGACGAGAATGTCGGTATCCTCGTTTTCGGCGGCGAGATCGGCGATGGCGGCGCCATCTGTGACGTCGAGCCCGGCTACGGTGATGCCGTCGATGACCGACAGGTCGGCAAGCCTGTCCGTGGCGACGTCCGTGGCGACGACCTTTGCGCCGGCCCTGGCATAGGCGATGGCGATGGCGCGGCCGATCCCGTCCGCCGCGGCCGTGACAAAGGCCTTCTTGCCCTCAAGACTGATCATGATTGGTACTCCTGGATGACGCTCGCCCGTGACGTCGTGGTGGTGTTGCCCTTCATCGGGCAGATCGGCTTTGCGTTCAACTGCCGGGACGGATGACGCCCTTTTTCAGAAGAATGTTGCCATAGAGCCGGTTTTCCCCGCTCTGGACAATGGCATAGGCGGTCTTGGCGCGTGCGTAGAACCCGAAACGCTCGATCGGCATCAGGGCGACATTCGGCTCGTGTCGCCGGATGATCTCGGCAAATTCCTCCATGATCGGTTCGATCTTGTGGGGGTCCTCCACCACTTCCATGCGATAGGCGGCATGTTCCATGTCGTCGAGCGGCATCAGCGCCAGGATGGCGTCGAGGATGTCGGTGGCGCTGTGCCCGTCCATGCGGATAAGCCTCGGGGTGAGGCTGGCGCCGGGAAAATTGGCATCGGCGATGACGATCTCGTCGCCATGGCCCATCGAGTGCAGCACATGGAGCAGATCGGGGCCGATCAGAGCGGGAATACCTTTGAGCATCAGCTGTTTTCCTTGTGATCCATTGCCCGCCAGGGCCGGCGAGCCTATGTTGACCGGTGTGGGCGGCACCGCGGCCTTCAACCCCCTTCGTCTCGAAATCATGGGCATGTCGGCCCGAGACATTGCCGAATGAGGCCGCGACGCATCCACGTGGCTTTGTGGCAGGACGATCGGGAAAGCCAAAGGGAACAACGCGCGAACCCATTGCGACATGTTAGTCTTGCGTCCTCGGGCGCGGCAATGTTGTTTCGACAAATCGGTGGACAAAGCCTGCCGGAAAGGAAGCAAGACGAATGGACAAGCCGAACGCCGAACCGAGGACGCTGGTCCTCAACCCCGAGGACAATGTCGCGGTGGCGCTGTCCGTCATCGTCCCGGGGGCGGTGACTGCCGAAGGCGTGACGGCGCGCGCGCGGGTTCCAAAGGGGCACAAGATCGCCCTCGCAAGGATCGAAACCGGCGAACCGATCAGGAAGTTCGGCCAGATCATCGGCTTTGCCGGCAAGGATATCGCGCCCGGCGACTGGGTGCATGTCGACAATGTCGGCATGGGCGAACTCGATCTCGACTACGCCTTTTCCGAAGGGGTGCGCGACGAAACCGCGTTGCCGCTCGAAGAACGGGCGACCTTTGAAGGTTTCCGGCGGGCCAATGGTTCGGTCGGCACGCGCAACTATATCGGCATCCTGACCAGCGTGAACTGCTCGGCAACGGCGGCCAGCCACATCGCCGAGGAGATCGAGCGTTCGGGGCTGCTAGAAGACTATCCCAATATCGACGGCATCATTCCGCTGGTGCACGGGCTCGGCTGCGCCCTCGACATCAGCAGCGAGGGCTACGACATCCTGGCGCGCACACAGTGGGGTTACGCCACCAATCCCAATGTTGCCGGGGTGCTGATGGTGGGGCTTGGCTGCGAGGGCTTCCAGATCCCGCGCTTCAAGGAAATCTACGGCATTAAGGAAAGCGATCTGTTCCGTACCATGACCATCCAGGAGACGGGCGGCACGAAAAAGACGGTTGCGGCCGGGGTCGATGCGGTCAGGACCATGCTGCCGCTGGTCAACGCCGCCAGACGCGCGACGGCACCGGCCTCCGAGCTGATGCTGGCGCTGCAATGCGGCGGCTCGGACGGCTATTCGGGCATCACCGCCAACCCGGCCCTTGGCGTCGCCTCCGATCTTCTGGTCAGGAATGGCGGCACCTCGATCCTTTCCGAAACCCCGGAAATCTACGGCGCCGAGCATCTGCTGACGCGGCGGGCCAGGACCAGGGAAGTGGGCGAGAAGCTCGTCGACATCATCCATTGGTGGGAGGACTATACCGCCCGCAACAGGATGGAGATGAACAACAATCCCTCGCCCGGCAACAAGCTCGGCGGCCTGACGACGATCCTGGAAAAATCGCTCGGGGCGGCGGCCAAGGGCGGCGGCGCCAATCTCAACGCCGTCTACCGCTATGCCGAGAAGGTGACCGAAAAGGGGCTCGTGTTCATGGACACGCCTGGCTACGACCCGGTCTCGGCGACGGGGCAGGTGGCGGGCGGCGCCAATGTGTTGTGTTTCACCACCGGCCGCGGTTCGGCCTATGGCAACAAGCCGACGCCCTCGGTCAAGATCGCCACCAATTCGGATATCTATGAGCGCATGGGCGATGACATGGACATCGACGGCGGCGCCGTGCTCGACGGCACCTCGCTTGAAGCCAAGGGGCAGGAGATCTTTGACACGATTCTGGCCGTGGCTTCGGGCGAAAAGACCAAATCCGAGGAACTCGGCTATGGCACGCACGAATTCGTGCCCTGGCACGTCGGGGCGACGATGTAGCGGGGTTGTCAAAAAAAACTGACTGACATAGCCGTTTTTCCGCCAAGATCGTGCGGAAACAGAAGGGCATGAGAACGGCTGCGCCGCATGCTCGAACGCATGGCCATCATGCGATTTGATCCAGTCGGTTGACCGACTGTCAGAGCGGACGCTACCCAGATGTCAACGGCGGACAAGGAGGGGTGTGTCCGATGAAAGCTGCTCACGTCATCGTTTCGGGCCGGGTCCACGGCGTCGGCTTTCGCGCCTGGACAGCAGAAGAGGCACGGCCATTGAGGGTGACTGGCTGGGTGCGCAATCTGCGCGACGGCACGGTCGAGGCCGTTTTCTGCGGCGCCGAGGCTTCGGTCGATGAAATGGTCGATCGTGTCAAGGTCGGGCCACTCGGCGCCCGGGTCGACAATGTCTTCGTCGCCGATTGGGACGGAACGGGTTTCGACACCTTCGCCATTCTTGCGACCCAGAACGCCTAGGGTCGGACAGAAGAGCTTTCGGGGTTGCTCCGCTCAGGCGGCGTCCAACTTGTCGAGGTCGCTCTTCCACTTGGTCAGGGCGACGATCAGGACCTGCGAACGGTCGCTGCATTCGCCGGCAAGCAGGATATCGGCTTCTCTGGCGTTGTGATCAAGGGCACTCGTCAACACCCTGGCGGCACAGGCGTGGAATTCGGCATGCAGGCGCCGGACGAGCTGATAGGGCATGCTGGTGCGCATTTTCGGTGAGATCGACGGACCATCGAGCCATTTGCCGAATTCGCACTTGTCGTCGCGTGCGATGCTGTCAGGGCTCACCTTGGCATTGCTCCTGGTAATGGCGGCGCGCAGCTGCAGCTTCCAGGCACCATGGGCGTAAATGGCCTTGCTGATTTCCTCGATCATGCGCGTGTTCGGCACGACATTCTCCAGTGGGCTGAAGTGACCCGGTCGATAAATCCTTACCGGAGGAATCTTAATACTGCGTTCGGAATCAAATTTCGTGCCGGGCTTTGATACAGTCCGGAAACAAGGCGATGCCACCGGCGCAAGGCTCGCCGCGTTCGGCAAGGTGTGAACCGCAGGCATGCCAAATCGGCGTTGCTTGCCCGTGATCATCGGCAGACAGGATTGGTCAGGCGATGAAGAAGGTTCATGTGATCGTGTCGGGTCAGGTGCAGGGCGTCGGGTTCCGCACCTGGGCCGCCGAGGAGGCCGATGCGCTGCAGGTGACGGGCTGGGTCCGCAATCTGCGTGACGCCACGGTGGAAGCGGTGTTCTGCGGTGAGGATGCCACGGTCGACAAGATGCTCCGACGAGTCGAGAGCGGGCCGCTCGGCGCGCGGGTGGAACAGGTCTTGGCCACCGACTGGAAAGGCGCCTCGTTTTCCGACTTCACGGTTCTGCCGACTTGTAGCGCGTGAGCAATGGAACCGCGGCCGGCTGCTTCCGCATCAAGGCAATTGCCGGTGAACCATCCTGATTTGTCCTGAAATCGGACGCTCAGCCTGCGGGAACCCAGACAACATCATCGATATGGGGTGCGCCGGTCATGAGCATGACCAGCCGGTCGAAGCCGAGGGCGATGCCGCTTGCCGGCGGCATGTGGGCGAGGGCGGCGAGGAAATCCTCGTCGAGCGGATAGCGTTCGCCATAAACGCGCTGCTTTTCGTCCATTTCGGCGATAAAGCGCCGGCGCTGCTCGTCCGGGTCGGTCAGTTCGCCGAAGCCGTTGGCGAGTTCGACGCCTGCGGCATAAAGCTCGAACCGTTCGGCGAAGCGCGGATCGTCCGGGGTACGGCGGGCGAGAGCGGCCTCGGCTGCCGGATAGCGGTCGAGAAGGGTCGGACGGCCAAGGCCGAGATTGGGTTCGACTTTTTCAACCAGAACGCGCGAGACCATGTCCGACCAGGTGTCCTCGGGCGCGGTACGCAGGCCTTTTGTCGCCATCTGTGCCCGCAGCGCCGCTTCGTCGGTGCCGCCGTCGGAACAAAGCGTCGCGTCAAGGTCGATGCCGGCAAAACGCGCAAACGCGGTGGAAACGCTCAGGCGTTCCGGTTCGGCGAAGGGATCCGAGACCCGGTCGCGATAGCGCAGTTGGCGCGTGCCCGCCGCTTCGGCGGCGAGGCGCAGGAGCGCCGCGCAGTCCGCCATCAGTCTGGTGTAATCGGCGCCGGCCCGGTACCATTCGAGCATGACGAATTCGGGGGCGTGCAGGGCGCCGCGTTCGCGGTTGCGCCAGACATGGGCGAAGGCGAAGATCCTTTCCTCGCCGGCGGCCAGCAGTTTCTTCATGGCGAATTCGGGCGAGGTATGGAGAAAAAGCGGCTGGCTTGCGCCATCGGTGCCGATCGCCTCGGTTGCGAAGGCATGAAGATGCGCCTCGTTGCCGGGGCTGAGCTGCAGCCCGGCCGGATCGACCTCGACGAAGCCGTCTTCGGCGAAATAGTGTCGAATCGCGGTCTGCAACCGGTTGCGCGCCAGGAGCAGAGGACGCCGGTCGGCATGGCGATCGGGGGCCCAGAAAGGCGTTTGCGGGGCTCTGGCTGGTCTCATGGTCACTGTTTGGCGCTTTCGATTTGAGATTTTCTTCCGTTTGCGCTAACGGGCTTAACAAAATTGCGGCTGCCATAGGCGCCGCGCGGCACGAACTCAAGGAAAGATTGTGGTCAAGGTCATCGCTTCCAGTATTCGCAAGGGAAATGTCATCGACTACGAGGGCAAGCTCCACGTCGTTCTGACGGCGGAAAACATCCATCCCGGCAAGGGTACGCCGGTCACCCAGATCGACATGCGCCGCATCGCCGACGGGGTGAAGGTCTCCATGCGCTGGCGCACCACCGAACAGGTGGAAAAGGCCGATGTCGACGAGCGCGAATACAATTTCCTTTATTCGGATGCCGAGGGCTACCATTTCATGGAGCCCGCGACCTACGAACAGGTGACGGTGACCGAGGACGTGATGGGCGACAGCCATGTCTATCTCGTCGACGGCATGACGGTCTTCCTGAAGACCTTCGAGGGCGTGCCGATCGCCATGGAACTGCCGCAGCGCGTCACGGTCGAGATCGCCGAGACCGAGCCGGTCGTGAAGGGCCAGACGGCCTCCTCGTCCTACAAGCCGGCCGTGTGCACCAACGGGCTCAAGGTCATGGTGCCGCCGCACATCACCGAAGGCACGCGCATCGTCATCAATACCGCCGACAATTCCTATTACGAACGCGCCAAGGACTGAGGCGTTCTTTGTCCCCCTTGTGGGCCGGGAAGCATGGCGGCAGGGCTTTGCTGAAAAGTCCTGGAGCGGCGCGCGTTCAAGTTGAATCGCTTCGCCACTCCATGCTTTTGTTGTCGCATCGTTTTTTGCGCAAAACCGAGGTCCACTTTTGCGCACGATGCT
>CAZKTH010000149.1:0-8516 GCA_964555575.1 uncultured Devosiaceae bacterium | reverse complement strand
GCCTCACGACGACCGGAAAGCCGATCTGGTTCGAGGCCACCCCGGCGCCCGCCGCAGTGGTATTGAGCTGCAAACGGACGATGTACGGGGCCCCGTACATGATGACGATCGTCGCGCTGTCCTCGGATGTGTCGGGGCGCATCGTTGCCGTCGATGTCCATCAGAACGAGAAGATCAAAGCGGGCCAGGAGCTGTTCCGCATCGATCCCGAGCCCTATAGAATCGCTCTTGCCGAGGCCGAGGCGGCGCTGGCCAGTGCCCGGATCGGCGTTGAGCAGCTGCGCGTGAGCTACAAGACGGCGCTCGACAAGCTCAAGATCGCCAAGAGCACGCTCGATATCCAGCAGCGCGCGCGCGACCGGGTCATCAGCCTGACCGACAAGGGCGTGTCGACCGAGGCCGCCAACGATTCCAGCCTGCTCAATCTCGAGAATGCGCGCTCGAACGTCGCGCTTGCCCAGCAATCGGTCGACTCGGCCCTGGCCGGTCTTGCCGGCAATCCCGATATCGCCACGGACGACGTCCCGGCGGTCAAATCGGCCCTGGCCGCGGTCAACGCCGCCCAGCGCAATCTCGAAAAGACCACGACCAACGCCCCCGCCGAAGGCGTCGTCAGCGAGGTCAGCAGCCTCAATGTCGGCCAGATGATTTCGGCGGGCGGAACCGTGGCCAGCCTGGTCGAGTCCGAGCATAGCTGGCTCGAAGCCAACTACAAGGAAACCGAACTCGAGCACATGAAGGCCGGACAGCCGGTCACGATCGAGATCGACGCCTATCCCGGCATGACCCTTGACGGAAAGATCGCGAGCATTGGCGCGGCCACGGGCGCGGAATTTTCGCTGATCCCCGCCCAGAACGCCACCGGCAACTGGGTCAAGGTGGTGCAGCGCATTCCGGTGCGGATTGCGATCGACAACACCAGGGGTCTTGCCCTCAGGGCCGGCATGAGCGCGACGGTGACCGTTGACACCGGCAAGACGCTTTATCAGCGGATGTTCGGAAATGAATGATCTGGACCATACGCAGCCGGCACTTCGGGTCAATTCCCCCGGACTTCTCACGATGGGGCTGATGCTCGCCACGATCATGCAGGTGCTCGACACCACGATCGCCAATGTGGCGCTGCCCCATATGGCAGCCTCGCTCAACGCCGCACAAAGCGAGATCACCTGGGTTTTGACGTCCTATATCGTGGCCGCCGCCATCGGTACGCCGCTGACCGGCTGGTTCGCCGACAGATTCGGGCGCAAGGAGCTGTTTCTTGTCGCGGTGGTCGGTTTCACAACCATGTCGGCCCTGTGCGGGATCGCGACCGGGCTCGAGGAAATGGTGTTCTTCCGTATCCTGCAGGGCCTGTTCGGTGCGTTCATGGCGCCTCTGGCGCAGTCGCTTCTTCTCGACATCAACCCGCGCGAGCGGATCGGTCAGGCCATGGCCATCTACGGCGCCGGCATCATGGTCGGGCCGATCGTCGGCCCGACGCTCGGCGGCTACCTGACGGAAATGCTGAACTGGCGTTTCGTGTTTTTCGTCAATGTGCCGGTCGGGATTCTCGCCTTTACCATGATCACCGTGTTTGCGCCGCACGAGGACAAACGGAAGCGCAATTTCGACATTTTCGGCTTCGCCATGCTGACCCTGGCCATCGGCGCCCTGCAGATGCTGCTCGACCGTGGCCAGTCGATCGGCTGGTTCGCTTCGGCGGAAGCCTGGATCGAGCTGGGCCTTTGCCTGTCCGGCGCCTGGATTTTCATCATTCACAGCCTGACCGCCGAACATCCCTTCATCGACATCCGGATGTTCCGTGACCACAATCTGACGATGGGGCTGATCTTCATCTTCATTGTCGGCCTGACCATGTTTTCGGCCCTGACGCTGCTGCCGCCCCTGCTGCAGAACCTGCTGGGCTATCCGGTGATCGAAAGCGGCCTGCTCATGGCGCCGCGCGGCATTGGCACCCTGATATCGATGATCTTGGTGGGCCGGCTGGTCGGTCGCCTGGATGCGCGTATGCTCGTTTCCATCGGCCTGCTCCTGACCGCCTATTCCTTGTGGATGATGACCAGGTTCGATCTGCAGATGGGCCCGATGCCGGTGGTGTGGAGCGGCGTGATCCAGGGCATCGGCCTCGGCTTCGTCTTCGTGCCGCTCTCGACCCTGACCTTTGCCACGCTCGCGCCCAGATACAGCACCGACGCAACGAGCTTTTTCAACCTGGTGCGCAATATCGGCTCCAGCGTCGGCATTTCCATCGTCACGGTGATTCTGGCCAACATGATGTCGGTGAATCACGCCGAACTGGCCGAGCGGCTGACGCCGACCTCGCGTGCGGTGCAGGCCATGGGATCGACGCTTCTGAGCGGCAACACCCGCATGCTCGCGATCCTCAACCAATTGGTCAGCCAGCAGGCGGCGATCATCTCCTATCTCGATGACTTCCTGCTCATGGTTTTCGTCAGTCTTGCCGCCCTGCCGATCATCTTCCTGATGCGCCACGCCGATCATGGCAAGAAAGACGGTCCCGGCGGCATGATGGGGGATTAGGCCCGGCCTCGGAGCCGGGCCGCAGCGGCCGGGCCAGGGTTGACCTCTGCCTGATCCGGCGTCTGCATTTCGCTCAGGCCGGCACGGCGTTGCGGCGGAAGAACCAGACCGAAAGGACGATGAGCAGGGCCGGCACGGCGGCGACGATGCCGGCAAGCGGATTGTAAACGGCAATGCCGGTGGCCCCGGCCCAGGCGACCGCGGCCAGCGCCTCGGTCATGGTGGCCAGGCGCGGCGAGCCCTCGCGACGGGCGAAGTGACGGCGGTCGCCGCGTGTCCTGAACATGAACTGCACCGTGATGGCCGAGGCCGAGGCGAGGGCGGCGCCGGCGGCGGCGATGGGCAGGACGCGCGGGAACAGAACGGCGAGGCCGACAAGGACCGGCAGCACGACGATCGCCGCCATGACGAGGATGGCCTCGATCTTGGCAACATAGATGGCGCGACGCGGCAGCGGCGCCGTCATGACCAGATCATGCGCCTGTTCGCCCGATATCGTCAGCCAGGCGAGCCCCCCCGAGAGCTGTCCGGAGGCCATGGCCAGCATCGCCGCCAGCACCGGCGCGGCGACGGCGCTGCTGCCGGCGGTCAACAGCATCAGCACGAAGAGCGGGATCAGGTACAAGAGCTGCATCAGGCTCTGCGAGATCAGCCAGGGGTCGCGCCATACGAGCCGCCATTCCTTGCGCCGCATCAGCGCCATGGCGCCGGCGCCGGAGAAGCGGTGGAGTTTGTGATCGTGGACCTCGGTCGCGGTCTGGTTGAGGGCCGACAGGGCGAAGCCGGCAAAGCTGCGGCCCGAAGCGAAAAGGGCGGCAAGGATCAACGCGGCCGAGACGAGAAAAACAAGGGCCATGGCGCCCCAATTGCCCATCATGGCATGGGCGGGCAGGAAAACCGGGCTGTCGCTGCCACCGGTCAGAGCCAGCAGGAAATCGGTGAGGGCGCCGGAAATGGAACCCGGGCCGCCACGGCTGAGGATCAGCGAGGTCTGGATGCCGACGAACAGGGCGGCGCCGACCAGGGCGCTGACGACCTGCGCCACCAGCCGCGTATGGCGCGGCCCGATGGTCGTGAACAGCGAAAGGGTGATGAAAACGGCCAGGGCGGTGACGCCGCCGCTCATGGCGAGGGTGACGAGATACGCCATCAGCCAGCGCGGCCCGTCGATATAGACGAGGACATTGACGAAGGGCGAGACCATGAGCGCGGCCAGAAAGGCCGAGGTCAGGGCGATCATCATGGTACGGGCCCAGAAGACGCGATGAGCCGGGGCGGGAGAACTGAGGATGAGATCGAAATCACCGCGGCTGTAGTAGGCGCGGGTCACCGATTCGATGGCCTGGGACAACGACATGACGACAAAGAACGTCGCGCTGGCGGTGATGGCGGCGAGAGCGGGGACCGTTTCGCCGACCCCGGCTTCGACCCAGGGCGTCAGGAGATACTTGGCCAGGGCATGCATGCCGACGGCGATCAGCAGCAGGAAGCTGACGGTCATGACGCGGCGGATGCCGGAGGTGCCTGTCAGGCCCTGCCAGAGTTCGCGCCATTGCAGGCGGAACTCGGCGAAAAAGAACCAGGGGACCGAGCCGGGACGCAAAGCCATCAGGCGGCATCCGGGGTTGCGACCAGTTCGAGGAAGACCTCTTCGAGGGTCGAGCTGGTCTTGCCGGCCCGCGCCTGCAATTCGGCGAGCGTGCCCTCGGCGATGACGCGGCCATTGGCGATGACGCCGATCCGTTCGGCCATGCGCTCGGCGACGTCGAGGATGTGGGTGGTCATGACGATGGTGACGCCGGCGCGTACCCGCGAGATCAGCACGTCCTTGACCTGGCGGGCGGCACCGGCGTCGAGCCCGGTCAGCGGTTCGTCGAGGATGATCAGTTCCGGCTCGTGGATGAGAGCACCGGCCAGGGCCATCTTCTGCAGCATGCCCTTGGAAAAGCTGCCGCAGCGCTTGTTGGCGTGACCGGAAAGCGACAGCCAGCCGAGCAGTTCGTGGGCCCGCATCTCGGCGATGTCCGAGGGGATAGACCAGAGGCCGGCGACGAATTCGAGATATTCAAGCGGTGTCAGCCGGTCATAGACCATCGGTTCGTCACTGACCCAGGCGATCTTGCGCTTGGCTTCGATCGGGTCGGCGAGGGCGTCGATACCGCAGACGGCAATGGCGCCGGAATCGGGTTTGAGGATACCCGAGACCATGCGCAGCAGCGTCGTCTTGCCGGCGCCGTTCGGTCCGAGCAGGACGTAGAACAGGCCGCGTGGGATCGCAAGGGTGATGCCGTCGACCGCCGGTTTGTCGAAGCTCTTGTGCAGGTCGGCGATTTCGAGGGCGTAGTCGGAAGCGGGCATGGCGCGTTGAAGTCCCTGTGGTCGGACCGGCGAAGACTACAACCCAGGGCTTGCCGCAATATGAATCACCGACTGGCAGCTTTGACGCATTTCGCATGAGGGAGGTCGCCTTGCCGCGCCGAGCCTGCTAGCCTGATGCCGGCTGGAACAAGGGAGCTCCGACATGACCCATCCAGATCTGCCCGGCGTCCTGAAGCAGGAGGAGGCGCTCGTCTTTGACGCTTTCGACGAGAACAGCGCCATGGTGCTGCTCGATCACGCCCGCAAACTGGCGGCGGACGCGCCGGCCGGGGTCGGCATCATGGTCAGGTTCTGGGACCGTATCCTCGCCTTCGGCGGCACCAGGGGCTTCACAGACGGCAATTTCCTGTGGTGCATGCGCAAGACCAACACGGTGCGCCTGGTGCACAAGTCGAGCTATCGCGTCCTGCTCGAACAGGAGGGACGCACCGTGTTCGAGCCGCGCTGGGGCGTCTCGGCGGAAGACTATGTCATTTCCGGCGGTGCCTTCCCGATCCGGATCAGGGGCGCCGGCGTCGTCGGCGCCGCCGCCATGTCGGGCCTGCACGAACGCATGGACCACGAGTTCATCGTCGCCGCCCTGGCGAAAACGCTCGGACTCGAGCCGGCCGAACTGGCGCTGTCGAATTGATATCCTGGTTCAAGAAATGGAAGTAACCAACTGAATCAAGAATATAAGCCTATAATCGAAGCAATTGTCGCCGCCGATCTGCGCCTCACCGGAGAAGAATGGCCCTTTGCCGCAGACAAGCGCGCCGAAATCGCCGCCCATTGGCAGGACGTCCTTGCCAAAAAGCCGGCGCTCTGGGACGGAAAGGTGCTGGGCGCCCTTAATCCGCGCGTCGAGAACGGCTTGCTGTCGGCCCGCCTGATCGAAACCCGTTTCTCGGCCTTTCTTGCCTGGCGCGACTGGGGCTTTGCCGACAGGACCTATTTCAACATCTTCGGTTCGGCCGTGATCGCCGGCAATGATGGTGGCTACATCTTCGGCATCATGGGCGCCCATACCTCGAACGCCGGTGCCGTCTACCCCTGCAGCGGCTCGCTCGAACCGGCAGATGTCGGCATCGATGGCAGGGTCGACATCTGGGCGCAGGCGGCGCGCGAGCTTTACGAGGAGACCGGGCTTCTGGCCGGGGAGGCGCGACCGGACGGCGATTTTCTCGTCCGCTCGGGGCAATTGCTGTCGGTTACCCGCGTCTATCGGTTCGACCTGCCGGCGCGGGATCTGGCGCAAAGGATCGAGAAGAACCTCGACGTCCAGGAGGAGCGTGAACTCGAAGGCGTCGCCGTTTTCCACGCCCCGTCCGATCTCGACCTCGACGAACTCCGACCCTATGCGGCGGCGACGGTGCGCCATCTTTTCGGTGACGAAACGGAACGACGAACGGGCAGGGAACAGGGCGTCTGATTTTCCCTAATGTGTCGGGCCGCCAAATTGTGGCACGGGGGCATATGGCCGAGACGGCGACGCCAGGTCCGGGACAGGAGGTCGCCTTCTTGTCCAGCGTGGCCGGCGGCGTGACCGAACACTTGAAGGAGCGGGCGCGGACCGGTACGTAGGCCGGGCGGTGTCATCTTGGCGATTTGACCTGGACGCGGGAATCGGCAAGCTCGCCATAAGGAGGAACCCGCAGTGAAGCTAAAATTCTCGATGCTTGACGTTTTCACCGACAAGGCGCTGGCCGGCAATCAGCTCGTCGTGGTGTTGAAGGCTGATTTCCTGTCGGATGAACTGATGCAGAAAATCGCCACCGAGTTCAATGTCAGCGAAACCGTGTTCGTGCGCCAGCCCCGGCTCGACTATCACGCCGCCTCCCTCAGGATTTTCACCCCGGTGGCGGAACTGCCCTTTGCCGGCCATCCCACCATCGGAACGGCGGTGCTGCTCGGGCTCGAACAGCGGCTCGCCGGGGTTCGCCTGGAGGAAAAGATCGGCGTCATCACCTGCGTGATGGAAAGGACCGGCAAGCGCTCCGGCGTGGCGCATTTCAGCCTGCCGCAACTGCCCGAACGGCTCGGCGATGCGCCGCCCGTTGCGCTAATGGCCGAGGCGCTCGGCCTCACCGTCGACGATTTCGGCTGTGACGAATTCGAACCGGCCCTGTGGTCCGCCGGTCTGTCCTTTTATCTGGTGCCGTTGCGCAATGCCGAGGTGCTCGGGCGCATCACGATGGAACGGCGCGGCTGGCCCGAGGTCTTCCCGAACGAACTGCATTCCGTCTATGCCTTTGCCAGCACGCCAAAGGAAAAGGGCAACGACTATGCCGCCCGCATGCTCACTACCTCGCTCGGCTCCGGCGAGGATCCGGCGACGGGCTCGGCGGCCGCGGCGCTGATCGGCATGCTGGCCGAACAGGCCGGACCGGACGGCAATTTCGAATACATGGTCCGCCAGGGCCACGAAATGGGGCGCCCGAGCCTGATCTCGATGCGCTTCACCAAGAAGAACGGCAGATTGGAGCGCGGCGGCATCGGCGGCAGCGCGATTCTGCTGATCGAAGGCGAAATGGATCTGCCGGCCTGATGCCGGTTTCGCCCGCAAGGGCGAAATCGCGGGGCGCCCTTGAACTTGCCGTCGAATTCGAGCATTCTCCGCCACGAATGCGGATGATGGTCCAAAGGCACCCCGAATGCGCGCAAAGGCGATCGCATTGACGACAGCACAAAAAGAGAAGGCGCACCAGCGCCTGGCTCTGGTTGCGGCTGGCCTTTTGCTGCTCCCCGCCCTTCTTCTCCTCCTTATCGGCCCCTAGGCACCGGCGGCTCCGATCGAGCGGGTGTGTAGGGGAGAATTGAGCCGAACAGAACAGTGTCCGGCCCAGCCAGCATATGCGCCACGGGCCGCAAGCATCAGGACCAGAAGATGACGACCACGACCGAAAAGAGCGCCAATTCCGAGCGCGTCTATATTTTCGACACCACCCTGCGTGATGGCGAGCAATCGCCCGGCGCCACCATGACCCTCGAGGAAAAGCTGCAGATCGCCGAACTTCTCGACGAAATGGGGGTCGACATCATCGAGGCGGGTTTTCCCATCGCCTCCAACGGTGATTTCGAGGCGGTGGCCGAAATCGCCCGGCGTGCCAGGAATTCGGTGATCGCCGGGCTTGCCCGCGCCATTCCCGCCGATATCGACCGGGCCGGGGAGGCGGTACGCCGCGCGCCGCGCGGCCGTATCCACACTTTCGTGTCGACCTCGCCGATCCATCTCGCCCACCAGATGAACAAGACCCAGGAGGAGGTCCTCGAAATCGTCACCAGGACCGTGACCCAGGCCCGCAATCTCGTCGAGGACGTCGAATGGTCGGCCATGGATGCCACCCGCACCCCGGTCGACTTCCTCGCCCGCTGCACCGAGGCGGCGATCCGGGCCGGCGCCACCACGATCAATCTGCCCGACACGGTGGGCTATTCCACCCCGGAAGACTATGCCTTGATGTTCCGGCAGGTGATGGAGAAGGTGCCGGGTTCGGAAAAGGTGATCTTTTCGACCCATTGCCACAACGATCTCGGCATGGCGGTGGCCAATTCGCTGGCCGGTGTCAGGGCCGGGGCGCGGCAGGTCGAATGCACTATCAACGGCCTCGGGG
>CAZKTH010000148.1:0-8528 GCA_964555575.1 uncultured Devosiaceae bacterium | reverse complement strand
ATAGGGCTGCAGCACGTAGGAACGGATCTGGTGGCCCCAGCCGATCTCCGACTTGGAGCTTTCCACCGCCATCGCCGCCTCCTCGCGCTTCTGCAGCTCGGCCTCGTAGAGGCGCGATTTCAGCATGGCCATGGCGGTGGCGCGGTTCTTGTGCTGGGAGCGTTCCTGCTGGCAGGCGACGACGATGCCCGATGGCACATGGGTGATGCGGATGGCGCTGTCGGTCGTGTTGACATGCTGCCCGCCGGCACCCGAGGAGCGATAGGTGTCGATCTTGAGGTCGTCGTCGCGAATCTCGATGTTGATGGTGTCATCGACGACCGGATAGACCCAGACGCTGGAAAAGCTGGTGTGCCGGCGCGCCGCGCTGTCGAAGGGCGAGATCCTGACCAGGCGATGCACGCCGCTTTCGGTCTTGAGCCAGCCATAGGCGTTGTGGCCCTTGATCAGCAGCGTCGCCGACTTGATGCCGGCCTCTTCGCCGTCGTGATATTCGATCATCTCCACCTTGAACTTCCGCCGCTCGGCCCAGCGCGTATACATGCGCATCAGCATGTTGGCCCAGTCCTGGCTCTCGGTGCCGCCGGCACCGGCGTGGATTTCGAGATAGGTATCGTTGCCGTCCGCTTCACCGCTCAGGAGCGTTTCGACCCGTAGGCGCGCCGCCTGGCCGTGCAACTCCCCGAGTGCCGCTTCGGCTTCGCCGACCACCTCCTGGTCGCCCTCCTCCTCGCCGAGTTCGATGAGGCCGACATTCTCCTCGATGGCGGATTCGATGCGGCGGACTTCGCCGATCTGGAACTCAAGCGACTGGCGCTCGCGCATCAGTTCCTGCGCCACCTGGGCGTCATTCCAGAAATCCGGGGATTCGGCCTTGGCGTTCAGCTCCTCGAGGCGGACAAGCGCGTTGTCCCAGTCAAAGATGCCTCCTCAGCAGGCTTACGGCCTGCCTGATTTCGTCGAGCTTGGTCTCGATTTCCGCACGCATGTTTTTGTCCGTCACAGTATGAGGCCGGTGCGATACCCGGTCTGGGCCGAGGTTTCAACCCTCCGGGAGCTGCCTGCAAAGGCTCACGCGAGCATAGATCGTCGTGATTACGCGGGAACGTAGGTCAACCTCATCACGTCCTCCCCGACTGATTTGCTGGCCACAAGGCGGAGCGGCGGCCTTGGGCCGGCAAAGAATGGCTTGCCACGACCAAGCACGACGGGGTGGAAGTAGAGACTATATTCGTCAATCAGACCAAGTTCGGTCAGGCCTTGCGCCAATTCAGGACCGGCGACGTCAAACTCCCCGACGCGCTCGGCCTTCAGCCGGC
Organism: uncultured Devosiaceae bacterium; assembly: GCA_964555575.1. GTDB lineage: Bacteria > Pseudomonadota > Alphaproteobacteria > Rhizobiales > Devosiaceae > JAHJQZ01. The sequence continues at coordinate 7,209 of CAZKTH010000148.1, read as the reverse complement.
GCACCACCGCCTCAAGGTCATCGTCCACCAATGTGGCATTGGGGCCGACTGACTTCAGCGCGCGCGACACCACCCACTTCGGCTGGTTACGCCACGCCGCCGCGAACGCGCGTTCTTCCGCGTCCCACTCCGGCCGGTCTTCATCCCAATATCGCATGACCTCGTACATGCGGCGGCCATAAATGCTGCCGGTCAAGCCGCGCACATGTTCAATGAAGTGATGAAAGAGCGTGGGACCCGGTGCAAATTCCTGATGATCCACGTAGCCGTCCAGAGACTGGTTCATTCCGTAGACGAGCTTTGCCATGCCGCAAATCCCCTTTCTGACTATCCCGGAACAGGTCGAGCCGATGTTGGGCGGAAGCAAGTTGGACACAATCCGCGCATCGCCTGGTCAGGGTGACCAATAGCCAAAGTTCCGCCAACCACCCCGAACCGACTTTCCGACCGGACACCAGGCATCGGATTTTTGCCGCTAGAACAGTCCGCCACGTCCGGCATTCGGATCGCTGACGCCGTCCTGGAGGTTCATGAAGGCGTTGGAATCCACCCCGATCACCGAGGTCACGAGATTGGGACCGGTGCCGGGCTTGAAGGCTTCGAGAATGGCGTCCTGCCCGGCGGCGGCGGCAACGCCGGTTGCCGGGTCGATCCAGTCCTGGGTCATGCCGGCCGGCATGTTGAACGGGGTCGGCGGCTTGCCCTTGAGGGCATCGCCCATGAATTCGGTGAAGATCGGCGCGGCAAGGGTACTGCCCGTCGCCGACCGGCCCATCGAGCGCGGCGTGTCGTAGCCGATATACACGCCGACGGCCAGTTCGGGGGTGAATCCGACGAACCAGGCATCCTTGTAGTCGGACGAGGTGCCTGTCTTGCCCGCCACCGGCCGGTTGAGCCGGCGGGCATAGGTGCCGGTGCCGCGCTGCACCACGCCTTCCATCATCGAGGTGATCTGATAGGCGGTCATCGGGTCGAGCACCTGCTCGGCATTGTTGATGATCAGTGGCTCGGGCTGGTTCTCCCATTTGTCGACATTGCAGCCGTCGCAGATGCGCTCGTCATGCTTGAAGATGGTGTGGCCGTAGCGGTCCTGGATGCGGTCGATCAGGGTCGGGGTGATGCGGCGCCCGCCATTGGCGATGGTGGCATAGGCCGCCGTCATCTTGAGGTCGGTCGTTTCGCCGGCGCCGAGCGCCATCGACAGGACCGGCATCACCTGGTCGTAAAGCCCGAACAGCTTGAAATACTCGACCACCAGCGGCATGCCGATATCCTTGGCCAGCCGGACGGTCATGACGTTGCGGGAATTCTCGATGCCGCGCCTCAGGGTCTGCGGCCCGTAGAATTTCTGGGCATAGTTTTCCGGCCGCCAGACGCTGCCATTCGGATTGACGATTTCGAGCGGCGCGTCGAGCACCACCGAGGCCGGCGTGTAGCCGTTGTCGAGCGCCGCCGAATAGACGATCGGTTTGATCGCCGAACCCGGCTGGCGCATCGCCTGCGTCGCCCGGTTGAATTCGGAAAGGTCGAAGGAAAAGCCGCCGACCATGGCGAGGACGCGCCCGGTGCGCGGGTCCATGGCGACGATGGCGCCTTCGATCTCGGGCACCTGTTCGAGGGTGTAGACCCCCTCCTCGCCCTTGACCGGCGAGACATAGATGACATCGCCGACATTGAGCACTTCGTGCAGCTTCTTGGACACCCACGGGATCGTCCGGCCCGGCAGCTTGCCGGTCACCCGTTCGGAAACGAGCTTGCCGTCGACATCGGTGCCGGGCCGCAAACCGATCTCGGCCTCGTTGGTGTCCACCTTCAGGACCACCGCAAGCGTCCATTCCGGCACGTCGTCGAGCGGCTTGATCGCCTCGACCGCCTTGCCCCAGTCCCCGGTCGACACGTCGATGGTCGCAACCGGACCGCGGAAGCCCTTTTTCTGGTCGTAGGCGATCAGCCCGTCCATCAGCGCCTTGCGCGCCTCTTCCTGCAGCTTGGGATCCAGCGTCGTCCTGACGCTGAGGCCGCCGCCATAGAGCTGATCCTCGCCATAGAGCTTGGCGAGCTCGCGCCGCACTTCCTCGGTGAAATACTCGGCCGCATAGACCTGCGAGCCGGAACGGCGCGGCACGACGTTGAGCGGCTCCTTCTTGGCCGCCTCGCCCTGTTCCTTGGTGACATAGCCGTTCTCGACCATGCGGTCGATCACCCAGTTGCGCCGCTCGATGGCGGCCTTGGGATGGCGGAAGGGCTGGTAGTTGTTCGGTCCCTTGGGCAGGGCGGCGAGATAGGCGACCTCCGAAAGCTTGAGCTCGTAAAGCGCCTTGTCGAAATAGTTGAGTGCCGCCGCCGCGACGCCATAGGAATTGAATCCCAGAAAGATCTCGTTGAGATAGAGTTCGAGGATGCGGTCCTTGGAGAAGGTCGATTCGATGCGAAGCGCCAGGAGCGCTTCCTTGGCCTTGCGCTCCCAGGTCTGCTCGCTCGACAGAAGGAAGTTCTTGGCCACCTGCTGGGTGATGGTCGAGCCGCCGCCCTGGATGGCGTCGTTGCCCTCGACACGGGCAAGGATATTGTCCCTCAGGGCGCGGATCATGCCGTCTATGGACAGCCCGCCGTGGTGGTAGAAATCCTTGTCCTCGGCGGAAAGGAAGGCATCGATGACGATGGGGGGTATCGTCTCGATCGGCTGGAACAGCCGGCGTTCGCGGGCATATTCGGCCAGAAGCGAGCCGTCCGCGGCGTGGACGCGGGTGGTGACCGGTGGCTGATAGTCCTTGAGAACGGTGTAGTCGGGCAGATCGGCCGAAAGCGTGGCGATGAAATAGGCGACCACGCCGATCGCGATCACTCCAACGAAGACGAAAAAGCCGAAAAACCAGCCGAGGATGCGCAGCATCTATGCCTTTTCCAGTTTTGTTGTACCCCTGCCGCGAGCCATTTGCCGTCTGAGCCGATTTGGCGGCGGAAATGTGGTGCCCGCTTTAATCAGTTTTGCCCCATCCCGTCAAAATAGGCGGCAATCCCCTTGGCGATCGCCGCCGCCGTGCCGTCGCGCCATTTCTCCCGGTCGAGATTGGCGACGTCGTCGCTGTTCGACAAAAAGCCGAGTTCGATCAGCATGGATGGCACCTCCGGTGCCTGCAAAACGAAGAAATCGGCCTTGTGCAGCGGAATCTTGCGCATCCTTATGGTCGGATCGAGGCTGGCGATGACCGCCTCGGCGGCGAGATAGGACTGGCGCCGCGTCTCGCGCCGCATCAGATCGACAAGGATCGAAGTGACCCTTTCATCGACCTCGGGCGGCGTGAAGCCAGCGATAAGATCGGCGCGGTTCTCGCCTTCGGCCAGCACCTTGTCGAGTTCGTCGGTCGCGCGTGCATCGCGTACATAGACGGACGTGCCGCGGATCCCGGGATCCTCGAACTTGTCGGCGTGAATGGAAATGAAAAGATCCGCCTTGTTGGTGCGCGCCAGCGCCACCCGTTCCTCGAGCCTTAGGAATGAGTCGTCGTCGCGGGTCATGGCGACGTCGAACCGCCCCTGTTCGACCAGGAGCTTCTGCAGCTCCCGGGCGAAGGCAAGAACGACGTCCTTCTCATCGATCCCGTCCGGCGCTTCGGCACCGCCATCGATGCCGCCATGGCCGGGATCGATGACGATCAGCGGCCGCGCCCTGGCCGGTCCGGCAGCAGGCGGAAGCGCCAGCGGTTCCGTCGCGGCACCGGCCCCGTCCGCATCGTTGTCCGCCGTCGCCTGGCTTGCCGCCGCCTGTTGCCGGGCGCGCATCATCGCCGTCTTGTAGTCGTCGGCAACCTGATGGGCGAAGCGCGCCGGCGTCGTCGGAACCAGATCGACGATCAGCCGCGCCGGCTGGGTGTCGACCGGCTCGAGCAGATAGGCCTGCTGCACCTCGGCCGGGGCATTGAGCGTCAGGGTCGCCCGCACCCTTCCCTCTTCCGCAACCTTGAGGGCATAGGCGCCGATCAGCCCGTCTCCGGCCTTTTTCTCCTCGATCGGTGCCTCGAGACCTTTGGCCTTGACATCGACGACGATGCGGTCGGGCTCGGCCAGGGACGCGGTGGCGAATTCGCTCATTCCATTCAGATCGATGATGAGGCGGGCGCGCTCGGCATTGCTGAGGATGCGCATGTCGATGACCTCGGGCCATGCCGGCGTCGCCGTTTCCGTTGCCGTTGCGGGCACGTCCTCGGCCAGACCCGGCAGCACCGACAGGGCCATCAGACCGAGCCCGGCCAGCGCGGCACGGCCCATGTGCAAAACGCCTGACTTCAACCATTGCGACATGCGCATTATCCAGATCGCGACGCAAACAAGATGATTCGTTTCATAGCAGACTCGGCGCTTTTGCACCTCCGTCCCCGGCAATCACGAAACGGACCGACCGACCGCTTTTCGACTTTCCTGTTGCCAATTTGACGCAATCTCAATAAAGCCAGTCTAGAGGTGGAGTGTTCTGCCTTCGGACGCGCCTTGAATTGAAACGCCTTCATGGTGATATGTCGGGCAGTTTCCCGAAGCGGGCAGAACGGCAAAGCCGCGCCACGGCCACGTGGCGAAGCGGCGCCGAATGCCTCGAACAAGTTTTCGGCCGGAACGGCCGAACCGGATCGTGTCGCTTAATTCAGGATGCGGTGCGCATAGACAGGGAAGATCGATATGAACGACTGCGGCGCAACAGGCGAAACACCAAAGGTTGTTCGCCCGTCGCATCATCCGATCTTCTCGATAACGGGCGCCAAACGCGCCATTTCAGAAACTGAGAGCACCTCGCCTGGCGCCCTCCACCGGTTTATTGCACCGGCGGCAAGGGGCGCGCGAAGGTGTGGAGTAAGATTTGATGCCAACCAAAAGAATGCTGGTGGATGCCACCCACCCGGAAGAGACCCGGGTCGTCGTTACGAGCGGTAGCCGTCTCGAGGAGTTTGATTTCGAAGCCGCCTCGCGCCGGCAATTGCGCGGAAACATCTATCTCGCCAAGGTCACCAGGGTCGAACCGTCCCTGCAGGCGGCCTTTGTCGATTATGGCGGCAACCGCCATGGTTTCCTCGCCTTTTCCGAAATCCATCCCGATTACTACCAGATCCCGGTCGCCGATCGCGAAGCCCTGAAGGCGGCGGAAGTCGACGAGGAAGACGAGGAAGCGGCGCCGATCGAAGCCGTCGAGGAACCGGAAGCCGAAACCGGCGAAAGAACCGATGCGGCGTTCCGTGCCGCGGAAGCGGACGCCGAAGATTCGGATGGCGATGCCGCCACGGCCGAGCCGGACGAGGACGAAGCCGAAGGCGAGGATGCCAATGGCGATCTGGCCGCGTCTTCCGACGAGAGCGTCGACGATGTCGGCGGCGACGACGCCATCGAGGAAGCGCAGAACAGGAAGCGCAGCCTGTTCCGCCGCTACAAGATCCAGGAAGTGATCAAGCGCCGCCAGGTCATGCTGGTTCAGGTGGTCAAGGAAGAGCGCGGCACCAAGGGCGCGGCTCTGACGACCTATCTGTCGCTGGCCGGCCGCTATTCGGTACTGATGCCCAATACCGCCCGCGGCGGCGGCATTTCGCGCAAGATCACCAATGCCGTTGACCGCAAGCGCCTGAAGGAAATCGCTACCGATCTCGAAGTGCCCGAGGGCATGGGCGTCATTCTGCGCACCGCCGGCGCCGCCCGCACCAAGGCCGAGGTCAAGCGCGACTTCGAATACCTGATGCGGCTGTGGGAGAACGTCCGCACCCTGACCCTGACCTCGACGGCGCCGAGCCTGGTCTATGAAGAAGGCAGCCTGATCAAGCGCACCATCCGCGACCTTTACAACAAGGACATCGGCGAGGTCCTGGTCTCGGGCGAGGCGGCCTATCGCGAGGCCAAGGACTTCATGAAGATGATCATGCCGTCCCACGCCAAGAACGTGCAGCAATACAAGGAAGATCAGCCGATCTTTTCCAAGTTCAGCGTCGAATCCCAGCTCGACGCCATGTTCTCGCCGCAGGTCACCCTGCCCTCGGGCGGCTATATCGTCATCAACCCGACCGAGGCGCTGGTGTCGATCGACGTCAACTCCGGCCGTTCGACCCGCGAACACAATATCGAGGACACCGCCTACCAGACCAACCTGGAGGCCGCCGACGAAGTGGCGCGCCAGTTGCGCCTCAGGGATCTTGCCGGGCTCATCGTCATCGACTTCATCGACATGATGGAGCGCCGCTCGATCCGCAATGTCGAACGGCGTCTGAAGGAGGCGCTCAAGAACGACCGCGCCCGCATCCAGGTCGGCCGCATCTCGCATTTCGGCCTGATGGAGATGAGCCGGCAGCGCATCCGCTTCGGGGTTCTGGAAAGCTCGACCCATATCTGCCCGGTCTGCAACGGCGCCGGCATCGTCCGTTCGACCGAAAGCCTGGCGCTGATGGTCATGCGCGCCATCGAGGATCATGTCCTGAGAAAGCCCGGCCAGTCGCTCAATGTCCGTGTGCCGACCGAAGTGGCGCTTTACATCCTCAACGCCAAACGCGTTTCCCTGATGGATCTCGAGATCAAATACGATCTCGGCATCACCATCACCGCCGATGCAAAACTTGCCGGCAATCATTACCACATCGAGCGGGTCGAGAGCCGGATGGCCGGCGCCGAGGTGCCGCATTCGACCCATGTCAAGGTCGACAGTGCCGACATGCGCGATTACGACGAAGCCGAAGAGGCCGAGATCCTCGTCGACGAGGAGGAAGAGAGCACGTCGCGTTCCGCGCGCCGCCGCCGTGGCCGTCGCAGCCGTAGCCGCAGTCGGGCCGATGCCGATCTCGAGCTCGAGGCCCGCGCCGAGAGCGAAACCGAGAGCGAAGCCGAGGGCGGCGAGGAAGAGGCTGCCGAAGCCCGGTCCGGCGACGACGAGGAAAGCCCGCGTAAGCGCCGCCGTCGCGGCCGTCGCGGCGGCCGCCGCAACCGCAAGACGGCAACCGATGTCGTCGAGGGCGAGTTCGAGGCCCAGGAAGCCATCGAGGGCTGGCACCGTCCGCCCCTGGCCGAGCATGTCGCGTTGGCGGTCAATGATTTCGATGCCGGCTCCGTGCCGGTTCCGGAACATGATTTCGATACGCCGGCCGAAGGCCAGGCCGTGCAGGAGTCTCAGGCCACGGAGGCTGCCCCGGCGGAAACCGTCGCCGAGCCGGCCGCCACCGAACCGGTCACCGAAGCCGCCGACGG
>CAZKTH010000147.1:0-8531 GCA_964555575.1 uncultured Devosiaceae bacterium | reverse complement strand
CGAAGCCGAGACCGATCGCGTCGGCGGCACACAACCCCTCGAATTCGGCCCGCCGCGCCGCGAAGTCGCGCAGCCCCCTGCCGCCGCTGTCCACCGAAACGGCAACAACCCTCGCCCGCACGCTGGAAGGAGCGGTATGCTGATCGTGTTCATGCCGTGTCGGGGTGCCCTCGCCCGACCCGGCTACCTGGCGTTCAGTCGTGATCGCCTCCGGCTTGCTCGGGATCGAACAGCTGGATCGGCGCTCCCGGCATGATCGTCGAGATCGCGTGCTTGTACACGAGCTGAGACTGTGCATCCCGCCTCAGCAGCAGGCAGAAATTGTCGAACCAGGTGATCACGCCCTGCAGCTTGACGCCATTGACCAAAAAGATCGTGACGGAAACCTTCTGGCGTCGGACGTGATTGAGAAAGGAATCCTGTAGGTTCTGAACCTTGTCGTTGGGCATTTTTTCGCCTTCTACTTATTGGGTGGCCCGCCAGCAGCCAACCGACTCCCCTGCCGGTCTTGCATATCACAACAGGCCCTTGCCCTCTTGTGCTGCAACCGCATTCACATGCGCCTGCGCCATCAAGCATACACGAGCTTGCGAATTTACCCAATAGCCACAAGGCTCTCAAAGCAAACGCCAAATCGCGTCACCGCCAACGCAAATGACGAATGGCCGGCTCCGGCCCGGAAGAACCCGGCCGGAGCATGGTGCGAAAAAGTGGAAACCGGTCTTTTCGCGACAAACGATGCGACCACAATAGGATTGAGTACGCGTTCCGATGCCGTCGGAACGCGTCGTGCCCTAGAAGAAGTCTATGCTGACCCGGAACATCTGCTCGACCTTCCTGACCGCGCTGGAAAGGGCCATGACGATGATGAAATCGCCGGCCTCGATGCGCGTATCGCCCGAGGGCAGGATGACCTCGGTGCCGCGGATGATGGCACCGAAGCGGATGTCGGCCGAGACGTTGATCTCCCTCAAGGGCTTGCCGACCAGGGGCGAGGTTTCGAGCGCCTCGGCCTGCAGGAGTTCGGCGCTGCCGTCGAACAGGGAGTAGACGCCGCGGATGCGGCCGCGCCGGACATGCCGCAGGATCTTCGAGACGGTGACGGCCCGTGGACTGATGAAAGAATCGATCCCCAGGCGCCGGGCGAAGCGCGGATATTGCGGCAGGTTGACCAGGGCGAAATTGGCCTTGCAGCCGAGTTCATCGGCAAGCACCGAGGATAGGATGTTCGTCTCGTCGTCATTGGTCAGCCCCAAGAACATCTGGGCGTCGCGGATGTCGACTTCCCTCAGGATGTCCTCCTGCAGGGCATCGCCGAAAACGACGATGGACCGGTTCATGCTCTCGGCCGCCATCTGGGCGATCTGCCGGTTGTTCTCGATCAGCCTGACCGTGGCCGGTTCGTCCCGTTCCTCGAGACGCTTGGCGACATAGCGGCCGATATTGCCGGCCCCGGCTATGACGATGCGCGTGGGCGGCTGTTCGTCGCGCCCGAACAGGCCGAGCACGCGGCTGACCTGGTCGCGGGCGACGGCGACGATGGCCTGATCGCCGGCCTCCATGGCTTCCCAGGCCCTGAGGATCATCGCCTGACCGTTGCGCCTGACACCCATCACCGTGGCGTTGAGATTGGGAAACAGGTCCGTCAGGTGCCGCAAGGGCGTATCGATGACGGCGCAGTCCTCGTGGACGTCGATGGCGAGCACCACCGCCTGCCCGTCCTCGAAGGAAACGATCTCGGAGGCGCCGGGATAGGCGAGCCGTTCAAGAATCAGGTCGCCGACCTCGACCTCGGGCGAGATGATGACGTCGATCGGCAGGTGTTCGCGGGTGAACAGATCGTGCCATTCCGGGCCGAGATAGGCCTGGGCGCGGATACGGGCGATGCGGATCGGCACCTCGAAGATGGAATGGGCAACCTGGCAGGCGATCATGTTGACCTCGTCGACCTGGGTGACGGCGATCAGCATGTCGGCATCGCGGGCGCCGGCCTGGGCGAGCACGTCCGGGTGCGAGCCATGGCCGTGGATGCCGCGGGCGTCGAGATTGTCGCGCACCCGCTGCAACAGATCGGAATTGTTGTCGATCACCGTGACCTCGATGCCCTCGGTCGACAGTTTTTCGGCAATGCCGTAGCCGACCTGGCCGGCGCCACAGACGATTACTCGCATATCTCTTCCTGTTCGGCGCGGCCGGACGCCTCGCCATTGCGCTCGGTCAGGCCGAGCGACTTGATCTTGCGATGCAGGGCGCTTCTTTCCATGCCGACGAATTCGGCGGTCTTGGAAACATTGCCGCCGAAGCGCTCGAGCTGGGCCGTCAGGTATTGCCGCTCGAAAATCTCGCGCGCTTCCTTCAATGGCAGGCTCATCAGATGGGCCGAGGCATCGGTATCGCCGACGGTCGGCAGCACCTCGCCGATGTCGGACGGCAGCAGGGCGGCGGAAATGATGCCGCTTTCCGGCTGCTGGTCGCGCAAGAGGATGAGCAGCCGCTCGATCGAATTGCGCAATTGCCGCGCATTGCCGGGCCAGTCCTGGGCCTGCAGCACCGCCAGTGCGTCCTCGCCGACCCGGAGCTTGGGCAGGTTGTGAACGCGGCAGACCTGATCGATGAACATGCTGACCAGATGCGGCACGTCCTCGCGCCGTTCACGCAATGGCGTCAGCTTGAGAGGCACGACGGACAGGCGATGGAACAGATCGGACCGGAAGATGCCTTCCTCGATCAGCCCGGCGACATTCTGCGAGCTCGAGGAGATGATCCGGACATCGATCGGCACGCTGACCTGGCCGCCGGCGCGCTGGAAGCGTCCCTCGACCAGGGTGCGCAGCAAGGCCGTCTGGGCCGGCAGCGGCAGTCCGGTGACTTCGGCGAGATGCAGCGTGCCGCCATGGGCGCGCTCGAGGGCCCCCACTTCGGTCCTGACGCCTCCTGCCCGGTCGCGGATTTCCCGTCCGAACAAAAGCACCGGCACCTCCTCCGGATCATAGAGCAAGGCGTTGAATTCGATGAACGGTCCAGTCGCCCTGTGGCTGTGGCGGTGAATGAGGCGGGCGCAAAGTCCCTTGCCGGTTCCCGACGGTCCGGAGACGAAGATGCGCGAATTGGTCGGGCCCGATTTCTCGATCACCGTCCGCGCCGCCGAAATGGCCGGAGACTGGCCGACCATCTCCGAGAACGGCACCGCCGTGCGCTCCTTGAGTTCGGCATTCTCGCTCCGCAAACGCGTCGCCTCCATGGCGCGCTGGGTGACCAGCAGCAGGCGGTCGATCTTGAACGGCTTCTCGATATAGTCGTAGGCGCCGCGCTTGATGGCCGACACCGCCGTTTCGACATTGCCGTGTCCGGAAATCATCACGACCGGCAGATCGGGATGCTGGCTCTGCAATTCGTCGAGCAGTTGCAGACCGTCCAGGCGCGAGCCCTGCAGCCAGATGTCGAGAAACACAAGGCTCGGGCGCCGATGGGCGATCTCCTCCAGGGCCGAATCGGCATCGTGCGCCTGGCGGGTCTCGTTGCCCTCGTCTTCGAGGATGCCCGCGATCAGATCGCGGATGTCTTCCTCGTCGTCGACGATCAGAATGTCCAAAGCCATTGTGCTAATCAGCCGCGGCACCAACGTGCCCCGCCTCCTCCTGCGCCTGAACGTTTCCGTCCGGCTTCCTGCCGGTTCCTCCCGGCGCCTTGAGCGGCAATGTGAAACTGAAGCACGCCCCGATGCGGCCGTTCTCGTCCGCCGGGCTGTCCTTCAGTTCAATCGTACCGCCGTGTTGCTCCACGATCTTTGCGACAATCGCAAGACCAAGCCCTGTGCCCTTTTCGCGCGTCGTTACATAGGGTTCGAGCAGGCGGTGGCGGCTTTCCCGCGGCCAGCCAAGGCCATTGTCGCTGATTTCGATACGCACCATGTCACCCTCGATGCGGGCACCGGCGACGATTCGTGGATTGTCGATATCTGCAAGACCTGCATTTCCAAGAGCTTCTACTGCATTCTTGATCAGGTTCGTCAAGGCCTGCGACACCAGGCGATGGTCGAACCAGGCGTAAATCGGCGTATCGGGAAGATCGACACGCAACTCGATTTCGGGCTGCCGGACGCTCTCGAGGAAGATGACGTGCCGGATCGTGTCGGAAAGATCGGCGCGATCCGGAGTCGCGGCCGGCATGCGGGCGAAGGACGAGAATTCGTCGACCATCTTGCCGATATCGCCGACCTGGCGAATGATGGTGTTGGTGCATTTGTCGAAGATCTCGAAATCGTCTTCGAGCCTGTTGGCATAGCGGCGCCTGAGACGCTCGGCCGAGAGCTGGATAGGGGTCAGCGGATTCTTGATCTCGTGGGCGATGCGCCGGGCGACGTCGGCCCAGGCGCTGTTGCGCTGGGCGGTGATGAGTTCGCTCATGTCGTCCAGGGTCATCACATAGCCCTTGGATTCGGTCATCGACCCTTCCCGCGTCAGCCGCACCTGATAGATGCGCGGATCGGCCGCCGGTCCGAGCTGGATCTGGTCCTGCACCTGGCCGCGTCTTCCCTGACGGGCGCGCTCGATGATCGGCTTGAGCTCGGGAACAGCCCCGGCGATGTCCTCGCGCAACAGATCGACCTCGTTCCTGTCGAGCATGGCGCAGGCGGTGGAATTGATCAGCGTCACCTGTCCGAACGGGTTGAGACCGACAATGCCGGCCGAAACGCCTTCCAGCACCGCCTCGGTGAACTGCCGGCGTTTCTCGTTGGTCTCGCTGGCCTGGACCAGAGCGCGGCGCTGCTGACGCAACTGGCGGGTCATGCGGTTGAACTGCATGCTGAGATCGTGCAGGTCGCCCCTTTTCTCGGTCACCGGCACATCGACCTGCAGATCGCCCGTCGACATGCGGTTGGCGGCGACCATCAGGTTGCGGATCGGGGCGACGAAGCGGTTGGCCAGGGCGATGCCGAGCCACAGCGCCGCCAGGAGCAGCACGAAGGCAACGCCGACATACATCAGGGCGAAGGTGATCTGGAAGACCAGCCGGTTCGAGGCGTATTGCCGGTATTCGGTGATCGTCTGGTCGGCCAGACGCATATATTCGAGCACTTCCGGATCGACCGGCCGCGCCACGAACAGATAGGTGTCGTCATAGCCCTTGAGCTTGACCACCGAGCCGACGAAATTGGTCGAGCCGGGCGCGATCAGGGTCGGCACGGTTTCCTGCACGTCCGGCATGATCGATTTCGGCATGGCCGGCGCCGAGGCCGGCACGTTGATCTGCGCCTTCATGATCAGCGAGGTGTCGGCGCGGATCAGCGAGGTGAATGGCAGCGAACGGGTGACCGCCAGCGAGGTCAGCACCTTCTGGAAACGCTTCTTGTCCGTGACATAGAGATCATGAGTAGATTCAAGCTCTTCGGCCACCCAGATGATGTCATCTCTCAAGACCTGGGCATGTTCGTTGAGATAGGAGGCGGCGACCTGACGCGAGCTTTCGACGATCGAGGAGGTGCGTTCGGAGAACCACTGGTCGAGGCCCTGGTCGAGGGCGATGGTGGCGACGATGGCGACAATGAAGGCCGGGACGGCGGCCATGATGGCGAACATGGCCACCATGCGGGTCTGCAGGCGGGCGCCGGCCATTTTGCGCTGCCGCGCCCGGATCAGAAGGATCACCTCGGTCAGGACCAGCGCCACCACCATCAGGATGAGGATGGCGTTGACGATCCAGATGATTGTCCAGACCTCGGGGGATGGCTCGATCTTGGTGGCTCCGGTCATCACCAGGAAGGAGCCGGAGGCAAAGATCGTGGCGGCGAGGACGATGACCACGCCGAACGATCGCACTATGGCGGTACCGTTGATCCGCAGAACGCGCTCCCGATGCTGTGCCGACGGTGTCGGGGATTTGCTGTTTGCGGCTGTGTTATACATGTCACACGCCGCCCGATGTCTTGGCAATTTCAGCTGTGTCGCGGCAGGAATCTGGCAAGAAACCGCCGGCAGATCAAGCTATATGTTGCATAATTGAAACAGATGCGGTTAACGACCCGCCGCAAAGCCGAACGGCAAAACCTTCCGATACAGGCACGTCGTCTCAGATCCGACGCGACTGCTTGACGATTTCGATGCCGTGCGCCCGTATTTTCTTGCGCAATGTGTTGCGATTGAGGCCGAGAAGCTCCGCCGCCTTGATCTGGTTGCCGGAACAGGCATTGAGGACCATGGCGATCAAAGGCGATTCCACCCGGTCGAGGATCTGCTGGTAGAGCCCGGGCGATGGCATGTTGGGATCGGCCTCGCGCAGAAGCTGGCTGACATGCAGTTCGACGGCGGTGCCGATATCGACCGGTCCGGAAGCCACCCCGGCCGGGGTGCGGTCGGTCAGGTGCAGTTCGTGCTGTACCATTTCCGGAGTGATGGTCTCGTCGGCGTAAAGGGCCGACAGGCGCCTGACGAGGTTTTCCAGTTCGCGGACATTGCCCGGCCATGCGTAGTTCTGCATCAGCCTCAGCGCTTCGGCCGAGATCACCTTGGGGGCGTCGCCCTCGGCCTGGGCGACGCGCATGAAATGGGCGACCAGATGCGCGATGTCGTCGACGCGCTCGCGCAAGGGCGGCAGCCGGATCGGCACGACATTGAGGCGGTAGAACAGATCTTCCCGGAACAACCCCTGGCGGATCATCTGGTTGAGATCGCGGTGGGTGGCGGCGATGATGCGGACATTGGTCTTCAGGGACGTGCGCCCGCCGACCATCGTATATTCGCCTTCCTGCAGCACGCGCAAAAGCCGTGTCTGGGCGTCCATCGGCATGTCGCCGATCTCGTCGAGGAACAGGGTCCCCCCCTCGGCCTGCTCGAACCGGCCGGAGGAGCGGGCGGTGGCGCCGGTAAAGGCCCCCTTCTCATGGCCGAACAGCTCGGCCTCGATCAGATCGCGCGGGATCGCCGCCATGTTGATGGCGACAAAGGGGCCGTTGCGGCGCTTGCCGAAATCATGAAGAGCACGCGCGACCAGTTCCTTGCCGGTACCGCTCTCGCCGGTGATCATCACCGTCAGATCGGTCTGCATCAGCCGCGCCAGGATACGATAGATGTCCTGCATGGCCGGCGAACGCCCGACCAGCGGCATGTTGTCCTGCCCGTCCTCGAGCGGCGCCTCGGCGGTGCTCGGCTTTTTGGCTTCGCTGAGGGCGCGGGCGACGACCGAAAGCACCTCGGCGATGTCGAAGGGTTTCGGCAGATATTCATAGGCGCCGGCCTCGGAGGCGCGGATGGCGGTCATGAAGGTGTTCTGGGCGCTCATGACGATGACCGGCAGGTCCGGGCGCATCTTGTGGATCTTGGGCATGATGTCGAAGGCATTGCCGTCCGGCATGGCGACATCGGTGATCAGCACGTCGCCCTCGCCGCGCGACACCCAGTTCCACATGGTCGACAGATTGCCCGTGGGCCTGACGTCGTACCCGGCCCGGGTCAGGGCCTGGTTGAGGACCATGCGAATGGCCGCGTCGTCGTCGGCCAGAAGGACGAGATTGGTACTCAAGAGACGTTCTCCCCTTTGGTCCGGACGCCGGGCACCTTGTCGACCACCGGCAAAAGAATGCGGAACCGCGTCCGGCCCGGCTTGCTGTCGCAATCGATCACGCCGCCATGGTCGCCGATGATCTTGGCAACGAGCGCCAGCCCCAGCCCCGAGCCGTTGGACTTGGTGGTGACGAACGGGTCGAACAGGAACGGCACGACCTCGGCGGGCACGCCCGGCCCGTTGTCCTCGATGACGATTTCGAGCGGCAGCGAGATGCGACCCGGCATGCCGGCAACCGAAATGCGGATGCCCGGCCGGAAGGCAGTGGTAATGCGGATTTCAGGATTCGAAGTATGGACAAGGGCTTCCGCAGCATTCTTCACCAAATTCAAGAAGACCTGGATAAGCTGGTCACGGCTGCCGAGAACCGGCGGCAGGGACGGGTCGTAGACCTCGTGGAAGCTCATGCGACGGGCCGTGCCGGACTTGGCGAGGAGTTTGACGTGTTCCAGCACGTCGTGGATGTTGATCGGGGTGCGATCGAGCGGGCGGTCGTCGCCGAAAACGTCGACCCGGTCGAGAAGGGTGACGATGCGGTCGGTTTCCTGGCGGATGAGGCGGGCGAGCGGGATTTCGTCCTCGGTGACCGATTGCTCGAGCAGCTGCGCGGCGCCGCGGATGCCGGAAAGCGGGTTCTTGATCTCGTGGGCGAGCATGGAGGCAAGGCCGGTGACAGAACGGGCGGCACCACGCGAGACGAGCTGCCGGTCGATGGTGTCGGCCATGGTGCGTTCCTGGAACAACAGGGTGACCTTGCCCTCGTGCTCGGCCAGGGGCGAGGCGAAGACGTCGACGGTGCGGTCCTCGCCGAAACGCGAGGAGCCGACGCGCATGCGGTATTCGGTGCGCGGGGCGCGGCGGGCATTGACCGTCTCGACCAGATTGAGGATCGGCGATCCGAAGGCGATGAGGTCGGCAAGATTCTGGCGGGTCAGCACCGAGGACGAGGCGCCGAAAAAGGTCTCGGCGGC
>CAZKTH010000146.1:0-8602 GCA_964555575.1 uncultured Devosiaceae bacterium | reverse complement strand
GGCATGCAGTCGATCGGCCAGGCCTTCGGCGGCGACATCGTCCGGACGCCGATCCTGATGCACGGCAAGACCTCGGTGATCCACCACACCGGCAAGGGCGTCTTCCGCGGCATTGACAACGATTTCACCGCGACGCGCTACCACTCGCTGGCAGTCGCACCGGAAACCATGCCGGATACGCTCGAAATCACCGCGACGGCCGAAGGCGGCATCGTCATGGGGCTGCAACACAAATCCTATCCGGTGCACGGGGTCCAGTTCCATCCCGAGAGCATCGCCTCGGAAAACGGGCACGCCGTGCTGCAGAACTTCCTCGACATTGCGCGGGACTTCAATCTCGGACGAGCCGCTTAGGTCATTTCTTCACGGGGGCGTTGACATGGACATCAAGGGGGCACTTGCGCGCATTGCCGAAGGTCACGACCTGGCCGGCGAGGAAATGCGCACCGTCATGCGCGAGATCATGGGCGGCGAAGCCACGCCCGCCCAGATCGGCGCCTTTCTGATGGGCATGCGGGTCAAGGGCGAGACGGTCGGCGAAATCGCCGCCGCCGTTTCCATCCTTCGCGAAAAGATGGTGCCGGTCGAGGCGCCGGCAGGCGCCATCGACATCGTCGGCACCGGCGGCGACGGCGCCGGGACGCTCAACATTTCGACCGCCACTTCGCTGGTCGTCGCCTCGGCCGGCGTACCGGTCGCCAAACACGGCAACCGCGCCCTGTCGTCGAAATCCGGCGCTTCGCAGGTGCTCGAGGCCCTCGGGGTCAAGCTCGACCTGCCGCCGTCCACCATCGCCACCTGCATCCGCGAGGCCGGCATCGGCTTCATGTTCGCCCCGGCCCATCACCCGGCAATGAAATATGTCGGGCCGGTACGGGCGGAAATGGGGGTCAGAACCATGTTCAACCTGCTCGGCCCCCAGGCCAACCCCGCCAATGTCCATCGCTACCTGCTCGGCGTTTTTGACCGGGAATGGGTGGAGCCGGTCGCTGCGGCACTGATGGCCAACAAGGCCGAAGCCGCCTGGGTCGTGCATGGCAGCGACGGGATTGACGAGGTCACCACCACCGGCCCGACCTTTGTCGCCTCGGTGATCAATGGCGATCTCAGGAGCTTCGAGATCACGCCCGAGGACGCCGGCCTCAAGCGCGCCAGTCCCGACGATCTCAAGGGTGACGATCCCGAATACAATGCCGCCGCCATGCGCGAGTTGCTCGAGGGGGCCCATGGCGCCTATCGCGATGTCGTGCTGATGAACGCCGCCGCCGCCTTCATCGTCGCCGGCAAGGACGGCGATCTCCAGCTCGGCGTCAAGCGCGCCGCAGAGCAGATCGATTCCGGTGCCGCGCGCAAGACGCTCGAACGCCTCGTGACCATCTCCAACGGACAGCCCTGATGAACGACATCCTCAACCGGATCGCCGAATACAAGCGCGAGGAAATCGCCGCCGCCAAGCACAAGAAGCCGTGGAACGAAATCGTCGCCGAGGCGCATGACGCCACCCCGACACGCGGATTCCGCGACGCGCTGCTCAGGAAGCGGCAGAACGGCGACTATGCCCTGATCGCCGAGGTCAAGAAGGCGAGCCCTTCCAAGGGGTTGATCCGACCCGACTTCAATCCGGCCGAAATCGCCCACGCCTATGAACGGGGCGGCGCAACCTGTCTTTCGGTCCTGACCGACCAGCCTTCCTTCCAGGGCTCGGGGCGGTTCCTGATCGAGGCGCGCGCCGCCACTACACTGCCGGTCTTGCGCAAGGACTTCATGTTCGAGACCTATCAGGTGGTCGAGGCGCGTGCCTGGGGCGCCGACTGCATCCTCATCATCCTGGCCGCCGTCAATGACGAGGCGGCCCGCTACCTGATGGACGCGGCCGAGGAATGGAACATGGATGCGCTGGTCGAGATCCACGATCTGGTCGAACTCGACCGGGCGCTGGGGCTTGGCGCCAAGTTCATCGGCATCAACAACCGCAATCTCAGAACCTTCGAGACGCGGCTCGAGACCTCGATCAACATGGCGGTCGGGGTGCCCGACGACGTGCTGCTCCTGTCCGAAAGCGGCATTGTCAGTCATGACGATCTGCAACGACTCGAAAGGGAGGCCGGCATCGGCACGTTCCTGGTTGGCGAAAGCCTGATGCGCAATGACGACGTCTATGCCGCAACAACGCGCCTGCTGACCGGCACGGACCGATGGGCCTGACCCATCTCAGCGACAGGGGCGAAGCCCATATGGTCGATGTCGGCGACAAGGCATCGACCCGTCGTCGCGCCGTCGCCGGCGCGGTGCTGACCGCGACGCCGGAAGCCATCGACGCCCTGATGGGCGGCACGTCCAAAAAGGGCGATGCCCTCGCCGCCGCCCGCATCGCCGGCATCATGGCGGCCAAGAAGACGTCCGACCTCATTCCCTTGTGCCATCCCGTCGCCCTGACAAGGGTCGAGATCGACATCGCACGCGCCAACGAAACGACCATTGCCCTTGCCGCCACCGCCGAAACCACCGGCCCGACCGGGGTCGAGATGGAGGCGCTGACCGCCGTCAGCACCGCCGCCCTCACCCTTTACGACATGGCCAAGGCGCTCGATCGGTCCATGACCATTTCCGATATCCGCCTGATCGAGAAATCGGGCGGCAAATCCGGCACCTATGTCCGTGGCTGAAGAATTTCGCCGTTTGGCGAAAACACCATCGCCGTCATTGCGGGCGGCCGCAGGTGGCGCGGCAATCCAGCGGTCGCAACGCCGGCATTTGCCTCCGCAAGGCTTCGTCGCGATGCTCCTCGCGATGACGACGGAGTTTGAAAAACATGCCTGACCTCGATCTCATCAGCTTCGACAGCGCCCTTGCGCAGATCCTCGCGGCGGCAACCCCACTTGCCTCAGAAACCCGCGCCCTTGCCGACGCCGCCGGCCATTGCCTGGCCGAACCGGTTTCCGCCCGCCTGACCCAGCCGCCTTTCGATATGAGCGCCATGGACGGCTATGCCGTCCAGTCCGCCACCGCCTCGCCCGACACACCATTGCCGGTCGTCGGCCGTTCCGAGGCGGGTGCGGGCTTTGCCGGCCCGCTTCGATCCGGCGCGGCAATCCGCATCATGACCGGCGCACCGCTGCCGGCAGGGGCCGATGCCGTCGTCATCCAGGAGGAGGTGACGCGCCAGGGCAACAGCATCCGCATCGCCGCCCGACCCGAACCGGGACAGAACATCCGTCGGCGCGGTCGGGATTTCGCCGAAGGCGCCCCGCTCCTTGCCCAGGGCACGCGCCTGACACCGGCGGCCCTGTCGCTTTGTGCCGCCGCCGGGCACGGCACCTTGCCGGTCGTGCGGCGGCCGCGCCTTGCCCTCATGATGACCGGCGACGAACTGGTGGCGCCCGGCACCCTGCCCGGCCCCGACCGGATCATCGCCTCGAACGGCGCCGGGCTCATGGCCCTGATCGCCCCCCTGACCGGACGCATAAACGATCTCGGCATTGTCGGCGACGATGAAAGCCTTTTGGGCCGGAAGCTTTCCGCCGCCCTTCAAAGCGATGCCGACGTCATCGTCACCACCGGCGGCGCCAGCGTCGGCGACCGCGATCTCGTCAGGCCGGTGCTTGAAAACCTCGGCGTCGGCCTCGATCTCTGGCGCATCGCCATGCGGCCGGGCAAGCCGCTGATGTTCGCCCGCGCCGGCGCGAAGCTGATTTTCGGCCTGCCGGGCAATCCGGTCTCCGCCCTGACGACAGCGATCCTGCTTGTCGTTCCGGCCCTGCGCGCCCTTGCCGGTGACGCCACGCCCGGCCCGCATTTTCTCACCCTGCCCCTCGATGAGGCGCTCGGCCGCAACGGCCCGCGCCGGCATTTCCGCCGCGCCCGCCTCGTGCGGACGCCCGAAGGCACCCGTGTCGCCGCCCTCGCCGAGACCGACAGCGCCCACCTTAGCTCCTTTGCCGCGGCCGATGCGCTTGTCGTCCATAGGGAACACAGCCCGGGCGAGCCGGCCGGCGCTTTGGCCGAGGTACTAATTCTGGGGTCCGTAACCGGACCTTAACCCAAGGGGTTGCAGAACAATACCGGAACAGCTACTAATGTTCCGTCTCTGTTCCGATTCCTGCCCCAGGGGGCCCTGCCATGCTGACGCGCAAACAATACGAACTCCTGATGTTCATCCACGAACGCATGAAGGAAAGCGGCGTGCCCCCGTCCTTCGACGAGATGAAGGATGCGCTCGATCTGAAATCGAAATCCGGCATCCACCGCCTCGTCACCGCCCTTGAGGAGCGCGGCTTCATCCGCCGCCTGCCCAACCGGGCACGAGCGCTAGAGGTCATCAAGCTGCCCGACGCCCACAATCCCTCGCTCGGCGGGCGACGGGCCCGTTTCGAGCCGGAGGTCATCGAGGGTTCGCTCGGCAGGATCGCCACCCCGCAAGGGGGCGACGAGGATCTGGGCCATCAGCGGCCGGTCTCGGTGCCGGTCATGGGCCGCATCGCCGCCGGCACGCCGATCGAGGCGATCCAGACCCATTCGCACACCGTCATGGTCCCGCCGGAAATGCTCGGCGGCGGCGAGCATTTCGCCCTTGAGGTCCGGGGCGATTCGATGATCGAGGCCGGGATTTTCGACGGCGATACCGTCGTCATCCACAAGCAGGACACCGCCACCAACGGCGAAATCATCGTCGCCCTGGTCGACGAGGAGGAAGCGACCCTCAAGCGCTTGCGTCGCAAGGGCAATTCGGTAGCGCTCGAAGCCGCTAACCCGGCCTACGAAACCCGCATCTTCGGCCCCGACCGGGTCAAGGTCCAGGGCAGGCTGGTGGGGCTGTTGCGCAAGTATTGAGCCCGTTGAACTGGTTTGGCCTCCGGCTTCCCTCCCCATCAAGGGAGAAAAGCACGCTAATGGCTCCAGACGGAATAAGACCATTCGAACTCAGTGGCTGTCGCGCGGCAGTCCCTTGGTCTGGGCGACGCGCTGATACTTGACCGCCGGCTTCAGGACCGCGCCATCGCTCAGCTGATCGACCATGCCGCGCTGGATCTCCTGCCACGGCGTCTGATGATCGGGATATTTGTAGCCGCCCGCGGCCTCGAGTTCAGCCCGCCGCGCTTCCATCTCCTGTTCGGAAATCAGGATATCGGCCGTCCGCTTGCGCAAATCGACCCGCACCCGGTCGCCGGTTCTGAGCAGGGCCAGACCGCCGCCCGCCGCCGCCTCCGGCGAGGCGTTGAGGATCGAGGGCGAGCCGGATGTGCCGGACTGGCGGCCGTCGCCGACACAGGGCAGCGAATGGATGCCCTCGCGGATGAGATAGGCCGGCGGTCGCATGTTGACGACCTCGGCCGAGCCGGGATAGCCGATCGGGCCGGTGCCGCGCATGAACAGGACAGTGTTCTCGTCGATCTTCAGAGCCGGATCGTCGATGCTCTTGTGATATTGCTCGGGCCCGTCAAACACCACCGCCCGCCCTTCGAAGGCTTCCGGATCGTCCGGATTGGACAAATAGCGCTGGCGGAATTCCTCGGAAATCACGCTCGTCTTCATCACGGCGCTGTCGAACAGATTGCCGCTCAACACGATGAAGCCGGCTTCCTGAAGGATGGGATCCTCGATCGGACGGATGACGTCCGGGTTCTGGGTCCGCTGGCCGTCGCAGTTCTCGCCGATGGTCCTGCCGTTGACGGTCGGGGCGTCCTTTTTGATCAGGCCCTTCTTCATCATCTCGCCGACGACCGCCGGCACGCCGCCGGCACGATAGAAATCCTCGCCCAGATAGTCCCCGGCCGGCTGCAGATTGACCAGAAGCGGAATGTCGTGCCCTTCGGTCTGCCATTCGGCGATGTCGAGATCGACCCCGATATGGCGGGCAATGGCATTGATGTGGATCGGGGCGTTGGACGAGCCGCCAATGGCGGAATTGACCCTGATGGCGTTGATGAAATTGTCCTTGGTCAGGATGTCCGAGGGTTTCAGATCCTCATGCACCATCTCGACGATGCGCTTGCCGGTCAGATAGGAGATTTCCTGGCGGTCGCGATAGGGCGCGGGAATGGCCGCCGATCCGGGCAGCTGCATGCCGAGCGCCTCGGCCAGCGAATTCATCGTGGTCGCCGTGCCCATGGTGTTGCAATAGCCGGTCGAGGGGGCCGAGGAAGCGACGAGCTCGATGAAGCGGCGGTTGTCGATCTCGCCGGCGGCGAGCATCTGGCGCGCCTTCCACACGATCGTGCCCGAGCCGGTGCGCTCGCCCTCGTGCCAGCCATTGAGCATCGGCCCGACCGACAGGGCGATGGCGGGGATGTTGACCGTCGCCGCACCCATCAGCAGGGCCGGCGTCGTCTTGTCGCAGCCGATGGTCAGCACCACGCCGTCGAGCGGATAGCCGTAAAGCACCTCGACCAGGCCGAGATAGGTAAGATTGCGGTCGAGCGCCGCCGTCGGGCGCTTGCCGGTTTCCTGCATCGGATGCACGGGGAATTCGAGCACGACGCCACCGGCCTCGCGGATCCCTTCGCGGATGCGGTCGGCCAAAACGAGATGGTGGCGGTTGCAGGGCGAAAGATCGGATCCGGTCTGGGCGATGCCGATGATCGGCCGCCCCGACTGCAGCTCGTCGAGCGACAGGCCGAAATTGAGGTAGCGTTCCAGATAAAGCGCCGTCATGTCGATGTTTTCGGGATTGTCAAACCAGGCCTGCGACCTCAGTTTTGCGCCCGGCTTGCCGCCGCTTTGTGAAAACATGACTTCCTCTCCTCGAACACGATGGACATGCAGCTGTTGCATGTCGGCGCTAGCATTAAAAGCCTTCACGCCCAATGAAAACTGCCGGAGGCCAAAATCCCGCCTGCAGGATGGCGCCTGCGGCAATTTGTTTGCGGCGCAGGGTCTCATCGCGGCCGCCTTCGGGCCGAGCGGACGCGACACGGTTCGGCACGATCCGCCCCTTCGGGTCGGTCCCCGGTCGGTGAAAACCGGCACCCGCTTTTCGCACGATGCTCTACCGCTTCACGCGCCAGGGCCGGTCGGGATCGGCGATCGCCGGCACGATGTCGAAACCATGCGCACCGGCGTTCCAGTAGGCGGCCGTGACGCCACCACGTTCGAGATCGCCTTCGTCGATGACCTCGGTCACCATCCGGCACCAGTCCGGCGCCATAAGCCGCGTCACCACCAGGTCGGCCGTATCGCAATCCTCGATGAACCCGGCGATATCGCTGTCGACCGCCACTTCGGCGCCGCCGGGCAGCGTGCCGATGCAGCCGATGGCATCGCAGGCGATGGCCGGGCCGCCCGCGACAATGTCGAGCCCATAGGTCCCGGACCAGACATCGGCGACAAAGGAAGTCCTGCGGCCAGTCGCCAGCGCCAGCACGTCGCCCTCGCGCAAACCGACCGCCTTGGTCCGGTCGGCGACGAGCACGTCCGGCCTCGGCGCCAGGCCGAACAGGGCGACGAGCAGCAACGCGACGAACGGACCGACGAGCCGCAGCCGCCCGGTGAAAAAGACGAACCAGGCCGCCGCCCCGAGGGCGAACAGCAGAACGGGCGGACTGAGCAGCGGCCGGACGGCGATGGCACGGCTCATATCGGCAACCAGCAGCGCCGCAGCGAGGATCTGGTCGATCCCCCAGCCGGCGATGACGAGAAACGGCGCGTCGAGACCGAGCGGCATCATGAGAACGCCGAGCATGAGGCTCGGCAGCACCAGGAAACCCAGGAGCGGCAGCGCCACGAGATTGCCTATGAGGCCGAGTGGCGCCGTCTGCTGGAAGTGATAGGCGGCAAAAACCGCCGTCGCCAGTCCGGCGACAAGGCTCGAGACCAGAAGCCCGATGAAAAAACGCCGGATGCGTCGCACGGGACCACCCGGCGTGCCCGCGCCGAAATGGCTCTGTTCATAGGCGCCGATCAGCGCCGCCACCGCGGCAAAGGACAATTGGAAGCCGGCCCGAAACAGGCTCATCGGCGCGGTCACGAGGATGAACAGCGCGGCGAAGGCGACATTGCGCATGGTCAGCGCCTGCCGTCCGAAAAGCATCGCCCCGAAGATGAGGATCAGCATGACGCTCGCCCGTGTCGCCGAGACGGATGCGCCGGAAATGGCGAGATAGACGAGCGTGATGACGATGCCGGCGCCGGCCGCCAGCTTCTTGACGGCGATACGCTGCGCCAGATGCCGCGAGGCAGCGAGCAAAAGCCTCAGGGCGGCGAAGCCCGCCCCCGCCACCAGCGACAGGTGCAGGCCGGAAATGGCGAGGACGTGGGCGATGCCCGCTACCGCCAGTGCACTTCTGGTGTCGTCGTCGATGCGGCTCTGGTCGCCGATGACCAGGGCCCGCGCCACCGCGTCCTGTTTCCCTGCAAGAGCCTTGTCGATACGGGCGCCGATCGCCCGGCGCAGGCCGGCGACGAGACCTTGAAGCCCTGCTTGCTCGCGCGAAACGATCTCGATCCTGCCATAGCTGCTGGCATAGGAGCCTATTCCGTCGAAATAGGCATGGAACTGGGCATCGAACCCGCCCGGAACCGCCGGCCCCGGCACTTCGTCGAACCGCATCCTGCCCGCGACGATGTCGCCCGGATTCAATTGCGGCAGAAACGAATACGGGCTGCC
>CAZKTH010000145.1:0-8606 GCA_964555575.1 uncultured Devosiaceae bacterium | reverse complement strand
ACTGAGGACCGACCCGAAGGGACAGATCGTGCCGGTGGCACGATCTGAGGTTCGATGGATGCGATCACAAAGAGATAGAGCACGCGCTCTGATGGAATCAGAACGCGCTTTGCTCTAGAATCTGGTCCAGACGCCGCCTTTTTGCGAGGACTCGATTGCCGTGGCGATGAACCTCACCCCGTCCAGTCCGTCATCGACGCCCGGGAAGAGAACGCCCTCCGGAACCGGCTTGCCTTCGCGGGCGGCAAGAATCGCCTCGGCCGCCTCGCCATAGATGTTGGCGAAGCCTTCGAGATAGCCCTCGGGATGCCCGGACGGTGTGCGCGACATGCGGCCGGCCGCCGCACCGGCGCCGGCGCCGTTGCGGGTGATCAGGCGCTTGGGCTCGCCGAAGGGGGTGAACCACAGATAGTTCGGGTCCTCCTGCTTCCATTCGAGTCCGCCCCTGGTGCCGAAGACCCTGAGCTTCAGGGCATTCTCGTTGCCCGGTGCCACCTGGGAAGCCCAGAGCATGCCCTTGGCGCCCCCTTCGAAACGCATCAGGATCTGCGCGTCGTCATCGACCCGCCGCCCGTCGACGAAGGTCGTCAGCTCGGCGCACAACTCCCTGAGTTTCAGTCCCGAAACGAAGCAGCCGAGATTGAAGGCATGGGTGCCGATATCGCCGATGCAGCCGCCGGCGCCGGAGCGGGCCGGATCGGTGCGCCACGCCGCCTGCTTCTGGCCGCTGTCCTCGATCCGTTCGGTCAGCCAGTCCTGGGGATATTCGAGCTGCACCAGCCGGATTTCGCCCAGCATCCCGTCCTGCACCATGGACCGTGCCTGCCGGATCATCGGATAGCCGGTGTAGTTGTGGGTGAGGATGAAGAGTCGGCCGGAACGCTTGACCAGTTCGACCAGTTCCTCGGCCTCTTCCAGCGTCCGCGTCATCGGCTTGTCGGAGATGACGTGGATGCCGGCCGCGAGAAAGGCCTTGGCGGCGGGAAAGTGCATGTGGTTGGGCGTGACGATCGAGACCGCCTCGATGCCGTCCGCGCGATCGGCTTCGGCCTTTGCCATGTCGGCAAGGCTTTCATAGCTGCGCTCGGGAACGATGCCGAGTTCGGCCGCCGAAGCCTTCGCCCGCCCGGGGTCGGAGGAGAGGGCGCCGGCGACGAGTTCGTAGCGATCGTCGAGCCGGGCGGCGATGCGGTGGACGGCCCCGATGAAGGCGCCTTGTCCACCTCCGACCATGCCGAGCCTGATGCGTCGGCTGAAAGCCTGCTGCTTGCTGGCGGTGATAGCCATACTGTCCTCCTGCCGGTCAGTCGAGGCCGAGAATGCGCCGGTTGGCCGTCTCGTCGGTGCCCGCACCGGCGAAGTCGTCGAAGGCGTGCTCGGTCACGCGGATGATGTGGTCGGCGATGAATTTGGCGCCTTCGCGCGCGCCGTCCTCGGGGTGCTTCAAGGCACACTCCCATTCGAGCACGGCCCAGCCGTCGAAGTCGTGGGCGGCAAGCTGCGAAAAGATGCGCGGAAAATCGACCTGCCCGTCGCCGAGCGAACGGAAGCGGCCGGCCCGGTTCACCCAGGACTGATAGCCACCATAGACGCCCTGGCGGCCGCTCGGCACGAACTCGGCGTCCTTGACGTGGAAGGCGCGGATGCGCTCGTGATAGATCTCGATGTAGTCGAGATAGTCGAGCTGCTGCAGGATGAAGTGGCTGGGATCGTAGAGCAGGTTGGCGCGCGGGTGGTTGTTGACCCGCTCCAGGAACATCTCGTAGGTCGCCCCGTCGTGCAGATCCTCGCTCGGATGGATCTCGTAGCAGGCATCCACCCCCATCTCGTCGCAATAATCGAGGATCGGCGTCCAGCGCTTGGCCAGTTCGTCGAAGGCGGTCTCGACCAGGCCGGCCGGACGCTGCGGGAAGGGATAAAGGAACGGCCAGGCCAGCGCGCCGGAAAAGGTCGGCATGGCGGTCAGGCCCATATTGCGCGAAGCGCGGGCGGTGCGCTTGAGCTGGTCGACGGCCCATTCCTGGCGGGCCGCGGGATTGTTGTGCACCTTCTCGGGTGCAAAGCCGTCCATGAGCTCGTCATAGACGGGATGGACGGCGACGAGCTGGCCCTGCAGATGGGTCGACAGCTCGGTGATGGCGAGGCCGTGGCTCTGGGCGATGCCGGTGAGTTCGTCGCAGTAGTCCTTGGAATCCGAGGCCTTTTCGATGTCGATCAGCCGTCCGTCCCAGGCTGGAATCTGCACGCCCTTGTAGCCGAGCGACGCGGCCCAGCCGCACATCCCCTCAAAGGAGTTGAACGGCGCATCATCGCCGGCAAACTGGGCGAGAAAGATGGCGGGGCCTTTGATCGTCTTCATGATTATCCTCCCAGATTCGGCAAGACGAATGGATTGATACAGTAGCGGAACGCAATGCCGTAGCGAAAGAGAAGATCGCTGCGTTCGCCGGGGAATGTGCTTGATTGAACGCCCGTTCTGCCGGGAGTTCGTCCCGTGCAAGGGAAAAAGGAGGCTGCCGGGGCAGCCTCCTTTCAGCATCGGAAGGACTCAGTAATCCGGGTTCTCGCGGAAGGACGGATCGTTGATGTCATAGATGAAGGCACCGGCGTCGCGCTTGGCCATGTAGTCGTCATGGAAGAACGGAACCAGCTTGTTGCGGTCCATGTTGTCCTTGTTGAACGGAATGACGGAGACAAAGACGGCCTTCTTGTAGTCCTGGCCGGCGAAATAGGCCTTGATCTGCTGATAGGCGATGTCGGCCTCCAGCGTCGCGGTCTCGTTCACGTCCATCGTGGTCGTGCCCTGTTCGACCCAATCCCACGACTTTTCCTTGCCGTTGGAAGCGCCGAGCCAGTAGTCGGACGGGTTGATGCCGGCTTCTTCCATGGCCTGCAGCACGCCGGCCATCATTTCGTCATTGTGCACATAGGCACCGTCGAACCCGTCCGGGCCGAGGCTGGTGATGGCGTCCTGCATCACCTTCTTGGCCGGATCGGCGAACCAGCCGCCCGAACCCCAGAAGACCACCTGCAGATCCTGGCCGCCGGCGCCCTTGACGCCAACGTTCTCGGCGAGGTTGCCGATGTCCATGCCAGCATCCTTGTAGGCCTGCAGGAAGCCTTCGGTCTGGCCCGAGGCCGTGCCCTGACCGAGCTTGCCCTCGATCATGATCAGCCGCTTGACGTTGTGCTTCATGGCCGACACGCCGGCATCCACGCCGATCTTGACCCAGTCATAGCCGGCGAAACCGGCAAGGCCTGGCTCGTTGGGCGGATTGTGCGTCAGGTGGAACTCGGGAATGCCCGCGTCATAGGCCAGCTTCAGGGTCCGGGAAGTCGTCTCGGGCGAATTCTGCACGACCAGAAGCGCATCGACGCCCTGGGTGATGAAATTCTCGACCGCGGCGATCTGCTCGGGTGCTGTGCCCTGTCCGACGACGTCGAGCACGGTCCAGCCTTCGCGTTCCGCCAGCGTCTTGAAGACTTCGTAGCCGGCCTTGTAGAAGTCATCTGAGGCGTCCATGTAGTAGCCGATGACCTTGTCTTCCGCCTGGGCACCCGCAATGAAGGCCATCGAGCCGATTGCAGCCGCCGTCAGAAGTTTGAGTGTTAGTCCCTTCATTTATTCTACTCCCTTTTGATTGTGTTCCGTCTCGAGACTTCACACGGATGAGTCCGGCATTTCTGCCTGCATGCTTGCCTGAGTCTGTGGATCTCCCTTGTTTGCCGCCGCTGCCTCGGCGCGCGCCTTGGCCTGCTCCCGTTTCAGCGACCGGTAGTCGGAAACGCGCTGGGAAACGTCGCCCGCCGATACGGCGATGATGACGATGAGACCCTTGGCCAGGAACTGAACCTCGGAGGGCAGACGCAGCATGTTCATGGCGTTGGCGATGGAGCCGAGGAAAAAGACCCCGATCAGCGTGCCGACGATGTTGCCTCGGCCGCCGGCGAGGGCGGTGCCGCCGATGACGACCATGGCGATCGTGTCGATTTCGAGATTTTCCCCGAGCGTGATGATGCCGGTATTGATGCGGGCGAGCAGCATGGTTGCCCCGATCCCCACCAGCAGACCCTGAATGGCGTAGACCGACAGCTTGATGTTGCGGACGTTGATCCCCGCCAGGAACGCGGCCTGCGGATTTGTGCCGACCGCGTAGATGCGCCGGCCATATTTGGTGTAGGTCAGCGTCAAGCCCCCGATGAGCGCGACCAGGAAAAAGACCAGGACATAGGGCGGAACCCTGAGGATGAGCCCCGTGACCGGATCCCTGGCGCCGTCGATGAGATTGGTGGTGAGGAAGTCGAGCTCGCCCTTCATCACGACCTCGCGCGAATTGGACAGCAAGAGCGCGATCCCCTGGAACGAGATCATGCCGCCCAGGGTGATGATGAAGGGCTCGATGCGGGTCCGCGAGATGATGAACCCCATGATGGATTCGAGCACGACCGCCGAGGCGACGCCAAGGGCGATCGAGGGCACGACTCCGAGACCCCAGCGTGAAATCCCCATCGACACGACGATCGACACCAGCGAAGCCAGCATGCCGACCGACAGGTCGATGCCGCCCGAGATCATCACCATGGTCATCGACACCGCGATGATTCCCGGCACGGCGACCTGCTGCAGGATGTTGAGGATGTTCACCGGACTGATGAAGGTCGGAAACTTCGATCCTCCCGTCATGATCAGCTGAAGAACGACGATGATCACGACGAAACTTATGAAGATCGAAAGAACGGTCAGGTTTTCGTAGCGCTTGAACAGCGGCTCCTTGACCTGTGCCGTCGCGGTTGGTTTGGCCGGCTTACTCACTCTTCCTGATCTCCTATTGAAAGGGTGAGGATGTTTTCTTCGGTTATCTCCTCACCGGTCAGCTCGCCCGCGATCCTTCCCTGCTTGAAGACGATGACGCGATCGCTCATCGAGATCACTTCGGGCATGTCGGAGGAGACCATGAGGATGGCCTTGTCCTCCTTCAGCAGGTCGACCATGACCTTGTAGATTTCCTGTTTGGAGCCGACGTCGACGCCGCGCGAGGGCTCGTCGAAGATGTAGATCTCGCCGCCGGTGTTGAACCATTTGCCCAACACGACCTTCTGCTGATTGCCGCCCGACAGGTTGACGACCCTTGTGCGGGCGCTCGGGGCCTTGATGTTCAGCAGCCTGAGGAATTTCTCGCCGATCTCATTATCCTCGGAAGGCCGAGCGATGAGATTGTGGGTGTTGACCATGTTGGCCACGGCGATGTTCTCACCGATGGTCTTTTGCAGAAACAGGCCGGTGTTCTGGCGATCCTCGGTGATGAAGCACATCTTGTCCCGGATCGCCTCCTTGGGGCTCGAATGCTTGACGCGCTTGCCATCGATACGGATCTCGCCAAACACCATCGGCGCACCGCCGAAGAGCACCTCCATCAGCTCCGAGCGTCCCGAACCGACCATGCCGGCGATGCCGAGAACCTCGCCGCGGTGCAGATCGAAGGAAATGTTGTGCACGCCATTGCCGGTAACGTTCTCGACCTCGAGGACCACGTCGCCGCACGGGACGTGCTCGCGCTCGTAGAAGGTCGAGGGATCGCGCCCGACCATGTCCTTGATGAGGGTCGATTTGCTGAGCCCGGAGATGGGAGACATGGAAACCTTGCGGCCGTCGCGCAGAACGGTAGCGCGATCGCCGACCTTGAAGACCTCGTCGAGATGGTGCGAGATGTAGATGACACCGATGCCGTCATCCCTGACGGTCCGGACGATCTCGAGCACCGTGTCGATCTCCTTGGAGGAGAACGACGCCGTCGGTTCGTCCAGGATGATGACATTGGATTTGAACAGAAGCGCCTTGGCGATCTCGACAATCTTTTGCTGGCCGCTGGTGAGATTGCTCATGCGCATGTCCGGCGAAAGGTCGCTCTTGAGATATTTGAGGACGCTTTCGGTCTGGGCCCGCATTTCCTTGCGCCGCATCAGTCCACTGCGGGTGATCTCGGCGCCGGCGAAGATGTTCTCGGTAATGCTCAGATCGTTGAAGACGATATGCTCCTGGTAGATGGTATGGATTCCCATCCCCAGGGCGCTATGCGGCGTCAGCGACACTTCCTTGCCGCCAAACAGGATCTGGCCGCCTTCGTCGGGCTGATAGGCCCCCGACAGGATCTTGATCAGCGTCGACTTGCCGGCGCCGTTCTCGCCGCACAGGCAGTGGATTTCGCCCCGTTTCAGATCGAACGAGATGTCATCCAGCGCCCGTACGCCGGGAAAGGTCTTGGATATGTGCGACAGACGCAGAATCTCGTCCATGCTCCTCCCTCATTCGGACGGATACCGATCCTTGCGCGCCCCTCAGCGCTTGAGGAAATCGGGAACCTTGACGATTTCGCCGCCCTTGAGCGCCGACTGGTGGGCGCAGATGCCGACCGAGGTCCAGTTCGCCGACTGTTCGACGTTCGGGAAGGGGTCGCGGTCCTGGATGAGGGCGGTGATGAACTCGTTGACCATGTGTGGATGCGAGCCGCCATGGCCGCCACCCTGGATGAACGAG
Organism: uncultured Devosiaceae bacterium; assembly: GCA_964555575.1. Taxonomy (GTDB): domain Bacteria; phylum Pseudomonadota; class Alphaproteobacteria; order Rhizobiales; family Devosiaceae; genus JAHJQZ01. The sequence continues at coordinate 2,071 of CAZKTH010000145.1, read as the reverse complement.
AGATGGTCTTCGTCGACGATGCCCTTGGTGAACTTCTGGATTTCCCTGGGCAGAAGGTGGGCGTAGTCCGGAACCTCGACGCGCTCGGCGATCTCCGGTTCGGGCTTCTTGCCGGTGTGGAGCACCGGGTTCTCGTCGGTGATGAGCTGCCACTCGAAGGATTTCTTCGAGCCGTAAACATCGATGCTCTCGCGATATTGCCGCGCCGTATCCCACAGGAACCGCCAGATATGGGCGGCGACGTCGGAATCCTTGATCTTGACCTGGCAGGACTCCACGGCGAATTTCGAACCGGAGCGCTCGGCGCATTCGTCGTTGATCGTGCCGGAGCCGAAGCAGGAAACATAATCCGCCATGCCGTCGACCATGGCCATGAGCGGGGAAACGACATGGGTGGCGTAATGCATCGGCACCATGTCCTTCCAGTAGTCGGGCCAGCCTTCCATGTCCTGGGGATGGGAAGCCTGCATGTACTGGATCTTGCCCAGTTCGCCCTTGTCGTAGAGTTCCTTGATGAACAGGTATTCGCGGCTGTAGACCACGGTTTCGGCCATCATGTATTTGAGACCTGTTTCGCGCACGAGGGCGACGATTTCCTTGGCCTCCTCGACGGTGGTGGCCATCGGTACGGTGCATATGACGTGCTTGCCGGCCTTCAGAGCCGCGATCGTCATCGGCGCATGATCGGGGATGGGGCTGTTGATGTGGACGAAGTCCACGTTCGGATCGGTCAGGACCTCACGGAAATCGGTGTAGCGGGTTTCGATGCCGAACTGGTCGCCGACCTCGTCGAGCCGCGTCTTGTTCCGCTGGCAGATCGCCGTGACCTCGGCCTTCGGATGTGCCTGATAGATCGGAATGAATTCCGCACCGAAACCAAGCCCGATCAGTCCTACCCGTGCCTTTTCCATGATACTCCCTCAGGTCACTTTTGAGGGCAGTATTAGGACTCTCACTGCAATTGAACATGAGCATTCACGCGAGAATTTTGAGATATTTCCCCGAAATGGCATGCTTACTGACCAATTCAGGAACGGGTGATAACGCCTTGAAATAAAAAATAATTCCTCAGGCTCGCCTTTGGGCGGAACACCAGACCGTTTCGATGCGCGCGGCAAGCGGCCGGCAACACTGAAAAGTGGTCAGTCTGGAAGCTTGAAAAGGGAACGCCCCCGGACCTGGTCGCGATATTCCCGCGGCGTCAGCCCGGTTTCCTTCTTGAAGAACACGCTCAGATATTCGGGGTGCTCGATGCCGAGCGCCTCGCTGATCTCGGATAGGGACATGTCCGTTTCAAGCAGCAGTTCGCGCACCGCGTTGGTCCTGACCCGGAGGATTTCCTGGTGGGGGGTACGGTTGAGCGCCTTGCGGAAGCGGGCTTCGAGAACGCGCCGCGACAGCGGAACGATGTTGAGGACATCCTCGACCCTTATGTTCTGATGGGCATTCTGCCGGATGAAGGCGACCGCCTTGGCGACATGACGATCGCCGACGGTCAGGACGTCGGTTGAAACGCGCTTGCGCACGCCGAGCGGTTCGATGGAGTATTTGCGCCCGGCGAGCGTTTTCCCGCTCATCATGCGATCGAGGATCTCGGCCGCGTAGGCGCCGGTTCTGAGCGAATTGAGAATGACGCTCGACATGGAGGGCGTCGCCAGCTCGCACAGGAGATTGTCGTTGTCCACGCCGATGACGGCGATGTCCTCGGGCACCATGAAGTCGTAGTGCCGGCAGATCTCCAGAAGCTGCTGGCCGCAGGCGTCGTAGCAGGCGAAGATGCCGACGGGCTTGGGCAGGCTGTCGAGCCAGTCCCGGATGGCGTCGCGCTGCGTCCACCACCTGACCCGCGGTTCCTTGCGAATCGGCAGGTTGAAGATCTGCGACTTGATGATGTCCGGATGGCCGAGGATGCGCTCGAAGTTCTGCTGCCGCCAGATCGACCAGTTGTAGAAGGGGTCGCCGAAGAAGGCGAAGTTCTGCAGGCCGCAATCGCGCAGATGGTCGATGGCAAGACGGGTGATCGCCTCGTCGTCGGTCTCGACCCAGGGGATGCCCTCGATCAGGCGGGCGG
>CAZKTH010000144.1:0-8624 GCA_964555575.1 uncultured Devosiaceae bacterium | reverse complement strand
CCGAGGCGACGACCATGTCGATGATGATGAATGGCAGGAACAGCAAAAAGCCGATCTCGAAGGCGCGCCGCAATTCCGAGATCATGAAGGCGGGAACCAGAATCTGCAGCGGCAGCTGGTCGATCGTTGCCGGCGGCGGCTGGCCGGACATGTCGACGAAAAGCTGGATGTCCTTTTCGCGCGTATTGGCAGCCATGAACACATGCAGCGGTTCGGCGGCCCTGTTGAAGGCTTCGTTCATCTCGATCTGACCGGCGATCAGCGGCGCGACGCCCTGGTCGTAGGACTGCTGCAGGGTTGGCCCCATGACGAAGGCGGTCAGGAACAGGGCCAGCGAGATCATCACCGAATTGGGCGGGGCAGTCTGCAGCCCGATGGCGGTCCGCAGAAGCGACAGGACGACGATGATGCGGGTGAAGCTGGTCACCATCACCAGCACCGACGGTGCCAGCGACAGGATGGTGATCAGGGCGACGAGCTGCAGCGCCCGCTCGGTCAGGGTGGCGTTGTCGCCGAAATTGATCGAGATGTCCTGGGCCAGGGCCGGCGTCGCGGCCAAGGCCAGAAAGGCAATGCCTGCCAGAACACCGAAAAGCCGCTTGCGGGCGGAGCTAGTCCTTCTGATCGCTCTCGCCCTGGCGAGGATCGTTGCCGTCGCGTTCAAGATCGGGCCTGTCACCATTGTCCGCTTCGCTCGACCCCAGACCGGTTTCGACCGGAACGGGTGGCGCACCAAATGGTGTATCTGAGTCGGCAAAGGGCGATGACCAGTCAGGTGGCATGCTGGGGATAAATTCCGGTTCGCGCCGTTCGTCGGAGCGCACCAGCGCCGTGTTTCTGAGCGAACCGCTCCCGGGTGTCGGCCCGTTGCGCAGCGCCGTCAGGTCGGGCGGCAGATTGGTCTCGCGGACCCGGCGCGGCGGGCTCGAGGGCGCCGGCGCCATCGGAATGGGCGCATTCGGCTGCGGCTGCGGCGAAGGGGCCAGCGGCATCGGCTGTGCCGGTTGCGCCGCCGGCCGGCTGGGGCGGGTGGCGGCCGGCCCGGCCGAAATGCCCGATTCGATCACCAGGTCCTGCGGCCCGCCGATCAGAAGCAGGTGTTCGGTGTTGTCGCGGCGGATGAGGACGAGCTGGCGCTTCTGGTCGACCGGAGAAATGTCGACGACCCCCAGGCGCTTGGCGCGTCCGCGCGCGGCGCGGCCGGTGGCATTGAAGACGAGCTTGAGGCCCCATACCCCGAGAACGATGAGAAGGATGACCGCAGCCAGCGCCACGATAACCGTCACAACGACATTGTCGCCGCCGAACAGGCCGTTGAGCAGGGAAGGCATTGTGCAACTCCGAATCCACGACCGCAAAGGTCGTTCAGGAAGATTTTGCCTAGCATAGCGCAGAAGCAACGCAAAATGTGGCCGATGCCGGCGCATGCGGAAGTGTCGTTAACGGCGCATTAACCATCAATGGGCAGAAATTGCCGAGTGTGGCGGCCGCGTCGGAATCAGTTGTCGACCTCAAGGCTCGTCCGAAAGGAGAAGCGCATGGCGATCATGCAATTGTCCATGTTCAGTCTGTTGGCCGACAAGATGCGCTGGCATCAGGCCCGTCAGAGCGTGTTGGCCGAGAACATCGCCAATGCCGACACGCCGGGCTATACGGCGCATGAACTCAAGCCGTTCGACATGGCGGAGCAGACGAGCCAGGCGAGTTTTCTGCCGCTTGCCACCGCCGCCACCCAGCCCGGCCATTTCAGCGTCTTTTCGGCCACGAGCGGCGACTATTCCTCGGCCAGCGACCGCGGCTACGAGATCACCCCCTCGGGCAATGGCGTCACCCTCGAGGAACAGATGACCAAGATCGCCGAGAACCAGCTCGACTACCAGACCGTGACGGCGCTCTACACGCGCTCCATCGGCATTCTCAAGACCGCGATCGGCAAGAGCGCCTAAGGGGAAAATGCATGTCGGATTTCATCAAAACGCTCGGATTGTCCGCCGCCGGACTCAATGCCCAGCAGGCGCGCATGCGCATCATCGCGGAAAACCTCGCCAATGCCGATTCGACCGGTTCGACGCCGGGCCAGGACCCCTATCGCCGCCGCATCCCGACTTTCGAATCGGCGTTCAGCCAGGCGCTCGGGGGCGAGGAGGTCAGGGTCGGCAAGGTCGTCTACGACATGTCGGCCTTCGAATCGCGCTACGAGCCGGGCCATCCGGCCGCCGACGCCAATGGCTATGTGCTTTATCCCAATGTCAATCCGCTGATCGAGGCGATGGACATGCGCGAGGCGCAGCGCACCTACGAAGCCAATCTCAACGTCGTCACCTCGACCCGCCAGATGATCGGGCAGACGATCGATCTCCTGCGCCGCTAGCGCAAGTGTGAAGGGAAGAAATCACCATGGCCATACCGTTCTCCGTCGCCAATGCCGCCTATGGTCAGACCCAGCGCCTCGTGCCCAACAGCCAGGGGCTCGTCAATTCCTCCGACAAGCTGACGGACAAGGACACGCCCGATTTCGGCCAGCTGGTCGGCGAAAGCCTCAGGGGCGTCGTCCAAGCCGGCGAGAAATCCGATGCGCTGGCAGCCGATCTGGTCAACGGCAAGGCCAACATCGTCGATGTCGCCACTGCCGTGTCGCAGACCGAGCTGGCCATCGACAGCCTTGTCGCCGTGCGTGACCGGGTGATCTCGGCCTATGAGGAAATCTTGCGGATGCCGATCTAGGAGCGGGGCGCGAATAAGTGGATGCCGGTCTTCCGGCTCGGCAAAATGGCCACCTGAAACGAGAATCGATGTAGGATTCGGCGACGCGCCGCAAAGTCCTGGAGCAAGCCAATGAACGGATCCGAAGTTCTCGATGTCGCCGGCGACGCCATCTGGACCATGATCCTCCTTGCCTCGCCGATGATGGTGGTCGGGCTTCTGGTCGGCGTTATCGTTGCCCTGTTCCAGGCCCTGACCCAGATCCAGGAAATGACCCTGGTCTTCGTGCCCAAGATCCTCGCCATTTTCATCACCATGCTCGTCGCCCTGCCGTTCATGGGCTCGACCATGGGTTCGTTCATGGGGCGTCTGGTCGACAAGATCATCACCGGCGGATAGCGATGACCGTCTCCATCACCTGGCTGCCCGAACTCGCCTATCTCTATCTGATGATCTTTGCCCGGGTCGGCACCATGATCATGCTGGTGCCGGGATTCGGGGAAGCCTTCCTGTCGATGCGGGTGCGGCTCGGACTCGCCCTCATGCTGACGCTGGTGCTCTATCCGCTGGTTTCGCCCGATCTGCCGGCGCAGCCGGTCGACATGATGGCGGCCTTCGCCCTGATGATCCACGAGATCGTCGTCGGGCTCATCCTCGGCGGCATAGCGCGGCTGATCATCTCGTCGCTGCAGACGGCCGGCTCGGTGATCGCCTTCCAGTCGGGGCTGGGTTTCGCTCAGATGGCGGATCCGAGCCAGACCGGGGTGCAGGGGGCGATCATCGGCAATTTCCTCGGCCTGCTCGGCATGGTTCTGGTCTTTGCCACCGACCTGCACCATCTCGTCCTCGCCGCGATCTATCAAAGCTATGCGGTCTACCCGCCACAGGCGCCGATCATGTTCGCCGACGCCTATCAGCTCGCCTGGCAGGTGGCGGCCAAGAGCTTCATGGTCGGGGTGCAGCTGGCGGCACCCTTCATCGTCTTCGGCCTTGTGTTCTATCTGGGCCTGGGGATCCTGTCGCGGCTGATGCCGCAATTGCAGATCTTCTTCATCGCCATGCCGGCCAATATCAGCCTCGGCCTCGCCCTTCTGGCGCTGCTGATCATGGCGATGTCGGCCTGGTATCTCAACCATTTCGCGGCCGGGATCCGGCTGCTGATGGGTCCGGGCTAGAGGGGACCGCATGTCCGACGAGCCCGACAAGTCAGAAAAGACAGAAGACCCCTCGCAACGAAAGCTCGACGAGGCGCGCAAGAAGGGCGACGTCGCCAAGAGCCAGGAGCTGACCACCTGGTTCATGACCCTTGGCTCGACGCTTCTGTTCATGATCATGGCGCCGATCACCACCGGCCAGCTGATGATCCCGCTGCGTCAGATCATGGACCATGCCGGGGACATCGATCTCGCCGGTCCGGCATTCGGCCATTTCATGAACGGCCTGGCCTTCTCCATTCTCGGCGTTGCCCTGATCCCGCTGGTCTTTCTCGCCCTGTTCGCCATTGCCGGCAATCTCGTCCAGCACGCGCCGCTGTTCTCCATCGATCCGATCACCCCCAAGCTGACGCGTATTTCGCCGATGTCCGGCGCCAAGCGGCTGTTCTCGAGCGAGGCGCTGTTCAACTTCCTGAAGGGCGTTCTGAAGATATCGGTCGTGTCGATCGCCCTGTTCGCCGTCCTCTGGCCGGAGAAGGACCGGCTCGAAACGCTGATCTCGGGCGATGTCAGCACGCTGATGATGGTCTTTCTCGAACTGGCGCAGAAGGTCTTCGGCGTCGCCATCGCCATCGTCACCGTCATCGCCGCCGCCGATTATGCCTATCAGCGCTGGCGCTACTGGGAACGGCAAAAGATGACGGTCAAGGAGGTCAAGGACGAATTCAAGCAGATGGAGGGCGATCCGCACGTCAAGCAGCGCATCCGCCAGATCCGCAACGAAAAGGCACGCCAGCGCATGATGCAGGCGGTGCCGCAGGCGACGGTGGTGATCACCAACCCGACCCATTTCGCCGTGGCCCTCAAATACGAGCGCGACATGAAGGCGCCGGTTTGCGTGGCCAAGGGCGTCGACAATCTGGCCTTGAGAATCCGCAGGCTCGCCGAGGAGAGCGAGGTGCCGGTCGTCGAGAATCCGCCGTTGGCGCGGGCGCTTTTCAAAAGCGTGGATATCGACGGGACCATTCCCACAGATCATTTCAAGGCCGTCGCCGAGGTCATCGGCTATGTCATGCGCCTCAATTCCCGCCGACGCTGGCGGGCGTGACCGGCAGGAGAAGCCGGACAAAACGCATTTCGTGCTCTACCCAATGCGCGCGGGCCTTTGCTAGATTGACCGTGGCGGTGTGATTCAGTCCCGGCCGCGACCGGCGTGTCGCCTTGACGAGTGGCCCCCGGTAAGTTCCACATGCCGTGCCGCTTCGCGGTGAGGATAAGGAAGGCAAGAAATGGCAGCCACGCCTGCTGATGGCGACACTTACCCCGAGCCGATCGAGGTGCGCTCGTCCGGCTTTTCCAGCGTCTGGCGGGTGCTGCTGCTGGCCATTGTCTTCATCGCCATCGCCGTCGCCTTTTCGCTTTATGGCGACCGCATTCCCGGCGATCTGATCGTTCTGTTCCTCGCTCTTCTTGGCGTGGTCGGGGTGTTTTTCCTGTTCGCGCTGGCGGCGGGACTGTTCCGCTTTTCGGGCGGGGAAGCGCGCCGCACCATGAGCGCCGCCATGGTCGACAGTCTCGGCTACGGGGCTCTGGTTTCCGACCGCGACGGCCGGATCGTCTATGCCAACGAGAATTATGCCCGGCTATCGGGCGGATCGGCCGATCGCATGCCGGTCGGGGTGCCGCGCCTGTTTGCTTCCGAGCCGGAAGCGAGCGAGGCGATGTACCGGCTGGCCCGGGCGGCGCGGGAAGGGCGCCCGGTCAGCGAGGATATCCGTCTCAGCCATCCGCTGCGCAGCGCCGACGGCAATGATGTCAAGCCGGCCTGGTATCGCGTGGCGGTGCGCGCCCTGCCGCCGATCGAGGGCGGCGGCAAGCCCCTGGTCGTGTGGACCGTCGACAACATTTCGCGCGACCGCGAACGCCAGGAAAACATCTTCCTGGAACTGCAGCGCGCCATCGACTATCTCGATCATGCTCCGGCGGGCTTCTTTTCCTCCGAGGCCAACGGCAGGCTCACCTACATCAACTCGACCCTGGCGGACTGGCTCGGCTACGACCTCGCCGCCTTCGACAGCCATGCGCTGAAACTCGGCGACATCGTGCTCGGCGACGGCGCTTCCCTGTTGATGGGGGGCCGTTCGGATGGCGACATCCGCACCGAGATCATCGACATCGATCTGGTGCGCGCCAACGGCACCACCTTCCCGGTCAGGCTTTTGCACCGGGCGGCGCGGCTGGCCGAAGGCAAATTGGGGGAAACCCGGACGCTGGTACTCGACCGCACCGGCGGCGCCGAACTGGAGGACGCGCTGCGCGCCTCCGAGATCCGCTTTTCCCGGCTCTACAACCAGACGCCCTTTGCCGTCGCGACCCTTGACGAAGAGGGGCGGATCCTGTCGACAAACGCGCCCTTCACCCGCGTCTTCGGCCTGACCGCCGCCGAGCGGGCCATCGAGATGCGGTCCCTTTCCGAACTCATCAGCGAAGAGCAGGTGCCGGCCCTCAAGCGCGCCATCGCCGATGCCGTGGCCCAGCGCTCGGACATCGAACCGCTCGACGCCAATCTCAGCGACACGCCCGACCAGGCGGTACGGCTCTATTTCAACGGCTCGGAAAGCGAGGAGGGCAAGCCGGAACGGGTGATCGTCAACGCCCTCGACATGACCGAGCAGAGAAAGCTCGAAGCCCAGTTCGCCCAGGGCCAGAAGATGCAGGCGGTCGGGCAGCTGGCCGGCGGCGTCGCCCACGACTTCAACAATGTCCTGACCGCCATCATCGGCTTCTCGGACCTGCTGCTTTTGAAGCACAAGCCCTCCGATCCGTCCTTTTCCGACATCATGTCGATCAAGCAGAGCGCCAACCGCGCCGCGGCGCTGGTGCGCCAGCTTCTGGCCTTTTCCCGCCGCCAGACCTTGCGGCCGCAGGTTCTCGAACTTTCCACCCATGTCGACGATCTGACCGTGCTGCTCAAGCGCCTGATCGGCGAACAGATTTCTCTCGATGTGTCGCATGCGCCGGATCTGTGGACGGTCCGGGCCGATCTGGTGCAGATCGAGCAGGTCATCATCAACCTTGTCGTCAATGCCCGCGACGCCATGCCGGGCGGCGGCGAGATCCATTTGAGGACGCGCAACGTCACAGAGGCGGAGGCCGAGACCTTCAGCTATCGCGGCATGCCGCCGGCCGACTACGTGCTGATCGAGGTCGCCGACAGCGGCACCGGCATGAGCGAAGAGACCATGGAGAAGATCTTCGAGCCGTTCTTTTCGACCAAGGAACTGGGCAAGGGGACCGGGCTTGGCCTGTCGATGGTCTATGGCATCATCAAGCAGACCGGCGGCTTCATCTATGCCGATTCCGAACTCGGCAAGGGCACGACCTTCAGGATCTTCCTGCCGCGCCACATCCCGACCGAAAACGAGTTGCCGACCAAGGCGCAGACGCAGGCGGTCAGGGATCTCACCGGCCGCGAGCGCATCATGATCGTCGAGGACGAGGAAAGCGTCAGGACCTTCTCGGCTCGTGCCCTGTCGGTCACCGGTTACGAGGTCTACGAGGCCGAATCCGGCGAAGAAGCGCTCGAAAAGCTCGATGAGATGGAGAATGGCCTCGACCTGATCATTTCCGATGTGGTCATGCCGGAAATGGATGGGCCGACGCTGGTCAGGCATGTGCGGACGCGCTACCCCGATCTCAAGGTGATCTTCGTTTCCGGCTATGCCGAGGAAAGCGTCAGGCGCGAGCTCGAGGACGACCAGTCCATCGAATTCCTGCCCAAGCCCTATTCGCTCGACCAGATCAACTCCAAGGTCAAGGAAGTGCTGCAGGCGACCCGGGAGCCCGAACCGGCGAACTGAGACTTCACCAAGAAACTGGATGTCGCTCTTCGGATGGGCAGGAGCGGCAAGCCGCGTGGTTCGGCGCCAGCCGGGGGAGGAACACGGCGATGGCACATGACGCGGCACAAAGACTTCCCCTTTCCACCAAGCTGGCCTTCGGCTTCGGCGACGTTACCGGCGCCACGATCTCGGCGGTCTACGGCTTTTTCATGCAGGCCTTCCTGCTCGACGTCGCCGGGCTCAATCCGGCCTCGGCCGGCCTCATCTTCGCTGTCGCACAGATCTGGGACGCCGTCACCGATCCGGCGATGGGCCGGATATCCGACCGCACCCGTACGCGCTGGGGACGCCGGCGGCCTTTTCTGCTCTTCGGCGCCGTGCCACTCGGCCTGGCATTCCTCATGCACTGGCTGGTGCCGCCGCTGCCCGCCTTCTGGCTCGTTGTCTACTATTTCGTCGTGGCGCTCTTTTTGCGCACCACCTTCACCATCGTCTCCATTCCCTATACGGCGCTGACGCCCGATCTGAGCCCCGAGCATGACGGCCGCACCGAACTCAACATGTACCGCTTCCTGTTCTCGATCCTGGGCGCGATGGCGGCGGTGATCCTGCATCCGCTGATCGTTGCGGCGGCGGGCGACGTCTATCTCGGCCACATCGTCAGCGCCGGGATCGGGGCGATCGTGATCATCGTCTCGACATTGACCTGCTTCGCCTTCACCCGCGAGCGGGAGGACCTGATGGCGCGCCCGGAAAAGCCGATCGGCTTCGGCACCCGCCTCAAAATCGTCTTTGCCAACCGGCCCTATCTGATCGCCACGTCCCTTTTCCTGCTGAGCTGGGTGGCCCTGCAGTTCATCCAGGCCAACCTTCTGCTCTATGCCCGCTACTGGCTGAACGCTGAGGCGCAGTTCACCTCCTATGT
>CAZKTH010000143.1:0-8757 GCA_964555575.1 uncultured Devosiaceae bacterium | reverse complement strand
CGCCAACTGAGGACCGACCCGAAGGGGCAGATCGTGCCGGTGGCACGATTTGAGGCCTGAAGGATGCGACCACAAAGGGATAGAGCATGCGTTCTGATTCCATCAGAGCGCATGCTCTAGCGCCATCTGGCTCAAATAGTTAAATCGTCACTGCAGCCTAGCCGAACCTCACCGACAATCTGAATTCCGCAAATATGCTCGAAGCTAGCGGCCCGTACCGTCGGCGACCTCGTCCATCAGCGCCAGCATACCACGCAGGAGCGTGGTTGGATCGGGCGGGCAACCGGGAATGTGAAGATCGACAGGCAATACGGCCGAAACACCGCCAGCAACAGCATAACTACCCGCAAAACATCCGCCGTCGCGGGCGCAATCGCCGACCGCAACGACCCATTTCGGGGCCGGGGTTGCATCATAGGTTCGCTTCAGCGCCTCGGCCATGTTCCGGGTCACCGGACCGGTCACGAGCAGCACGTCGGCATGGCGCGGCGAGGCGACGAACCTCAGGCCGAAGCGTTCGACATCGTAGTAGGCGTTGTTGAGGGCGTGGATTTCGAGCTCGCAGCCATTGCACGACCCGGCGTCGAGCTCACGAATCGACAGGCTCCGCCCGAGTTTTCGGCGCCCCTCGCGCGCAACGGCCCTGGCAAGTTCCTCCAGGGCGTCGCCGGCCGCAACCGGGGACGGTTCGGTCAGCGGACGTTTGACGAGGCTTTCGAACAGGAGATTCCGCATGATCCGCCTAGAGATCGTGCCCCGAATAGGAGCAGTTGAACGATTTGTTGCACAGGGGGAAGTCGGCAACGATGTTGTTCTCGATTACCGCTTCGAGCAGCGGCCACTGGAACCACGACGGATCGCGCAGATAGCTTTGTTCCACCCTTCCGTCCTTTCCGACACGCAGCCAGACGAGCACGTCGCCCCGGAACCCTTCGACAAGCGCCAGTCCTTGGCCGGATGTGCCCGATGCCGGCAGCTCGGCACGGATTGCACCGCCCGGAAGCCCGGCAAGAATCTGATCGATGAGCAGCAGGCTTTGTTCGGCCTCCCTGATACGGATCCAGACGCGGGCATTGACGTCGCCATCCTCGCGGACGGGCATGTCGAATGACAGGCCCCCGTAAGGGGCATAGTCCAGGGTCTTGCGTGCATCGAAACGGCGCCCCGATGCCCTGCCGACGAACCCGCCGGCACCGAACGCCCTAGCCAGTTCTCCCGACAGGTGGCCGGTCCTGACCGTGCGGTCCTGCAGCGACGGCGTATCATCATAAAGCGTCACGAGATCCGGAAAACGCTTGCCGATCCTGTCCACCATGGTGCGGATCTCGGCAACGCCCTCCGCCGTCAGATCGGTCGCGACACCGCCGGGGGTGATGCAATCGAACATCAGTCTGTGCCCGAAGGCCTTTGCGGCGGCCCGCAGCACCTCTTCGCGTAGCACGGCGCAATGGGCCAGCATCAGCGCAAAGGCGGCGTCGTTGCACACCGCGCCGATATCGCCGAGATGATTGGCCAGCCGCTCGAGTTCGGCCATCAGCGCGCGCAGCCATTGGGCGCGCGGCGGCGGCGTAACGCCGAGGGCGGCTTCGGCGGCGCGGGCGAAAGCGAAGGAATAGGCGACCGAACTGTCTCCGGACGTGCGGGCGGCCAGCCGCGCCGCCACATCGAGCGAAGCGCCCTCAATCAGCTTGTTGATTCCCCTGTGGACATAGCCGAGCCGTTCTTCGAGGCGGACCACCGTTTCGCCATTGGCGGTGAAGCGGAAATGCCCCGGCTCGATGATGCCGGCATGGACCGGCCCGACCGGGATTTCATGCAGGCCTTCGCCCTCGGCAGCGAGAAACGCATAGGGCTTGGGTTTGGCGGTGGCGCGGCTTGCCTTGCCGAGAGGATGACGGACACCCCAGTTGCCATGATCGAGCCAGGGCCGGGTGTCCGGGGCGTCATCGGCGACAAGGCCTGTCAGATCATGCACGGCCCGTTCGAGCCGCTGCGCCGGCGCATGCACGCGGCCGACGGATGGATAGCTGCCCTTCGGACAGGCCAGCGAGAAAACGGCAATCGCATTGTCCGAAATGTCTAGCGCGGCAAGGCGTATCGTCGTGCCATCGCCCCAAAGACCGAGCAGCGTGGCCGTCCCGTCGTTGAGTGCTGCCGCCAGCGCGCGCCATTCCTCCGCATCGACGGTGTAGCCGACAAAGCCCTGCGCGTTACGCGCCGGCCGGCGCCGCTTGAGGATGGAGGACCAGAATGCCGTCATGTTCTCCTCCTCCTTCTAGCCGAGACTGTTGGCAACGTGCTGGAACCAGCCGACCAGCGGCGCGGGCAGGAAGATACCTGCCCCGAGCACCAGCGCCAGATGGGTATAAAGTGGCAGATAATTCACCCTGACGGGCGCCAAATTGCCGACCGGCGTACCGAAGGCGATATCGGTGATCCTCATCAACAGCGCGCCGAAGGCGACCAGAAGTCCAAAGACCAGCAGCACCGCCAGCGCGGGCTGGACCGCGAAGGCAGAAGTGACGAGCAGGAATTCGCTCATGAAGATGCCCGAAGGCGGCAGCCCGGCGATGGCGACAACGCCGATCAGAAGCCCCCAGCCAAGCGCCGGATGGGTCTGGGTGAGGCCGCGGATTTCGGCGATCTTCTGGGTGCCCTTGATCTGGGCCGTATGGCCGACGGCGTAAAAGATCGCCGACTTGGTCAGGGAATGCATCACCATGTGCAGGAGGCCGGCGAAATTGGCCAGGGGCCCGCCAAGGCCGAAGGCGAAGACGATGATGCCCATGTGCTCGATGGAGGAATAGGCGAAGAGCCGTTTGATGTCGCGCCGGCGGTAGAGCATGAAAGCGGCAAAGACCAGCGACAGCAGCCCCATCGACATCATCAGCGGCCCCGGCCCGATGGCGTCGGGGTTGGCGGCGAACAGGATCTTGAAGCGCAGCACCGCGTAGAGCGCGACATTGAGCAAAAGACCCGAGAGCACCGCCGAAATGGGCGTCGGGCCCTCGGCATGGGCGTCGGGTAGCCATGCATGGAGCGGCGCCAATCCGACCTTGGTGCCATAGCCGAGCATCAGGAAGACGAAGGCGAGATTGAGCATGGCCGGATCGAATTCGGACGCCTTGCCGACGAGCAGCGTCCACACCATCGCGTCCTGCCCTTCGCCAATGAGAGGCCGCGCTGCCAGATAGACCAGGATCGTGCCGAACAGGGCGAAACCGATGCCGACGCTGCCGAGCAGGAAATATTTCCACGCCGCCTCGAGTGCCTGATGGGTGCGATAGATGCCGACCATCATCACCGTGGTCAGCGTCGCCAGTTCCACCGCCACCCACATCAGGCCGATATTGTTGGCGACGAACGCCAGGTTCATGCCGAACATCATGACCTGGTACATGGCGTGGTAGAACCGGATGTTGTTGGGGCTCAGATGCCCGGTTTCGAGCTCGTGGGAAATGTAGCTGGCCGAAAACAGTGCCGCGGTGAACCCTACGAACGTGTTGAGCACGATGAAGACGATGTTGAGATCGTCGACGAACAGGAACTGTCCAGGCTGCGGCCGTTCCGTGACGAACAGGGAAAGCGCGGCGGCGAAGGTCAGAAGGCTCGCGAGCACGTTGAGCCGCGCCGCGACCCGGTAGCCGGGCAACAGCGCAAGCACCAGCGCGGACACGACCGGGATGACGATGACGGCGGAAGCGGCGGAAAGCGGCAGGGCGATCATCCGCGCTCTCCCCTGTGTTCGTCGAGCGCGGCGACATCGACGGTGTCGAACCGCTCGCGGATGCGGAACAGGAATACGCCAATAACGAAGAAGGCGATGACGATCGAAAAGGCGACGCTGATCTCGACCACGAGCGGCATGCCGCGGGCGCCGGTCGCGGCAAGGATCAGGCCGTTTTCCATCGACATGAAACCGATGACCTGAGAGACCGCATTCCGGCGCGCGACCATGAGTAATAGGCCGAGCAGCAGCACCGACAGCGCGAAGGCAAGATCCTCACGGGCAAATGCATCCGCCCCCGGCGTCACCCTGAGAACGACGACCATCGACAGGGCGACAAGCCCCATGCCGAGGAGCATGGTCGGTCCGATCCCGACCACCGTTTCGATGTCGCGGTGGATGCCGAGCCGGCGAACGATGGTGTGCAGCGCCAGAGGAATGAATACCGTCTTGAAAACGAGCGCGATCACCGCCGTGATGAACAGATGCGGCGCATTCTGCACATGGGCCTGCCAGGCAACCGAAAGCGTCAGTGCCAGCGCGTGCAGGGCATAGGTGTTGATGAGGGCATAGAGGCGATCCTGATAGAGCATCATGAAGCTCACCAGCACCAGGCCGCCGGCAAACAGATGGGCAATGTCGAAATTGAGACTGCCCATCAAAGGCTACTCGAAACGAACAGCAGCAGCGTGCCCAGCAGGCCGAGCATCAGCGCCGCGCCGAGGAATTCGGGCACACGGAACACCCGCATCTTGGCGATCGTGGTCTCGAACAGGGCCAGAAGGAAAGCGCCAATGCCGATCTTGCCGAGATAAGTTATAACGCCGACAACCAGCGCGACGAGCCCGGTCTCCGGTGCCGCTATGCCCCAGGGTACGAAGATGCAGGCGATGAGCGAGATGTAGAGCATCAGCTTGAGCGAGGCGGCCAGTTCGATCAGCGCCAGATGGCGCCCCGAATATTCGAGTACCATCGCCTCGTGCACCATGGTCAGTTCGAGATGGGTTGCCGGGTTGTCTATGGGAATGCGGGCGTTCTCGGCGATCGCCACCATGATCAGCGCGACCAGCGCCATGCCGATCGACACGCGAAGGCCTATGTCGGTCGAACTCATCGCCGCCGCGATTGTCGACAATTGTGTCGAGCCGGCGACCAACGCCAGCGAAAATACCGTCAGCATCATCGCCGGTTCGGCCAGCGAGGCGATCAGCATTTCGCGGCTGGAACCGATGCCGCCAAAGCTTGTGCCGATATCCATGCCCGCCAGGGCGAGAAAGAAGCGGCCGAAGCCGAGCAGCGAGATGATGGCGATGAGGTCGGCGGTCCAGCTGAACACGAGCCCGCGGGCGAAGGTCGGCACCAGCGCCGCCGCGACCCAGGTCGAACTGAAGATCAGATAGGGAGCCACACGGAAAAGCCACGAGGCGTTTTCGGCGAGCACCACTTCCTTGCGAAGCAGGCGGGCAAGGTCGCGATAGGGCTGGATGACCGAAGCACCACGCCTGCGGGTCAAGCGCGCCTTCACCTTGCGCACCACGCCAGTCAGGAGCGGGGCCAGGGCCAGCACCAGCAGCATTTGCGCACCCTGAATGGCGAAATCGACGATCATTGCCATATCGCGAGCACCAGCAGCAAAAGCACGAGCGTGGAAAACACCAGCATCAGGAACTGGCGGATGGTCAGGAACTGCAGGTGGTTGAGCCTGTCGGCTGCCCTGCTTATGCCCCAGGAAATGGGCTTGTAGATGCCGTCCCAGACCGGATCGACAAGTTTGACCTCAAGGCGTGCCGGGCCGAGATCACCGGGCCGCGGCATGGTCACCTTTTCGCGCGCCGAAAACACCAGCCCGCCGAACACCTTTCGGATCGGCTGCGCGAAGCTCGAGGCGGAATACTGCGTGATCGGGCGGGCATCGGGCGTACCGCAATCCCAGGCCGGACCGCGGCGCATTGCCTTGGAGGCGAAGCGATGGATGGCCAGAGCGGCGAGCCAGGCCGAGACCGCGATGAACAAGAAGACCAGCAGGCCGTTATAGGAGCTGCGGCTTTCGGCGATCGGCACGATCGACATCCAGGCGACACCGGTCTGGTGCGGCATCGACTGCCCCATCATCAGTGCCTTTGTCACCGGCGCCAGCATATCGATGAACGGGCCCGGCAAGATACCGATGATGAGGCAAAGGCCGGCAAGGACATACATGGAAATCAGCGAGAACCGGTCGACTTCCATGGCTTTTGCCGCCGCGTCGCTGCGCGGCCGGCCAAGGAAGGTGATGCCGAACGCCTTGACGAAACAGGCTGCCGCCAGCACTGCCGACAGGGCCAGCAGCGCCCCCACGGCCGGCACCAGGAATTTGAGACCCCAACTCGGCAAGGCCGGGCTTAGAAGGATCGCCTGGAAGGTCAGCCATTCGGAAACGAAGCCGTTGAGCGGCGGCAATGCCGAGATCGCCGCGCTGCCGACAAGGAACACCAAGGCGGTGTGCGGCATGCGGTGGATCAGCCCGCCCATCCTCTCCATGTCGCGCTCGCCGGTCGCCGTCAGCACCGCGCCGGAACCGAAGAACAAAAGGCTCTTGAAGATGGAGTGATTGATGACGTGCAGCAGGCCGGCGGTTAGGGCCAGCGCCCCCGCTCCGAGCATGCCATAGGCCCGGAAGGCGAGCGCCAGGCCGAGGCCGATGAAGATGATGCCGACATTTTCGACCGTGTGATAGGCGAGCAGCCGCTTGATGTCGTGCTGCATCAGCGCATAGAGCACCCCCATCACCGAGGTGATCCCTGCAAGGCCGAGCACGACCAGGCTCCACCACCAGTCCGGAGTTCCGATCAGGTCGAAAACGATACGGATGAAGCCGTAAATGGCGACCTTGGTCATCACCCCGCTCATCAGCGCCGACACATGGCTCGGGGCGGCCGGATGGGCGAGCGGCAGCCAGACGTGGAGCGGCACGAGGCCCGCCTTCGATCCCGCGCCGATGAGCGCCAGGATCATGACGAAGCCGGCAATGCCGGCACCCGACGGCACGGCGCGGATGGCGTCGAACCCGTAGCTGCCGGCCGGTCCGGCCAGAAGCCCGAAGCCGAGCAAAAGACAGAAGGTGCCAAAGCTCGCCATGACGAGATAGACGACCCCTGCCCTGCGGTTTTCATCGGAATGGTGGTGCGAAACGACCAGTGCCCAGGAGGTCAGGGACATGAGTTCCCAGGACATCAGGAAGGTGAAGGCGTCGTCGGCCAGAACCACCAGGTTCATGCCGGCAAGAAAGGCGGCGTAAAAGGGCAGGATCCGGTGCGGCACCGCTTCGTGCCGGCCATAGCCAAGCCCGTAGAGGCTGGCCATTGCCGCGCCGAAATTGACGACGAGCAGAAACAGGCTCGACAGGGCATCGAGCCGGAAATTGGCCCCGATCCAGGGAAGCCCGAGCGGCAGGCTGGTCCGGGAAACCTCGGCCAGGGCCGGCAAATGCAGAACCAGAACCACGACGGCCAGAGACGAAGCGGCCAGACTCAGGCCGTAAACGAGCGGACTGACACGTGCGGATCGGGAAAAAACGACAGCGATCACCGCCGTGGCGAGCAAGGCCGCAACCACGAACAGGAGGACGGAGACGCTATTTGTCACCGATATCCTCTCCCTCGGTCGCAATGCTGTCGGCGATCTTGCCGGCATCGACACCCTGCTTCAACCGCACGCCGCGTCCGCCATCGGTACTGGCCGCGCCTTCCCCGATCAGTTCGATACCGGCGAGATCGAGCGCCGAGATCAGCTTCATCAGCGAGTCGACATTGCCGCGGATCATCGCCTCGCTGGCTTCCATACGCTGGATGGTCGGCAGCGACAGACCGGCCAATTCGGCCAGGGTCTTCTGATCCATGCCGAGCAGGGCACGCGCGGCGCGTAATTGGGCAGCGGTCAGCATGGCGTCACCATAGATGGGTCAGGCCCGACAATTGGTAACAAATGCATAGCAATAAACGTCTGAAAGTCAATTAGTGATGTGTGAGGCATCATTTTCAGGTGAATTGCCGCATGGTCTGAAACCGACCAGCCATTCTCCCCTTTGCCTGTCTTTTGCGGGAGACGGCAGTTCGGCCCATTGCAAAGAATTTGGATGAAATTCCTGGTCATTTGATCGCTCGACGGCCGCCCGTCGCGGATTTCCCCTTTGTATTTGTCCGGGACCCTTGCCTCGCCCGATAGAATGTCCGCAATCGACATTTGGCAAGATGAAGCCGTCGATCCGCTCCCGGCCCCATTTGCGTCATTCAGAAACGCGCCCGAGGCTGTGTGAAAACTCGGCCACGGGGTATCCAGAGCGTTTTCAGGCGAAGTGGATACCGGTTCGAAAAAGTAATCACTCGATAACGTGGAGCTTCCGTTCTCATTCCGTCAGAACAGAAAATGCTCCAGACGGGAAAGGTGCTTCGAAGCGAACCTTCTATCGAGTGATTATTCCAGCAGGTATCTCCAGAGGCAGAAAATGATGTGCGTTTCGACCGCGGGCACGGGATCGAGATTGCGCGGTCGACCGCTCCTGCTTTCCAGGTGACGGCGTGCCGCCTCCGGCAAGACGATGTCGTAGCGCGCGACGATTGCGAGGGCGTCAGCAGTCGTCGTCGTATCGGCAATCAACGGACCCGAAGCGATATCGAGCGGGCTGTCGCCCGGCACATCGGAGATCAGCAGGTTGACGACACGCGCCGGGTAGGCCGCCCGGGCGAGGCCTCCCCCCTTGATCCGGGACAGGTGACGGCGCACGCAATTGATTTCGGCGATGGTTGCACCGCAGACAAGCAATCGCCTGCTGATGTCCTGCTTGTCGGCGAGCGAAATGCCGTCGACCGGACAGGGCAGCAGCGCCGAGCCGCCGCCGGAGAACAGGCCAAGCACCGTGTCATTGTGCGAAAAGCCATGCACCAGATCGAGCATCCGTCTTGCAGCGTTGAAGCCGGCCTCATCCGGGACCGGATGTGCGGCCGCGATGACTTCGATGGTTTCGCAGTCGGCGGCGTGGCCGTAGCGCGTGA
>CAZKTH010000142.1:0-8764 GCA_964555575.1 uncultured Devosiaceae bacterium | reverse complement strand
GTATTGCTGGCGTCAACATTCCGACCAACAAGCGCGTCGTCATCGCGCTGCAGTATATTCACGGCATCGGCAGCAAGTTTGCCACCGAGATCTGCGAAAAGGTCGGCATTCCGGCGGAGCGCCGGGTCAACGAGCTGACCGACGCGGAAGTGATCCAGATCCGCGAGACCATCGACCGCGACTATGTCGTGGAAGGCGATTTGCGCCGCAATGTGGCGATGAACATCAAGCGCCTGATGGATCTCGGCAATTATCGCGGGTTGCGGCATCGTCGCGGCCTGCCGGTGCGCGGACAGCGTACCCATACCAATGCCCGTACCCGCAAGGGTCCGGCCAAGCCCATTGCGGGCAAGAAGAAATAAGGATGGTGAACTGGTGAATGGCGAATGGTGAATGGGGGTTCCAATTCACAATTCGCCCTTCACCCTTCACCGTCTTCCGGTGGAGCCACCGAGCCTGAGCAAGCATCGGTGGCGATGAGATCGATAGGACAAATCTATGGCAAAAGCTGATACCACGCGCGTCCGTCGCCGCGAGCGCAAGAACATCACCTCCGGCGTGGCGCATGTGAACGCCTCGTTCAACAACACCATGATCACCATCACCGACGTGCAGGGCAATACCATTTCCTGGTCGTCGGCGGGCACAATGGGTTTCAAGGGCTCGCGCAAGTCGACCCCTTACGCGGCGCAGGTCGCCGCCGAAGATGCGGCCAAGAAGGCCCAGGAGCATGGCATGAAGACCCTTGAGGTCGAGGTCCGCGGTCCCGGCTCGGGCCGCGAGTCGGCATTGAGGGCGCTTCAGGCCGCCGGTTTCAGCGTCACCAGCATCCGCGACGTGACCTCTATCCCCCACAATGGCTGCCGTCCGCGCAAGCGTCGGCGCGTGTGATCGGGCGCGGGGCTCCGGCCGGCCACTCGCCGGAGCGAGGTCAAAGCGGCATCGGCCCCTTGGGCTGTCTATTCTTGAAAGGATGTTGAGCGAATGATCCAGAAAAACTGGCAAGAGCTGATCAAGCCCACCAAACTGGAATTCGTCACCGGCAGCAATCCTCACATCGCCTCGATCGTCGCCGAACCGCTGGAACGCGGCTATGGACTGACCCTTGGCAATGCCTTGCGCCGCGTTCTGCTGTCGTCCCTGCAGGGGGCGGCCGTGACCGCCATGCAGATCGACGGCGTCTTGCATGAATTCTCGTCGATCCCCGGCGTGCGCGAGGACGTCACCGACCTGGTGCTCAACGTCAAGGAAATCGCCTTCAGGATGGAAAGCGACGGGCCCAAGCGCCTGACCCTTTCCCGTCAGGGACCGGGCGCCGTGGTCGCCGGCGACATCAAGGTGACCGGCGATATCGAGATCCTCAATCCCGATCTGGTCCTGTGCCATCTCGACGACGGCGCCGAGCTGCATGTCGAATTCACCGTCGACACCGGCAAGGGCTATGTTCCGGCCGACCGCAACCGCCCCGAGGACGCCCCGATCGGCTTCATTCCGGTCGACTCGCTGTTCTCGCCGGTCAAGCGCGTTTCCTACAAGGTCGAGCCGACCCGCGAGGGCCAGGTGCTCGATTTCGACAAGCTCACCCTGCAGATCGAGACCAATGGCGGTCTGACCCCCGAGGACGCGGTCGCCTATGCCGCCCGGATCCTCCAGGACCAGTTGGGGGTCTTCGTCAATTTCGAGGAGCCGCAGAAGGAATCCACGCAGGATCAGGTGCCCGAGATCGGCATCAATCCGGCGCTTCTCAAGAAGGTCGACGAACTCGAGCTTTCGGTGCGTTCGGCCAATTGCCTCAAGAACGACAACATCGTGTATATCGGCGACCTTATCCAGAAAACGGAAGCCGAGATGCTGCGCACCCCGAATTTCGGCCGCAAGTCGCTCAACGAGATCAAGGAAGTGCTGGCCCAGATGGGTCTGCACCTGGGTATGGACGTGGCCAACTGGCCGCCCGAAAACATCGACGACCTCGCCAAGCGCTTCGAAGACCATTATTGAACGGCGCCGAGTAGGGAGTTTCAAGGAGACAATCATGCGTCACCGCAAAGCAGGCCGTAAATTCAGCCGTACCGCCAGCCATCGCAAGGCGATGTTCGCCAACATGTCCGCCGCGCTCATCAAGCATGAGCAGATCGTGACGACGCTGCCCAAGGCCAAGGATCTGAGGCCCATCGTGGAAAAGCTCGTGACCCTGGCCAAGCGCGGCGACCTGCACGCCCGGCGCCAGGCCATTGCCCGCATCCGCGACGAGGCCATGGTCAAGAAGCTGTTCGATGTCATCGGCCCGCGCTATGCCGAACGCATGGGCGGCTACACCCGCATCATGAAGGCCGGCTTCCGCTATGGCGACAATGCCGCCGTCGCCGTCATCGAATTCGTCGACCGCGACCCGGAGGCCAAGGGCACCGATTCCGGCCCGACAGCCGATTTCGTCCGCGAAGAGGAAGAAGCGGCATAAGCCGTCCAGTGTTGGACGAAAACAAAAGCCGTGGCAGCACTGCCACGGCTTTTTTGTGTTCGGCGTTCCGGCAAAGGACGGCAATCATCACTTAGTAAATTTGCTAAGTGAATTGACAAGGCCGCCATATCGCATTACTTAGCATTATGGCTAACCAAAATCTTTCCGCCGTTTTCGGTGCACTGTCCGATCCCACCCGCTTCGCCGTCGTCGAGCGACTCTGCCGCGGACCGGCATCGGTCAGTCAGTTGCAGGCCCCGTTCCCGATGGCCACTCCGACCTTCCTCAGACACCTTCAGGTGCTGGAAAGGGCCGGACTCATCGAGACCATCAAGCGGGGCAGGGTGCGCACCTGCAGCCTCAGGCCGGAAACGCTCGGTCTTGCCGAAAGCTGGATCAATCAGCGTCGGCGCCAAGTCGAGTCCCAACTCGACCGACTGGAGGCTTTTCTCAACGAGGATAACTGATCATGTCCATCAACACCCACAACGAGACCTTCACGATCGAACGCAAACTGGAACAGGCGTCCGCCACGGTCTTTTCGGCCTGGTCGGATCCCGACAAGAAGCGCAAATGGTTCGTCGCGCCAGCATCCAAATCGGACTACAGCCTCGATTTCCGGGTCGGTGGCCGCGAATACGGCGCCTTTGAGAACGACATGGGCAAACACGAGAACGAGACGCGCTATTTCGAGATCGTGCCGAATGCGTTGATCGTGTTTTCCTACTCCATGGCAATGAACGGACGCGTGCATTCGGTTTCGCTGGTCACCGTC
This sequence comes from uncultured Devosiaceae bacterium, assembly GCA_964555575.1. Taxonomy (GTDB): domain Bacteria; phylum Pseudomonadota; class Alphaproteobacteria; order Rhizobiales; family Devosiaceae; genus JAHJQZ01. The sequence goes on along the minus strand of CAZKTH010000142.1, from coordinate 5,531 downwards.
CGCTTTGCGGAGGAGAGCGGCGCCACGCGCCTGACCTTTACCGAACAGATGTGCGTGATCGAACCGAGCGACGGCGCGCCGGGGCGCGAGCACGGCTGGAATGCCTTGCTCGATGGCATGGAAGCCGTGCTCGCTCAGCAGATCTGATCGGGCAAGGCGAGTCCCCGGCGCCAATAGGCGTGCCGGACCATATTTCCGCCATGACTTTGTGGCGCTGAGTTCCCTGAATAGCTGCCTGAAGAGCATTCTTGCGTCTTCTTTGCGAAAACCCAAGGATTTCAACCATGACGACTCGCACCTGGTTCCTTTCTGTTGCTCTTGTTGCCCTCTTGTCCGCCGGCGCCGGCGCAATAGCCGTCATCGGCTTTTCGCAGTTCGCCTATACCAAGGTGACACCGGTGACGCTGGAAGGCAGCATCGAACCTGCCGAAACGGCGGAACAGCCGCCACCTGCTGCCGTACCCGACCAGCCGGTTCAGGTTGCCGCGACAACCAGCCCGCCCGCCCCGGCGGCCGTCCCTGCTGCCGCAGCGAGCCAGCCCGCCCCGCTTGCCGCGCCGGCCGCGCTCGAGCCCGTCCGCACCGTGCCGAACAGCAACGGCGAGATGCAGTTGAGCTTCGCGCCGATCGTCAAGCAGGTCGCGCCTGCCGTCGTCAATGTCTATGCCACCACCATCACCCAGGCCTCGCCTTCGCCCTTTGCCGCCGATCCCTTCTTCCAGCGCTTCTTCGGCGGCAATTCCCCGCTCTTCCAGTCGCGGCCGCGCACCTCGCAGTCGCTCGGCTCGGGCGTCATCATCGACAAGTCCGGCCTGATCCTGACCAATTCCCATGTCGTGCATGGTGCCACCGACGTCCACGTCACCCTTTCGGACGGACACGAATACGCGGTCAAGACCGTCCTGGATGACACCAGGACCGATCTGGCGGCCCTCCGGATCACCGACAAGCTCGACCGCGACCTGCCGGTAGTGCACTTCGCCAATTCGGACGGGCTGCTGGTCGGCGATCTCGTCCTGGCCATCGGCAATCCCTTCGGGGTGGGACAGACGGTGACGTCCGGCATCGTTTCGGCCCTGGCGCGCACCGGCGTCGAGGTTTCGGACTATTCCTTCTTCATCCAGACCGACGCGGCCATCAACCCTGGCAATTCCGGCGGCGCCCTCGTCGATATGCAGGGGCGCCTGGTCGGCATCAATTCGGCCATCTATTCGTCCTCGGGCGGTTCGGTCGGCATCGGCTTCGCCATTCCGGTCAACATGGCGGCGCTGGTCGCCCACGCCGCCGAAGCCGGCGACAAGGTGGTGATCCATCCCTGGTTCGGCGCGCATCTTCAGGCGCTTGACGCCGATCTCGCCAAGAACCTCAAGCTCGACGTGCCGCGCGGCGCCCTCATCACCGACCTCGCCCCGAACGGGCCGGCGGCCAAGGCCGGGTTCCAGCCCGGCGACGTCATCGTCGATGTCGACGGCAGGCCGGTTGACGATCCCAAGGCGTTCGAATTCCGCCTCGCCACCCAGCAGGTCGGCGGCACCGCCGACATGACGGTCATGCGCAACGGCAACCAGCTTCACATCAAGCTGCCGCTGCAGGCCTCCGATGCCAACGATCCGAAATACCAGACGACCATAAGCGCCAATACCGTGTTCGGCGGCATCACCGCCGCCCAAATGAATCCGGCCCTCGCCGACGAGTACAATTTGTCCTACGACGCCAAGGGCGTTGTTGTCGTCGATATCGCCAAGGGCTCGAACAGCGCCCAGGTCGGGTTCAAGACCGGCGACGTCATCCTCAATCTCAACGGGACCGACATCAGGACCAATGACGATTTTGACCGTATTGCCTCGGGGAACGCCCGTAGCTGGCAGATCGTCTTTCAGCGTGACGGCAAGGTGAGCAGGGCCTATCTTTCCGGCTGATGAGCGACTTGTTCGGGGGCAGCGCAGAAGTTTCGCGGCGGGCGCTGCCCGACGATCCGAGTCGGCCGCTCGCCGATCGCCTCAGGCCGAAAACCCTTGGCGAGGTGATCGGGCAGGACCATCTGCTCGGTTCCGAGGGCACGCTGACCCGCATGCTCAATTCGGGCCGGCTTGGTTCGCTCGTCCTGTGGGGCCCCCCCGGCACCGGCAAGACCACCGTCGCCCGGCTTCTGGCCGACGCCACCGGCTACCGTTTCGAGCAGATCTCGGCGGTCTTTTCCGGGGTCGCCGACCTCAAGAAGGTCTTCGAGCGGGCCCGGGATTCGCTCCGCGCCGGCCAGAAGACGCTGTTGTTCGTCGATGAAATCCATCGCTTCAACCGGGCGCAGCAGGATTCGTTCCTGCCGGTCATGGAAGACGGCACGCTGGTGCTGATCGGCGCCACCACCGAGAACCCCAGTTTCGAGCTCAACGCGGCACTTCTGAGCCGCGCCCAGGTGTTGCGTTTCACCGCCCTCGATGTCGAGGCGCTCGAAGCGCTGTGCCAGCGGGCCGAAGGGCTGATCGGGGCGTCCTTGCCGCTCGATGCGGCGGCACGCCAGACGCTTCTGAAATTCGCCGACGGCGACGGACGGGCGCTTCTGGGACTGATGGAAGAGGTCTATGCCGCGGCGGGCGAAGGCATCGTGCTCGACCAGGCCGGTTTCCAGCGTCTCGTCCAGCGCCGCGCCCCTGTCTACGACAAGGCCCAGGACGGCCACTACAACCTGATCTCGGCCCTGCACAAGACGGTGCGCGGCTCCGATCCGGACGCCGCCCTCTACTATCTCGCCCGCATGCTGGTGGCCGGCGAGGACCCGATGTTCATCGCCCGTCGCCTCATCCGCATGTCGGTCGAGGATATCGGTCTGGCCGATCCGCAGGCGCTGCCGCAGGCGATCGCCGCCCGCGACGCCTATGACATGCTCGGCTCGCCCGAAGGCGAACTGGCGCTGGCCCAGGCCACGGTCTATCTCGCCACGGCACCGAAATCGAACGCCGTCTATACCGGTTTTTCCGCCGCCACGGCGCTGGCCAAGTCGTCCGGCTCCCCCATGCCGCCCATGGCCATTCTCAACGCCCCGACAAAGCTGATGGGCGCGGAAGGCTATGGCGAGGGCTACATCTACGATCACGATACGCCCGAGGGCTTTTCCGGCCAGGACTATTTCCCCGAAGCGCTCGGCCGCCACAGCTTTTACCGCCCCGTCGAGCGCGGTTTCGAGCGCGAGATCAGAAAGCGGCTCGAATACTGGCAAAAGCTGCGGCTCGGCCGCTTGAGAACCGGTCCGGGACTGGACAGCGACGGTCCGGATGGGCAATAGAGCAGCCAACACAACCTCATCCGCGTCGGAAGAGGCGGAGACAACATGCAGGCATATCTACTGGTCGGTTTGGGCGGCGCGCTGGGAGCGATGAGCCGCTTCGGCTTTTCCCTTTTTGTCGGCCGATTCCATGCCGGCCCGTTTCCGCTGGCGACGTTCGGGGTCAACGTCATCGGCTCGCTGGTCATGGGGCTTCTCATCGGCTTTCTGGCGCACGGGACGCCGGTATGGCAATCCGAGGCTAGGCTTCTGGTCGCAGTGGGGGTGCTCGGCGGCTTCACCACCTTTTCCTCGTTTTCGCTCGATGTCGTCACCCTGATCGAGCGCGGCAATCTTTTTGTTGCCTCGTTTTATGCCCTTGCCTCGCTGATCATTGCGATCCTTGCCCTGTTCGTCGGACTGTGGATCGTCAGGAGTCTCTTGTGAGCGGCGTCGTGATCCTCACCGTCGCCGAGGGCGAGGACGGCATGCGCCTCGACCGCTGGTTCGCGGTGCATTTTCCTGGCCTGCCGTTCGGACGGCTGCAGAAAATCATCCGTACCGGTCAGGTGCGGGTCGATGGGGCCCGGGCCCAGACCAATACCCGCCTTGCCGCCGGCCAGCAGATCCGCGTTCCGCCGATCGAAATCGCCGACAGGCCCAGGGAACCGCGCGTCGATCCGGCCGACGCCGCCTTCCTGCGCGAGCTGATCCTTTACCAGGACAAGGACGTCTACGTCTTCAACAAGCCGCACGGGCTCGCCGTCCAGGGCGGCAGCGGCACCAAACGCCATATCGACGGCCTGTTGAAAAGCCTGCCGGACAGGGATGGCGAGACGCCGCGCCTCGTCCACCGGCTCGACCGCGACACTTCGGGGTGCCTTCTGGTCGCCCGGACCCGCGCCGCCGCCACCCATTTCGGCAAGGTCTTCCGCTCGCGCTCGGCCCGCAAGATCTACTGGGCCGTCACCGCCGGGGTGCCGTCGCCGCGCCAGGGCAAGGCCTCGTGTTTCCTGGTCAAGCAGCCGACCCGTGATGGTGAGCAGATGGTCATCGCCGAGCATGGCGACGAGGGCGCCCAACACGCGATTTCCTATTTTTCCGTGACCGATCAAGCCGGTGATCGTTTCGCCTGGGTTTCGCTCAAGCCGGTGACCGGACGCACACACCAGCTACGGGTACACATGAATCTCCTGGGCACGCCGATCCTTGACGATCCGCGCTATTTCGACCTTGCCGATTTCGAAAAGCCCGACGGCTTTGGCGCCGGCCTGCATCTGCACGCCAGGCGGCTGTCGCTGCCACTGCGCGACGGCAAAAGGCTTGACGTCTCGGCGCCGCTGCCGCCGCACATGGTCCAGACCTTCGACGCCCTCGGCTTCGATGCCGGACGCTACGATGTTCAGGACGGCGACCCGGAGACCGACTGATGCGCCTGATCGTTTTCGACATGGACGGAACGCTGATCGATTCCGGCGCCCATATCGGCCGGACCACCATGGCCGCCTTTATCGCGGAGGGTCTGACGCCGCCGAGCGACGAGGCCTCCCGCGAGATCATCGGGCTGTCGCTCGAGAACGCCTTGATGCATTTGAGCGGGCTCAGGGGACCGGCCCTCGACAGGCTGGCGACGGCCTATCGCCGTTTGTACCACCAGAGCATCGCCGATCAGGGCACCGAACCGCTCTTTGCCGGCATGGGCGCGGTTCTGGACACGCTCCACAACGAGCCGGAAACCCTTCTCGGCATCGCCACCGGCAAGGGCATGCGGGGCGTGGACCGCATCCTTGCGCTGCACCGCCTCGAAACCTATTTCACCTCCACACAGACCCCGGACACCAATCCGTCCAAGCCGGACCCGGGCATGCTGCTGTCGGCCATGGACGAGACCGGCGTCGGACCCGACCGGACGGTGATGATCGGCGATACCAGTTTCGACATGCAGATGGCGCGCAATGCCGGATGCTTCGCCCTCGGCGTCGGCTGGGGCTATCACAGGCCCGGGATTTTGCGTGCGACCGGCGCCCATGCCATTGTCGAAGACGTGCCCGATCTCATTGCCGCCATCAACGCCCTGGTGAAAACCGATGCGTGAATTTCTCGAAGATGCCCTGCAACATCGCGACGACGGCTATGGCCGTGTCCAGAAGGCGCTGCAGCGGCAATTGCCCAAGCGCTTCTACCGACAGGCCTCGCCCGGTCGGCTCGAGGACGGCCACACGGTGCTGCTCGACGGCCGCCCGACCCAGACACCCGGACGCGTGCCGGT
>CAZKTH010000141.1:0-8765 GCA_964555575.1 uncultured Devosiaceae bacterium | reverse complement strand
GGGCGTCGGTGCGGGCGCCGGCGAATTTGAAGGCATCGGTGCGGGCGATGGTCCGCCACATCCGCGCATCAATCTCGTTCGTCATGTCCGCGGCATTGAGGTCGGCCAGCGCGTCCTTGGCCCGCCCCGCCGCGACATTGGCGGCGGCGCGGATCAGGCGCATTTCCGGCACCAGCTGCTTGTTGACCAGCTGCGATTGAAGGAAGTTGATCATGCCGACCGCTTCGTAGCCCATGTCGTTGGCCAGATAGTAGCGGGCGAGATCCAGGCGTGCCGAATCCAGCAGCGTGCGTTCGGCCGTGGTGACGCGCTGCTCCATTTCCTCGAGACGCTTGGCGAACCGGTTCGGATCCTTTTCGACATAGGGCTTGAGGTCGATGAATCCTTCGCGGATTTCGGCATTGGCCTGATCGTTGCCGGTGGTGGATTTCTGCGGCGCCGAGACGATCAGGCCGCGGGGGGCGCTGATGACGACGCTGTCATTGTCGGCGATCGTGACCTTGACGTCCTCGTGCTTGGGTTTGATGACCAGGCCGTGCACCGTCTTCAGCGCCGAGAAATCGACGAAATCGAGCGAACGCATCAGGGCGCGCGACGGCGGATAGGCGGTGACGACATCGATGATGTCGCCGACCTCGGGGTCGCGCAATTCATGCACGGCTGCCGGATTGGACAGGTTTGCCCGGATGGAAAAGGCACCGGTCGCGTCCTGTTCCCGCGTGAACTTCACCGGCTCCTCGGCGGCGAGCAGAAGATCGCCGAGCGAGAGCACCCAGGACTGGCCTTCGGCGGCGAGTGTCGCCAGCCGGTCGGTCGACAGGTTCAGCCGGATGATCTGGGTGCCGTTTGCCGGCACCACGTCGAAGCTGTCGGCGATCTGTTTCAGCGCCGTCATGTCCGGCGGACGTTGGACCGTCGAGGGCGTGTCGAAGAACAGCCAGATGACATTGCCGCGCCGGAAAACGGCGGCGGCCGTCCGGTTGACAAACGGAAAGGCCATCCGCAGCGTCGACCCGACGGTAGTCACGACGGGGGTGACGATCGGCTGTTCGCGCGGCGGCAGCTGTTCGGCAGGTGTCGCCGCTTCCTGCGGCTTTTCGGGCTTGTCCGCAGCCATCGTCTCGCCTTTGGGCAACAGGCTCATGACGTCGACGGCGGCCGGCGGGCCGTCCTTGAGATCGACGTCAAGGACGAATTGCTTTCTGGAATTCTCGTAGAACCGCGGCACGATCCATGGCGCAAAGGTCAGGATCACATCCGAGCCGTCCGGCGTGACTTCGTCCTCGACACCGAGAATCTCGGCCGGCAGATCGGATTTCAGCGCGAACAGGTCGATCTTCAGCGGCAAGGCGAAGTGGATCTTGCCCACCGGCGCGGCGAAGGTGAAGTCGGCGGAGGTGTCCATGTTCCAGTCGAACTGCAGGCGAATGAAGGTCGGATTGCGCCCGACGCTGAACTTGACCAGGGGTTCTCCCGTCTCGACCAGCGCCGCCTTGCGCTCGCGTTCGGCATCGATGGCGGCGTCGCGCGCGCGTCGTGCCAGTTCCTGGACGACGTCGGTCGGCAGCCCGGGCAGCATCCCAACCCAGTTCTCGGGCAGGATGTCGATGAACAGCTTCTCGCCGGCCTCGATCGTGTTGATGCGGAACTGCTGCTTGAGGCCGAGCCGCAGTCCCTTCTTGTCCGGATCGATGCGCGCCACGGTAACGTAGTCGGGCAGAATGCCGGGGATGTCCGGTACCCTGACGGTGACCGGCATGTCGAATTCGATGGTCAGAACGCCGTTTTCCGAACCGACCTTGTACTTGGGCAGGTCGAATCGGTCGGCAAAACCGAAGACGAGCCGGGCAAAGCCGTCTTCCGACAGGATCTGCAGTGTGGCGGGCTCGCTGCCAGACGACTGCGCCATTGCCGGCCGCATGAGGCCGGGGCTCAGGGCAAACACCAGCGCGGCCAGACACACAAGCTGCGCCAGCCACGCTCCGAACCCCGCTCTGTGCGGTGCAAGACTCACGGAAATGCCCGCTTTCGAAATGACTTAGTAGAGTCTAGGCAAAGCGCTTTAACGCTGCCTTACCATATGCATGTGTCTGTTCGGGAATTGTGCGGAAAAACGCGCGCTCCGCCCCTGCCGGCACCCGGCCGGACGCCGAGGCCTATTGCCCGACGATCTGCGGCAATTGCGACAGATCCTGAACCGAGGCGTCGCTGAGGCTCGGTTCGGCCTGCTCGGCCGCCATCATCGTCGTCAGCTCCTGGGCGCGGGTCGGTGTCATCGCCGCAAGAATCGGCGACATCTTGCGCGGATTCATGGCGGTGGCGACGCGGAACAGGACATCGCTGCTCAACTGGTCGAAGATCGCGGCCGCATCCTTTGGCTTCATGTTCTCGTACATGGACACGAGCCCCTTGAACTGCTCGTCGTCCATCGCCTTTTTCTGCTCGACCAGGGCGTTGATCTTGGCCTCGAGCGCCTTGAGCGCTTCCACCCGTTCGTTCAGGCGCATTTCGGCCGCCGCGACCAGCGCCTCGCGCTGCTTGAGCTGGTTCTCGAAAGCATCGAGCTCGGCGCGCCGGTCGCTCAGGCGTTCCAGAACCGCCTTCTCGGTCGTGCTCGTGCCGTCATTGCTGGCGAGCGGCACCTTTTCGCCGGCCTTGTTCACCTCGAACGGCGCCGCATCGAGCTGGCTCGAACTGACCGGTGTCGGCCCGGCGCGCGAGAACAGGCTTTCCGAGGCGCGTTCGGCGGCATCGGCGGCCGTGCTGGTATTGGCAAGGCCGGTGCGCACCGCGGTTTCCGCCTCGGCCGGGTTGGTGCCGTTCATGCCGTCCGTAGCCGCCGCCGGTTCGCCGGCCGGAGCGGGATGGGTCCCCGTTTTGGCCGCGTCCACCGCCGCCGACGTGCCCGACGCCTGCGCGGTTTCCATACCGGCAAGGACGTAGCCGCCTCCGGTCAAAAGGCCGATGCCCTTGAGCAGAAACAGCGCAAAGGCGGCGAAAACGACCAATGGCAGCAGGCGGATGGGCTTCACGCGGCCTCGCTCTTTTGCATCTGGTGCGACCGCAAACGCCTGAGCGCTTCCTGGGCACGTTTCGTCGCCGTCGGCGCGACATCTGCTCCGCTGGTCTCAGCCTGGCGCGCCGCCGCCAGGATCTTGGCGATGCGCTCCATCACCGCCTGGCCGGAGGTCACATGATTGGCAAGTTCGACGGCGAAACGGTCGGCCTCCTCGAGCCGCTCCGAAAGCGTCGTCTCGACGTCCGTCGCCGCCTGACGCAGTTCGCGTATGGCGCCATTGGCCGTGTCGGTCGCCTGCACGAGGTCCGAAATGATCAGTTTCAGTGTCTCGCGGTCGGCATGAAGCTTCTTGAGACGTTCATTGAGCAGAATGCTGTATCCGATTGTCAAAAGAAGAAGAATCGAAACCAGGCCCTCAACAACTATCCCCAACGGCAGTCCCATCATCCCTTGTTCTCCAGATGTTCGTCGAGGGCTTCGAAAACCGCCATGGTCACACGCGGCGGATTGAGCGGCCGCGACACGCGGATCGAAACATTCTTGCCGATGTGACCCATGACGCCCTGGGTGAGATTGGTGTCCCCGGCCCTGAGCGTCACCGGATCGCTGGCCGAGCGGTCGAAAACGATGGTCTGGCCGACCTCGAGGGCCATCACCTCGCGCAACGGCAGTTCCATTTCGTGCAGGACGGCATCGACGGTGGTGTCGGCGGCGAAGATCTCGGTGGCCAGATGGCCTTCCCAGATCGGATCGCGGCCGAACTTTTCGCCCATGAACATCTGCAGCAGCTGTTCGCGGATCGGTTCGATCGTGGCATAGGGCAGCAAGATCTCGATCTTGCCGCCGCGATCGTCCATGTCGATGCGCAAATCGACCAGGATCGCGGCATTGGCCGGACGCGAGATCGCGGCGAAGCGCGGATTGGTTTCGAGACGCTCGAGCGTGAAGGTGACCGGGGTCAGCGGTTCGAAGGCCTTTTTGGTGTCTTCCAGGATGACCTCTATCATCCGCCGTGCCAGCGCCATCTCGATGGTGGTGTAGGGCCGGCCCTCGACCCGGATGACGCCGCTGGCCCGGCGTCCGCCGAGCAGCACGTCGATCATCGAGTAAATCAGATTGCTGTCGACGGTCAGAAGCCCGAAATTCTCCCATTCCTCGGCCTTGATGACCGAAAGGATCGCCGGCAGCGGAATCGAGTTGAGATAGTCGCCGAACCGCACCGAGGTGATCGAATCCATCGAGACTTCGACATTGTCCGAGGTGAAATTCCTGAGGCTCGTGGTCGCCAGCCGCACCAGCCGGTCGAAGACGATTTCGAGCATCGGCAGGCGTTCATAGGAAACCAGCGCCGAATTGATCAGCGCCTGCACCCCGGTCAGCTCGACATCGCCGCCGGCATTGGGATCGAAGCCCAGAAGATTGTCGATTTCGTCCTGGTTGAGGACGCGGTCTCCACCGCCGCCTTCGTCGTCGTCGCCTTCGATCATCGCGGCCCATTCGGCCGCCATGGCGTCGTCGCCAGCGCCGTCCTTGCCGCTGCTTTGGCCGCCATCGGCTCCAGGCAGATCGTCCAGGCCCCAGTCCTCGGATAGCTTGTCGTCGTCGTCCGGATCTGCCACGGCCCGCCCCTATTGCACCAGGATTTCGCGGAAAAGGACGCCCTGCACCTCCGCCGGATAGATGGCGAGGTTGACGCGGCGCCTGAGTTCCTCCTTGAGCCGGTAGATGCCGGCCGAGCCTTCGAGATCGGTCCGCCGCAACTCCCTGAGATAGACCTGGAAGGCATCGACGACGCGGGCAATGCGTGGTTCGACAAGCGCCACCATCGACTCGTCGGCCAGTTCGAGCGACACGCTGAGCTTCAGGAATTCCGGCTTTTCCGAATTGAGGTTCACCGTCATCGGCGGCAGGTCGTAATCATAGACCAGATCGGCCTCGGCCGTGACCGTGGATTCGGCCGGACCGCTGAACAGCAGGAAATAGGCGCCCACGCCACCGCCGAGCAGTACCAGCACGACGGCACCGATGATGATGAAAAGCATCTTCCTGCTTTTCTTTTCGGGGACTTCGCCCTCGGCGCCTTCCGCACCGTCTTCGACTTCCTGGTTGTCGACTTCTTCGCTCATGGCCGTACTCCGCTCCCCGCTCAAAGGAGCCCTTCAGGCCGAGATAAGCGCCAAGAGAGTTAACGAAAGGTTACCACTCATCTGAAAGCGGCAAATTCTGCCGGGTAAAACTTGCCTCAAATACCACCTGTCCCCCCTGGCATCCGCTCCCCCTTTGCTCTTTCCCTTGAATTATCGCCACTTTTTGCACTGGCACGACATCTGCATGGCTGTTGGCGGCACCAAGGCTTGGGGAAGTTGCGGCGCCGCAAGACCAGGGGAACAGCGCAGAATGGAAAACGCGCCACTAATCGGCCTGTCGCGCCAGATCGGTCTGCAAAAGCAGATGGAGGTCGTGGCCAACAATCTCGCCAACATCAACACGATCGGGTTCAAGGCCGAAAAGGTCCTGTTCGAGGACTATGTGATGCCGGTCGCCAGCGACGAGGTCTTTCCGGCCGGAAGCCGCGAGGTCCACTATACCGAGGACTGGGCGACCCTGCACGATTTCCAGCCGGGCGCCTTCGACCAGACCGACGGCAGCTTCGACGTCGCCCTGGACGGTCCCGGCTTTCTGACGGTGCAGACCCAGAACGGGCCTGCCTATACCCGCAACGGCGCCCTGCATCTGGATGCCTCCGGCACGCTCGTCACCGTCGACGGCGATCCGGTCCTGGCCTCGGGCGGGACCGTCACCTTCGCCCCGGGCGAGACCGATATCCGTATCGGCAAGAATGGCGCCATCCTGTCGAGCGCCGGCAACAAGGGCCGGCTCGATATCATCGAATTCGACAATCCGCAGACCCTCACCCATCTCGGCAACTCGCTCTATCAGGCGACCGCCGCAGATGCCGGCCATGCCGCCACCAAGACCGTGGCGCATCAGGGCATGGTCGAGCGCTCCAACGTCTCGGGCGTTTCCGAGACCGCCGAGATGATCCGCATCAACCGCGCCTATGAACTGGTCGCGCAATACATCAAGCGCCAGGACGAATTGCGCCGCACCGCCATCCGCCGCCTTGGCGACGTCACGGCCTGAAGAGGGAAAATCCCCAGATGAGAGCACTTTACATCGCATCGACCGGCATGGCCGCCCAGGAGCGCAATGTCGAAGTCATTTCCAACAACATCGCCAATATGCGCACCACCGGCTACAAGAAGCAGCGGGCCGAATTCCAGGACCTGCTCTATCAGGAGTTGCGCCGCGCCGGCTCGCAGAGTTCGGATTCCGGCACCATCGTACCGGTCGGGGTCGAGATCGGCTCGGGCGTCCGTACGGCCGCAACCTCGCGCATCGCCAGCCAGGGCAGCGTGACCGCCACCGAAAAGGAACTCGACCTGGCCATCCGCGGCGAAGGCTATTTCGCCATCACCATGCCGGACGGCGGCACCGCCTATACCCGCGACGGCTCGTTCGAACGCAACGGCGAAGGCACCATCGTCACCGCCGACGGCTATGAGGTGCAGCCCGGCATCACCATTCCCTCCGATGCGCGCGACCTGTCGATCAACGCCTCGGGCGTGGTCGAGGCCTATCTCGGATCGGATTCGACGCCGACCGAGCTCGGCCAGATCCAGCTCTCGACCTTCGTCAATCCGGCCGGTCTGCAATCGATGGGAGAGAACCTGTTCACCGAGACGCCTGCCAGTGGCTCGCCCCAGGCCGGCAATCCCGGTTCCGAAGGCGTCGGCGACCTGCTGCAGGGCTATCTCGAACTGTCCAATGTCAACGCGGTCACCGAGATCGCCGACATGATCTCGGCCCAGCGCGCCTACGAGATGAACGCCCGCGTCATCTCCGGTGCCGACGAGATGATGCAGGCCACGGCGAACCTGACCTGAGGAGGCTGACAGATGAACAAGCTCGTCACGACCGCCCTGATTTCGCTCCTTCTCGCCGGCCCGGCCGCGGCCGCACCGGTCCTCAAGTCCCAGATCATGGTGACAACGCCGATCGTCACCGTCGGCGACATGTTCGAGGGTGCCGATCTTTTTGCCGAACGGCCGCTGTTCCGCGCCCCGGAGCCCGGCACGGCCGGAAAGGTCTCGCTCGACGCCGTTCGTGTCGCCGCGGCCAAGGTCGGGCTGACCGACTTCGAGTCGCCGGAAACGGGTACCATCACCGTGGCCCGTTTCGGCCAGACCATCGACACCCCGCTTTTGAGCGGCATGATCGAGGACGCTCTCAGGCAAAGGGGATTTTTGCGCGACGGCGTTACGGCCAGGATCGGTTTCACCCAGTCGCTGCCGCCGATGACCGCCGACACGGCCGACCACCCGGTCAACCTCGTCTCGTTGAACTATCTTTCGGGAAGCGGCCAGTTCGCCGCCCGTTTCAGGGTTTCGGGACAAAAGACGCTGGTCGATCTGACGGGCCGTGCCGACCTCATGATCGCCGTGCCGCACCTTGTCGGTTCCGTGGCGGGCAAGACCATCCTGCGTCCCGAGGACGTCGAGATGCGCGAGGTTCCGGTCAGGACCGCCGACACCGGCAGCTTTTCCCTGCTCGACCAGGTGATCGGCATGCAGATCAAGCGCCCGGCCCGTGCCGGCAAGATGCTGCAGCCCGGCGATATCGAACAGCCGGCCCTGATCAAGCGCAACCAGGCGGTGACCATCGTCTACAGGAGCGGGCCGTTGACCCTGACCGTCAAGGGCCAGGCCCTTTCAGACGCCGCCGAAGGCGAGACGGTTGAGGTTCTCAATCTCATGTCATCCAAAGTTCTGTCGGCCATCGCGTCCGCACCAGGCAGGGTCACCCTTGTCGGTCCCGACACCCCGATAACCACTGCGATCCGTTAGGGAGAGGCTCGATGAACGTCACCCGCATCCTATTTTCCGCCACGCTTCTGATGAGTCTCGGCGCCTGCTCGACCATCGATCGCCTGGCCGGAATCGGCGAAGCTCCGAGCCTGACCGCCATCGCCGATCCGACCACCGAGCCTGGCTACAATCCGGTGACCATGCCGATGCCCGAGGCCGCTGCGGTCGCCTATCAGCCCAATTCGCTGTTCCGTCCGACCGCCAAGGGCTTTTTCAAGGACCAGCGGGCCCACAAGGTCGGCGACATCCTGACCGTCACCGTGACCATCGCCGATCAGGCCAAGATCGCCAACCAGACGGCCCGCGACCGCACCTCGTCGAGCGCGACCGGTGTGGGCGGCGTGCTCGGCTCGCTGTTCAACGAGGTCGCGCCGACCGATGTCAGCGCCGACGCCGCCGTGACCACCGATTCCAGCATCGGCGATAGCGGCTCGGGCAGCGTCAACCGGTCCGAGACTCTCAACACCCAGATCGCGGCGGTGGTGACCCAGGTCCTGCCCAACGGCAATCTCGTCATCGAGGGCCGCCAGGAGGTCAGGGTCAATTTCGAGGTCCGCGACCTCGTCATCGCCGGCATCGTCAGGCCCGAGGACATCGGCAACGACAACACCATCGATTCGTCCAAGATCGCCGAGGCCCGCATCGCCTATGGCGGACGCGGCCAGATCACCGACGTGCAGCAGCCGCGTTACGGCTCGCAGATCCTGGACGCGATCCTGCCCTTCTAGCGCCAAGCCTCCCCCGGGGAGCGGATACCCGCGCCCCGATGATCCCCGACCCGGACGCGTCCCCCATTGTGCGTCCGTGTCACGCCGGCT
>CAZKTH010000140.1:0-8812 GCA_964555575.1 uncultured Devosiaceae bacterium | reverse complement strand
TGCGCATCACCGACCGGCACGAGCGCGACATGCTCTACGGGCCGACCAACGAGGAGATGATCACCGCGATCTTCAGGACCTATGTGCGTTCCTACAAGGATCTGCCGCTCAACCTGTATCACGTGCAGTGGAAGTTCCGCGACGAGATCCGGCCGCGCTTCGGCACCATGCGTTCCCGCGAATTCCTGATGAAGGACGCCTACAGTTTCGATCTCGACAAGGAACGGGCGGTCGAGGCCTACAACCGCATGTTCGTCGCCTATTTGCGCACCTTCCGGCGCATGGGGCTGACCGCCATTCCGATGCGGGCCGAGACCGGACCGATCGGTGGCGATCTGAGCCACGAATTCATCGTCCTGGCCGAGACCGGCGAAAGCGCCGTCTTCTGCCATGCCGACCTGCTCGACAAGCCGATCCCCAGCCCCGATACCGATTTCCGCGGCGATCTGACCCCGATCGTCGACGACTGGACTTCGCTTTATGCCGCGACCGAGGACATGGTCGACATGGAAGAGTTCGAGCGGACCGTGCCCGCGGACAAGCGCTTGTCGGCGCGCGGCATCGAGGTTGGCCAGACCTTCTATTTCGGCGACAAGTATTCGGCGCCGATGAAGGCGACGGTGACAGATGCCGGCGGCCGGGAAGTGGCGGTGCATTCGGGCTCCTACGGCATCGGCCTGACGCGGGTGGTGCCGGCGGTGATCGAGGCGGGCCATGACGAGAACGGCATTGTCTGGCCGGTTTGCGTCGCGCCCTTCGAAGTCATCCTGATCAGCCTCAAGGTCGGCGACGCCGCCTGCGATGCCGCCTGCGAAGATCTCTACCAAAGCCTCACAAGCGCCGGAATCGACGTGATCTATGACGATCGCGAACAGGGCGCCGGCGCCAAATTCGCCACCGCCGACCTGATCGGCATTCCCTATCAGTTGATCGTCGGGCCGCGCGGCCTCAAGGACGGCAAGGTTGAGATCAAGCACCGCAAGGACAGCACCCGCGAGACGATTGCCCTTGACGAGGCGCGCGAGCGGCTTCTCGGACTGATCGTGCCGGCACGTCTGGAAACGATTTGACCAACGATTCGACGCAAAAGCCAGGGACCCCGACCAGACCCTTTTCGCCGGTCGAATGGATGATTGCCGGGCGCTATCTGCGGGCGCGACGCAAGGATACCTTCATCTCTGTGATCGCTTCGCTGACCCTTCTCGGCGTCGCCATCGGGGTCGCGACCCTGATCGTCGTCACCTCGGTGATGAACGGCTTCCGCGAGGAGCTTTTGTCGAAAATCCTTGGTCTGAACGGCCATTTCACCGTCTATCCGATCGAGTCCAAGTTCGAGAACTACAAGCAGGATATCACCAAGTGGGAAAAGGTGCCGGGGGTTGATTTCGCCGTCGCCTATGTCGAGGGCGAGGCGCTGGCCTCCGGCTTCGGTGGCAGTTCCGGCGTCAGCGTGCGCGGCATGAACCTTTCCGACATCAAGAAACTGAAACTCCTTTATGACGGCGTCAAACAGGGCGGCTGGGACGACTGGGACAATTCCGACGGCGCCGCCATCGGCTACCGCCTCGCCCAGAAGCTCGGCATTTCGCTCGGGGACTCGATCACCATCGTCAATCCCAACGGTACCGTCACCCCGTTCGGCACGACGCCGCAGATCCGCTCCTATCCGGTCAATGTCATCTTCAATCTCGGCATGGTCGAGTTCGATTCGTTCTATGTCTATCTGCCGATGAAACCGGCCCAGCTCTTTTTCAAGCAGTATGAGGACGTGCTGAAGCCGGGGGCCAAGGAGCCGCCGATGGACGCCACCGACGCCGAAATCGATGCCGCCTATCAGCGCCACTATTTCGCCACTGGGGCCGAAATCTTCCTGAACAACCCGGACGCGGTCGATTCCATGCGGCTGCCCCTGCAGATGGCGGTCGACCAGCCGGTGATCCTGACCGACTGGCGCCAGCGCAACGAGACCTTCTTTTCGGCCCTGCAGGTCGAGCGGGTGGTGATGTTCGTCATCTTGTCGATGATCGTCGTCGTCGCCGCCTTCAACATCATTTCGAGCCTGGTCATGCTGGTCAAGGACAAGGGGCGCGACATCGCCGTCCTCAGGACCATGGGGGCGACGCGCGGCGCCATCATGCGCATCTTCTGCCTGACCGGCACGGCGATCGGGGTGGCCGGCACCTTGCTGGGGCTCGTGCTCGGCCTCGTCGTTGCCGCCAATGCCGAACCCTTGCGGGCCTTTTTGTCCGATCTCATCGGCATCCGCATCTTCCCGCCGGAGGTTTTCTTCCTCTCGGCCCTGCCGTCGCGGGTCGAGCCGGGCGACGTGATCTTCATCACCGTCACGGCGCTGGTTCTGACCCTTCTGGCAACGCTCTATCCCGCCTGGCGGGCGGCGCAGCACGATCCGGTCGAGGCGCTGCGCTATGAGTGAGAGTTTTCTCGTCCTCGATGAGGTCAGCCACCATTACGGGGAGGGCGAGGACGTCCTGACCATCCTCGAAAGCGCCTCGCTTTCGGTCATGGCCGGTGAGATGGTGGCATTGGTGGCGCCCTCCGGGGCGGGCAAGTCGACCCTTTTGCACATCTGCGGGTTGCTGGAACGGGTGCAGGCCGGCGATGTCGGCATCTGCGGACAGATGACTTCGGCGATGTCCGACCGGGGCCGCACCCAGCTCAGGCGCGACCGCATCGGCTATGTCTACCAGTTCCATCACCTGCTGCCGGAATTTTCCGCCCTCGAAAACGTCATGCTGCCACAGCTCATTTCCGGTATCGGGCGGATGGGGGCACGCGACCGCGGCCTGGAACTGCTCGATCTGATGGGGCTTTCCGACCGGGCCGAGCACCGGCCGGCCGAACTGTCGGGCGGCGAAGCACAGCGCGTCGCCATCGCCCGCGCCGCGGCCAATCATCCCCGGCTGATCCTGGCCGACGAACCGACCGGCAATCTCGATCCGGCGACCAGCGACAGGGTGTACGATGCCCTGATGGGCCTGATCGAGAACGAGGGCGCCTCCGCCCTCATCGCCACCCACAACCACGCCCTGGCCAAACGCGCCCATCGCGTCGTCACCATCGCCGGGCACAAGGTGCTGCCGCTGGCGCTGTAGCCAGCCTCTTTTTCTCCCATTGCCATGCTCGGGCTTGACCCGAGCACCCATGCGTCCGGGCAGAAAATGCAGGCATTGCGGTTTTTCGCCAGGGCGCAGCTTGATGTCGCATGTTCGGCTTGGATGGCAAACGGACCATGGGCCGTCGGCTCAGGCCCGAGGGTGACGGGCAAGGATTTGCCAGAACCCTGCCACACGCACCACCAGCATTCCGGCCGAGGCCGGAATCCAGAAATGCCCGCCTATCGGCGATTTCGCCTGCCGAACAACTACGGGATTCACCTCTCGTTAAGCAAATTCCTCCTGCCGTCTGTTCCCCTCTGGACGAGAACAAAAAAAGAACATAGAAAGAAAGAACGAAAGAGGAACGGAGGCGGAAATGAGGACGTTTGTCAAGGAAGGTCTTGCCTTTGCCGCGCTGACGGCGTTCAGCGCGTCGGCGCTTTTGTGGATCGACATCCTGACGCGCCTGGGCTGAGGATAACGTTGAAGAGCCGGTCGGGCGGCTTGGCCGCTCGGCGCCCGGGTGCCACAAAGGGAAGGAAAGGAATCGCGATGCCCGGTCCCGGTTTTGTCCATCTGCATGTTCATTCCGCCTATTCGCTGCTCGAAGGGGCGCTGCCGCTCGGCAAGCTTCTGGCGATGGCAGCCGGCGACGAGCAGCCGGCGCTCGGCATCGCCGACACCGCCAATCTGTTCGGAGCGCTGGAGTTTTCGGAAAAGGCGGTGGGCAAGGGCATCCAGCCGCTGATCGGCTGCGAGATGCCGATCGATTTCGGCTCTTCGGACGAACGCGGCCGCGACCGTTTCGCCGGCAAGTCGAGCGTGGTGCTGATGGCGGCGGACGCGACCGGCTTTGCCAATTTGTCGCGGCTTGTCAGCCATGCCTGGCTCGAAGGCGAGGGCGGACGCGCCGTCGCGCCGCTCGCCTGGCTGGAAGATGGCGATATCGACGGGTTGATCTGCCTTTCCGGCGGGCCGGAAGGGGCGGTCGATCCCCTCATCGCCAACGGCCAGGAGGGACAGGCCCTCAAGCGCCTGGAAACGCTCGTTAACCTGTTCGGCGATCGTTTCTACGTCGAATTGCAGCGCCATGACCGGCAGGGCGAGGCGGCGGTCGAGGCCGAACTGATCGATTTCGCCTATCGGCGCGGCGTACCGCTGGTGGCGACCAATGAGCCGTTCTTCCCGAAAAGGGAGGATTTCGAGGCGCACGACGCCCTGCTGGCCATCGCCGGCGGCACGGTGATCGCCCAGTCCGAGCGGCGCAAGCTCAGCGCCGAGCATTATTTCAAGCCGCGCGCCGAGATGATGGCGCTGTTCGCCGACCTGCCCGAGGCGCTCGACAGTACCGTCGAGATCGCAAGACGGGTCCATTTCCGCCCCATGACGCGCGGTCCGATCCTCCCCAGTTTTGCCGCCGCGCCGGGGCAGACGGCGGAGGAAGCCAACGCGGCCGAGGGCGAGGAACTGGCCCGCCAGGCGCGCGAGGGGCTGAAGGCGCGTCTTTCCAGGACTTCTCCGGCACCTGGCCGCAGCGTCAGGGATTACGAGGAGCGGCTCGAATTCGAGCTCAAGATCATCCGGGACATGAAGTTTCCCGGCTATTTCCTTATCGTTTCGGACTTCATCAAATGGGCCAAGGCGCAAGGCATTCCCGTCGGGCCGGGGCGCGGTTCCGGTGCCGGCTCGGTCGTCGCCTGGTCGCTGACCATCACCGACCTCGATCCCTTGCGCTACAACCTGCTGTTCGAGCGCTTCCTCAATCCCGAGCGCGTCTCGATGCCGGATTTCGACATCGATTTCTGCCAGGACCGGCGCGAGGAGGTGATCCGCTACGTCCAGGGCAAATATGGCCGCGACCAGGTGGCCCAGATCATCACCTTCGGAACGCTGCAGGCGCGGGCGGCCCTCAGGGACGTCGGGCGGGTTTTGCAGATGCCCTACGGTCAGGTCGACCGCATCTGCAAGCTGGTGCCGGCCAATCCGGCCAATCCGGTGACCATCGCCGAGGCGATCAATGGCGAGCCGCGCCTGCAGGCCATGCGCGACGAGGACGAGACCGTGGCCGCATTGCTGACCATCGGCCAGAACCTCGAAGGCCTTTTCCGCCACGCCTCGACCCATGCCGCCGGCATCGTCATCGGCGATCGGCCGCTCGAGGAACTGGTGCCGCTCTACAAGGATCCGCGCTCGGACATGCCGGTCACCCAGTACTCGCTGAAATGGGTCGAGCCGGCGGGCCTCATCAAGTTCGACTTTCTCGGCCTGAAGACGCTGACCGTCATCGACACGGCGGTCAAGATGATCCGGGCGACCCACGATCCGGACTTTGCCATCGATACGATTCCGATCGATGACGCCGAAACCTATCAGCTTTATCAGCGAGCCGACGTCGCCGGGGTGTTCCAGGTGGAATCGATGGGCATGCGACGGGTGCTCGTCGATCTCAAGCCCGACGTCTTCGAGGACATCATCGCCATCGTCGCGCTTTACCGGCCGGGGCCGATGGACAACATCCCGAGTTTCTGCAACCGCAAGCACGCCAGGGAGGACACCTCGGTCGCCCATCCGCTCCTGGAACCGATCCTCAGGGAGACCTACGGCATCATCGTCTATCAGGAACAGGTGATGCAGATCGCCCAGGTGCTGTCCGGCTTCTCGCTGGCCGAGGCCGATGTTCTGCGCAAGGCCATGGGCAAGAAGATCAAGGCCGAGATGGACGCGCAGAAGTCCAATTTCGTCAACGGCGCGATCAAGAACGGTATCGGCAAGAGTCTGGCCGACCAGATCTTCGAACTGGTCGCCAAATTCGCCAGCTACGGCTTCAACAAGTCGCACGCGGCGGCCTATGCCCTGGTCTCCTATCAGACGGCCTATCTCAAGGCCCATTACCCGCACGAGTTTCTGGCCGCAACCATGACCCTCGACATGGGCAACACCGACAAGCTCGCC
Source organism: uncultured Devosiaceae bacterium (assembly GCA_964555575.1). Taxonomy (GTDB): domain Bacteria; phylum Pseudomonadota; class Alphaproteobacteria; order Rhizobiales; family Devosiaceae; genus JAHJQZ01. Next base: position 2,744 of record CAZKTH010000140.1, on the reverse strand, counting down.
GAGTTCAAGCGCGAGGCCGACCGCCTCGGCATCGAGGTGATGCCGCCCTCGATCAACGAGTCCGAGGTCATGTTCTCGGTCAAGGACGAAAGGATTTTCTACTCGCTGTGCGCCGTCAAGGGCGTCGGCAAGCATGTGGCCGAACACCTGGTCGAGATGCGCGGCGACGCGCCCTTCGCCGATTTCGCCGATTTCGCCACCCGCATCGATCCCAAGGTGATCAACCGCAGGACGCTCGAGACCCTGGTCAATGCCGGCGCCTTCGACTGTCTCGAACAAAGCCGCGAAAAGGTCTTTGCGCTGATCGATGCCATTCTCGGCACGGCGCAGCGCACCCGGTCGAACCGGGCCGACGGCATTGTCGACATGTTCTCGACCAAAACGCCGCAGCCGATTCCGGTGCCGGCGCATGTTGCCCTTTGGCCGCTGGCCGAACGGCTCGAACGCGAGTTCAGCGCCATCGGCTTTCACCTCTCCGGCCATCCGCTCGACGAATTCGCCTCACTGTTCGAAAGGCTGAGGGTTCAGCGCTGGATCGATTTCGAACGCGCCGTCAAACAGGGCGGCGTCGGGGCTGGACGGCTGGCCGGTACAGTGGCCTCGAGAATCGACCGGCGGACGCGGCGCGGGGCGCCGATGGCCATTATCACCTTCAGCGATCCGAGTGGCAGCTATGAATGCCTGGTCTTTTCCGAACAGATCGCCCAGTTCGGCGAGCATTTCGAAACCGGCAAGTCGGTCATCCTCGAGGTCGAGGCCGATCCGCGGCCCGACGGGGTGAGCTTGCGGCTGATCGGGGCACGGGCCCTCATCGAAGCGGCGGAAAAGCTCGAGCGGCGGCTGACGGTCTTTGTCGGATCCGAGGAGAGTTTGCCGCCCATCAAGGCACAGTTGCGGCCGGGCGGGGAAGGGACGGTCAGTCTCGTCGTCATCCGAGACGCGGGCGCGCGCGAATTCGAGATCGAGCTGCCCGGCCATTATCGCCTCACCTCGGAAACGGCCGGCGCCATCCGCGCCAGCGCCGGGGTGATCGACGCAAGGCTGCAATAGGGGCTGCGCAATCGGTCTGAAACACGCCTCGTCATTGCGAGGCGCCTTGGCAAAAGGCAATCCATGATGCACCGATCGCCGATGCGCGAGTTTGTCATGGATCGTCGCGCGCCCTTCGGGCGCTCGCAATGACGGATGCAGTGTTCCCGGCAGTATGTGATTGACCCGCTGGCGCGGAATCCGGAGTGCAGGCTCTTTGGCGGAATGCCCGCGCCGGCCTGCCATTGCCGGTTCGCTTGCCTTCCCGCCTGCTTTCGTCTATAGGGCGCGCGTCCGCCATGGGTACGGACGAATTCTCACGCAGGCGCGGCCAGTTCCAGTCGGTTCTGTCCAACCGGTGACGGGGAAATCCCCAGAACGATCGCCTGCGGCGGCACAACCGGTAAAGGAGCCTGTAATAATGGCATTGCCCGAATTTTCCATGCGCCAGCTGCTCGAGGCCGGCATTCATTTCGGCCATCAGAAGCACCGCTGGAACCCGAAGATGGAGAAGTACATCTTCGGCGTCCGCAACGACATCCACATCATCGATCTTTCCATCACCGTGCCGATGCTGCAGCGGGCGCTGCAGCTCGTTTCGGACACGGTGGCCGATGGCGGCCGCGTCCTGTTCGTCGGCACCAAGCGCCAGGCCTCGCCGGTCGTTTCCGAGGCGGCCAAGTCCTGCGCCCAGTATTACGTCAATTCCCGCTGGCTCGGCGGCATGCTGACCAACTGGCAGACGATCTCCAAGTCGATCTCGCGTCTCCGCGAACTCGAGGCGCTCGAGGCCGAGGGCATGCAGGGCCTGACCAAGAAGGAACGGCTCAACCTTTCCCGCGAGATGGAGCGGCTCGAACGCGATCTCGGCGGCATCAAGGACATGGGCAATCTGCCCAGCCTGTTGTTCGTCATCGACACCAACAAGGAATCGATCGCCATCAAGGAAGCGCGGCGTCTCGGCATTCCGGTCGTCGCCGTGGTTGATTCCAATTGCGATCCGGACGAGATCGATTTCCCCATTCCGGGCAATGACGACGCCTCGCGCGCCATTGAGCTTTACTGCTCGCTGATCTCACGCGCCGCCATCGACGGCATTTCCCGCGCCTCGAGCGCCGCCGGCATCGATCTCGGTGCCACCGCCGAAGTGATGGACGAGCCGGTTCTTGCCGAAAAGGCGCCCGTGGCGGATGTCACCATGGCCGAGGCCGTGGAAGCGGCACCAGTCGAGGACGCCGCTCAGGCCGTGACGGCGGAACCCGTCACGGAATCGTAATCCCGACCCGAAAAAGGGTTGGCCAGACAAAGAGCATCGGGCGAAATCCGTCTCCCGGTCTTTCGTCAAGACGATGCGATCAAAAGAGGATGGAGTTGACGTTCCGGTCCCGCGTGGACCGGAAGGCGCTCCGGAGCGCAACCACAAGGATTTTCGACATGGCTATTTCCGCTGCACAGGTCAAGGAGCTGCGCGAGGCGACGGGCGTCGGCATGATGGACTGCAAGAAGGCCCTGCAGGAAACCGATGGCGACATGGACGCCGCCGTCGACTGGCTGAGGAGCCGGGGTCTGGCCAAGGCGGCCAAGAAGGCCGACCGCGTCGCGGCCGAGGGCCTGGTCGGTATCGCCAGCGCCGACAGCAAGGCCGTCGTGATCGAACTCAACTCCGAGACCGACTTCGTCGCCCGCAACGAGGATTTCCAGGCGCTGGCCCGCAC
>CAZKTH010000139.1:0-8869 GCA_964555575.1 uncultured Devosiaceae bacterium | reverse complement strand
CGATGCGATCCTCGAACCGGGCCGTGTGGTACCCTTCGTTGCGCCACGCGTCCTCGGGGTCGAGCGCAAAGTCCCATTCGCCGGCAAGCGCGATCTGAAAAAGCATCACAACACATCCAATTGCTGAAGAAAGCCCCGGCGGCGCAACCGGCCGCCGGGACGCATGGGCAAATTACAGACGCGACTTCACACGGTCGGTGGCTGCTTTCAGTGCGTCCGCCGGAGAGGCGACGCCCTTGACCACATTATCCACCGCGACCTGAATCGTGTCGGCGACCAGACGGTCGTTCTGGTTCAGCGTCCAGGGGATCATGGTGCGCTGGACCTCGGCGAAGACCTCGTTGACGTTCTGCCCGTCATAATAGGGATCGGGGAAGTTCATCCAGTCCGCCTTGCCCGCCGGCAGATAGGCCGGATACAGGTCGTCGTTCTGGAACTGCTCCTTGAGGCTCTCGTTGTCGGTGACCAGCCAGTGGATGAAGGCCCAGCCGGCTTCCTTGTTCTTCGAGGTCTCCAGAAGACCGATATAGTCGCCGCCATAGTTCCAGGCGCGGTTGCCGGCATTGTCGGCCGGGATCGGCGAGACCCCCCACTTGCCGGCGTCCTCGGTGGCGAAGGCGCGCTTGAGCAGACCGCCGAACCAGTTGCCGGACATGATCGTGGCGATCTGGCCCTTGCCGAAGGCCGACTGCCATTCCGGCGACCACATGACGAAGGGCGAGATCAGGTTTTCCTTGGCGGCCTGTTCGATGAGGTCGAAGGCTTCGACCACCACCGGATTGTCGAGCTGCAGATTGCCGTCGGCGTCGAACCAGTTGACCCCGGCCTGTCCCATGCGGGCGGTCAGGATCTCCGTGCCGTTGGCGATCATCCAGCGCTCGTTCGGCTTGATGAGCTTGGTACCGGCCTGGATGAAGGCGGGCCAGGTCGAAATCTGCGCGGCGACCTCCGTGGGATCGGTCGGCAGACCGACTTCATCGAAGATGTCACGCCTGTAGAACAGCGCGCCCGGGCCGGTGTGCTTGGGCAAGGCGACGATCTTGCCGTCCGGCAACGTCACGTTCTTCACCGTGAAGCCGGCGAACTCGTTCAGGAAGCTGCCGGCGTTGTACGGACTGGTACCGAGATCGACCCATTGCGGACGCTGCCGCAGCAGGGCGAGCTCGTTGATTTCGATCATCGCGACATCAGGACCGGAGCCGGAAAGCATCGCCCGCTGCAGGGTGTTCATGTAGTTCGAATTGGCATTCGGGAACCCCTGCACATCGACCTTGATGTTGGGATAGGCCCTGTTGAAGGCGGGCATCAACGCGGCAAAGGTGCGGTCGTTGTTGGGCCAGGTCCAGACCGTGATCGACGCCGAGAAATCCGGATCGACCTTGAGCGGCGTGGCCTGCGCGAAGGCAGGCCGGACGGCCAGCGCCGCCAGCCCCGTCGCAAGGACCGTTCTGCGTTTGAGTTTCATTGTGAGTTCCTCCCTTTCTGGATTCTTGTTTGGCCTATTTGACCGCTCCTGATGTCAGGCCGGCGATGAACTGACGAGACAGGAGCGCGAACAGAACGAAGACCGGAACCAGGCCCATCAGCGTGGCGAGCATCACCGCGGGCGTATCCGAGTAGTGGGTGCGCGACAGCATGGTCAGAGCCAACGGCACCGTGAACTTGGTGCCGTCGCCCAGGATCACGAGCGGAAGCTGGAAATCGTTCCAGGTGCTGATGAGGGTCCACACGCCCAACGCCGCAAGACCGGGACGAATGATGGGCAGGACCACGAGGAAATAGGTTGCGATCGGACCCGAATTGTCCATTTCGGCGGCCTCGTACATCTCGTACGGTACCGAGGAGCCGATATAGGTGTACATCCAGATCACGCCGAAGCCCGAAGCCCAGGCCGGGATGATCAACGGCCAGAAGGTGTTGAGCCAGCCGAACCAGCTCATCTGCAGGAAAAACGGAATGAGCGCCAGCGAGGGCGGGAAGAACAGCGTGGCAAAGGTCACGGCCAGCAGGAATTTGTGGCCGGGGCGACCGACATAGCGTGCCAGGCCATAGCCCGCGAAGCTCGCTATCAGAACAAGACCGATGGTCTTGGGCGCGACGATGATCAGGCTATTCATGATCGGCCGCAGCGGCGGGAAGACGGCGGCGATGCGCGCATAGTTTTCAAAAAGCTGGTCGCCAAACCAGAAGGGCGGCGGGAACTGGAACACTTCGGGCAGGGTGCGCGTGGCAAACACCGCCGTCCAGTAAAGCGGCACGACGAACAGGATCGACAGCACCAGCAGCGCAAACGTGGTGACCAGGTTCAGGCGGCGCTCGCGATTGGCCCAGAGACGGTTCATTGCGTCGCCCCCAGATTGGCGCTCACGCGACGGTAGAGAAGCGTCATGGCGACCACGGCGGCGAAGATGTACCAGCTGACCGCCGCGCCCAGGCCGAAATCGAACTGGGTGAAGGCCGTGGCATAAAGATACATGCCCAGGGTCGTTGCCGCATTGTCGGTTCCGCCCAGCCCCTGGGTCAGGACGAAAGGCTCGTCGAACATCTGCAGCCCGCCGATCGTCGCCGTGATGATGGAGAAGGCGATCGCGGGCGCCAGAAGCGGCACGGTGATGCCGGAAAAGATCGACCAGCGGCTCACGCCTTCCATGCGCGCCGCTTCATAGATGTCGCGCGGGATGGCCTGGAGGCCGGCAAGGAAAATGATCATGTGCCATCCGGTCCAGCGCCAGATGACGAGCAGGATGACCAGAGGCTTGATCCAGATGATTGAATCGAACCAGCTGAAATAGGTCGGCGTGCCGGTGACTTCGCCGATGAGCATGTTCACCAATCCGCCATTGGCGGCAAAGAACACCCTGAGGATGACCGCGGCAATCGCCGGCGCCACCAGAAGCGGCAGCAGGAAGACGAGCCGGAAATAGGTTTTTCCGAAGGCGACGTATTCGTTGATCAGGACCGCGAGCGTCAGGGCCAGTCCGCAGGTCAGAAGCGTCGACCAGAACCACAGATAGATCGTGTTCCATACCGCCTTCTGAAAGACCGGATCGCCGAGGGCGGTGACGTAGTTGTCGAGCCCGACAAAACGCGGCGGCGAGAATCCGTCCCAGGCATTGAACCCGAGCCAGGCGGAAAACAGCACCGGAAAGGCGGAAAAAACCACGAAAAGCAGCAGGAAGGGTGACATCGTCAGCCACAAGGCGGCGCCACCGCGCTGCCACTGTCTTGTTGGTTTGCCTGGCGCCATCTGCCTTCGCAAACTGGTCTCCTCCTCTCCACGGAACCGCCCGATACCGATTGAAGCCCACCTCATGACGTGTCGGTCATGCTAGTCGCACCCGCCCCGAAGGGAATGGCAATATCCACGCTCCCCATGGACGAAACTCTGATTTGGACAGGTGCGCGGGACATCCTAAAACAGGTTCTTGCCACTGGTGATTTCATCGGCAAGGACGCGTGCGCTGCTGCGTGTTGGGTCGGCGGCCAGAGCACGTTCCAGCAGCGAAAGCGCGTCGTCGGCAACCCCTTTTCCGTAAAGCGCCTGCGCCTGAATGACGGTCGCCGACAGATCCTGGCGCGCCTGCAGGTCGTCCTCGAAGATGAGCAGGGTCGGCAGCGACGTGGCGAAGTAATCGATCTTTGCCGGGGTCGCCAGGCTCGTTGTGGCGAAGGCATCCATTTCATCGAGCAGAGCCTGACACTCGTCCTGCCGACCCAGTTTCCGCATCGAAAGGGCGGAGTAGAAGGTCTTTTCGGAAACAGGCCGGACTTCCATGCCGAGGAAGTCACCGTTGAAATCGGCAGCCTTTTGCCACCATTGCCCGGCTTCTTCCGTCCTGCCGCTGGCGAAGGCGGCCATGCCGAGCCAGAAATGCACGTCGCTCTGGTTGACGAGCAGGTGCTTTGCTTCCCCCAGAGATCTGGGCGTATCGAGCGCCGCGCGGAATTCGTCATAGGCGGCCTGCGCATCCTTTCGCCGCAACGCCTCGCGTCCGAGGGCGAGACGGGTTTCGACATATTGCTCCAGAACCATGCCCTCGCCGCCTTCCCACGGCTGGAACTGGCGACCGAGCAGAACCTTGAGCGCGTCCCGGGGTCTGCCGACGAGATTGAGGAGCGCCGACAGTTCGACCGTCAGGTCGTCGCGACTGGCGACCGGCGCGCTGTTCGCCTCGAGTTCGGCCAGCCTTTGTGCCGGAGCGCGACCGACACGCTTCCAGAGCTGGTCGCGTTCGTAAAGCACGCGGGCATCCTCGGGAGCCGCGCGATGTGCCCGGTCATAGGCATCGATGGCGCGATCCCGATCGTTGAGGATGTTGAAATAGCCGATGCCGAGATTTCGCCACGCGATCGAGAAATCCGGATCGATCGCGACCGATTGCTGCCAAAGAGCGATCGCGTCGTGGTGTCGGCGGCGGTCGTAGTAGAGATTGCCGAGATAGTAGGGTGCCTTGGAGTCTTCCGGATCGGCATCGATGGCCGCCCGCAAGGCCGCCACGTCCTCCAGGCGGCTTGGAAAGCAGTAGTCGCTGGATGCGGTCCTGGCTGCGCGCCGGTGTGCCCGTGCCGGGTCCTTGTGGCCAAGCACATCGGCGAACCGGGCGGCATGATAGTGGACGAGCGGCGCGGTGCCGGGGCTCGCCGTATCCGATTGCCCGTCGAGAAGCGCTAGCGCACGCGCAAGATCCCCAATGCGGGCATAATCGAGCGCCAGATCGATGATGGTCTGCGTATCGGACGACAGCGGCCTGCCCTTGAGGTCCTGTGCCCAGATATCGAGGGGATCCATTGCCAGAGTGGCATCGAGCAGGGCCTCGGCCTCCTGTTCGGATCCGAGCTGTCTCAGGCAGATCGCCTTCAGGTCGCGGGCGCGAAGGTTTTCGGTGTCGTGGCGCAGACTGTCCTCGGCATGCCCCAGCGCCTTGCGCCAATCGCCGCGGTGACAGTCGATTTCCGCCAGAGCCAGATATCCCGCGGCGCGCCAGGCAGCATTCCAGGTCGATTTGAAGAAGGCCGCATAGGCTTCGTCCGGTCGATCGAGGTGACGCAGGGTAACGCCCAGATTGTAGAAGGCCTCGCCGTCATAGGGATTGGGATTGCGCCGGCGCAGCCTTTTTATCGCCTTGCGGAAAAACCCCTCGGCAAGATCGAACTCGGCGCGCCGCAAATGATGCAGCCCCATGGCGTTGTTGGACCGGCTGTCGAACGGGTCCCGCTTCAGCGCTTCCTGCCAGTAGACTTCGGGCAGCCGCGTCGCGTGGCGATACTGGGCCAGATGCAAGCCGGTCAGAAAGAGCTCCTCGACGCTGTCGATCCCGGATGGCGGCGGGGGTTCGGTGGCGGATTCGGGTGGCTTTTCGTCTGCCGGAGCCTGGTAGGGCGCATGCGTCAGGACGGTCCTCCCATCTGCGCCCGCGAGGGTCAGCCGCAGATCGCCGATGCCGGTTCCGGACGGCAGTTCGACGTGTTTCACAAAGGACGCGGCCGGATCCGCATTCCAGTGCCACTCCGCCAGACAGTCCTTGCCGCGTTCCAGCCGAACCGACGCATGCGGCAGGGGGGCAAGCACATGCACGCCGATGGTCGCGGTCGTGCCGTTCACGACGATGCTGGCGGCAGCCTCGGTATTGGCCTGGTGAACCGGTCCGATCTCACGGATCGGATACCAGTACTGCGAAAAGCTCTTGGTCTCGCCGGGAGCGATGAAGGAAAAGTCGGGCTGATTGTCGGTGTAGACCCCGGCCATCAGCTCGAAATAGGGATGGCAGACGCCGTTCGCGTCGGGATCGGTCAGATTGCGATCCCAGGCATAGCCGAATTCGTGGTTGCCCCAGGTCCATTGTTTCTTGCCCGGCGAGACAAGATGATCGGCCACGTGAACCAGTCCGGCATTCGCCGCGTGATCGTAGCCACCGAAGAAGTCGTACTGGCTGTTGACACACATGTAGCTGGTGGGAACGGGTATGTTTGTGTACCAGCGCAAATCGTTTGCCGGGGCTTCGCCCGTCGCACGGAATTGTGGCGGGGATTCGAAAGGCGGCACGCCCTGTTTGCCGCGGGTGCCGTAGTCCACGCCATAATAGTGGCCGTCGCAGAGCGGAAACGTGCTGACCGCCCGCCTGGCGTGATCGGCGACGAAGGTCGCGTCCTCGGGGAAAAAGCTCTGGTAGCGCTCATGCACGTCGACGCCGACATTGGCCCACCACATGAAGGTCTGGACGATGTCCGTGCGGTTGTACAGGCGCACGCGCAGTTCGATATAGGCCTTGCCCGGACGAAGACGCACGCCGTGCATGCCCTTCATCCGATTCATCGGCTCGTGTTCGCTCAGCCAGATGGTGCGGCTGCCGTCGTCCTCCTCCTCCACCGAGACGTCGGTCGGCATATAGGTGCTGGGGCGATGGTGCTGGGGCCAGTTGAACTCGATGCCGCCGGAAAGCCAGGGACCAGCCAGGCCGACAAGCGCGGGCTTGATCACGGGATTGCGGTAAACGAAGTCGTAGCCATTGACCTTGTCCATGGCGGAATAGATGCGGCCGCCCAGTTCGGGCAGGACGGTCACATGCAGATACTCGTTTTCGATCTGGACCGAATGCCATTCGCGTTCGACCGGATGGGCACGGATGCGATCGATGAACGGCAGCGGATAGACGCGCCCGCTCGATCCCTGAAACACGCGCTTTTCAAGGAACATCGGATTGCGGTCCGCCGGTTCGGGCTCGTAGGTCGGGAGCTTGAGAGGCGCCGACCAGACCCTCACCTTTCCCGGAGCGGAATCCGCCGCCTGTAATCTGTCGCCTGGGTGCTCGCCCATCACTCTTACTCCTCCGCGTGACGACACGCGTTGCGTGCAACGCGATTTGGCGTGATGCTAAGGGCGAACGGCCGGCGGCAGAATGTGTGAGACGATGGACACCATAGACGATTCTCTGGTATCGCCGTTTGATCGAACAAGCGCATAGCGGAGTGCATGGAGTCGTTAGCCCGCAGGATTAGGGAAGGTTTTCCCGGTCAGCGTATCGTGGTTCTGCCGCGGCGGATCGTTGCTTCCTGGCTTGCGACGGGTCCCCTTTTCGATTTCGTGCCGAGCGATGTCGGCTATTTCCCGCATGCCCGCTGGCACTTCGTCGAACGAAAAAAGCCGATATCGCAGGCGATCCTGATCTACTGCATCGAGGGAGAAGGTTGGGGACGGTTCGGCGACGGGGATGCCTTTCCCATTCGCGCCGGACACACCGTGCTCATTCCGTCAAAGACGATCCACGCCTACGGAGCGAGCGCCGAGTCGCCATGGACGATCTATTGGGTGCACGTGAACGGCCTCAAGGCAGATACGCTGCCCCGGCTCCTGGAAGCGGATACCGATTATCCGTTGCTGTTCGTTGGCAAGGATCCCGCCCTGGCGTCGCTGTTCGAGCGGATTCTCTCGATTGTCGGTCGCGGCTACAGCGCCGACAGCCTGCTTCAGGCCTCGATGGCGCTCGGTGAACTCATTGCGCATTTCGTGGTGAACCGCCACCGCCACCCAAACAACGACAACGGTATGGACGAACGCATCGAACGCGTCATCGATCTCATGCACAACAGCCTCGGCGAGACGCTCAGCATCGAGGACCTGGCCGGCAGGGTGAACCTGTCCTGCTCGCATTTCGCCGCGATCTTCAAGAAGCGCACAGGCTTTCCGGTGCTCGACTTCTTCACCCGTCTGAAGATGCAGCAGGCTTGTTTCCTGCTGGATTCAACCGACATGCCGATCAAGACCATCGCCGCCGATCTCGGGTTCGACGATCCCTTCTATTTCTCGCGCACCTTCCGCCGCATCTACGATCTGTCGCCGCTGCAATACCGTACGATTCGAAAGGGGTAAGGCGTCTTCCAAACCTGCCCCTATCGGCCGTGATCTCGGCACAGCCCGGGGATGCGGGTGCCGCATCGCCGCGCGCAGCCCGCCTGTTCGGCAAAAGGGGTATCTCCGCCGAATTCTGCCGGCGACTCGGCTCAGCGTGCTAATCTGCATTTTGGCATTCGAGGCCGTCATGACCATCAGGTACGGAGTTCAGGGCTTTCGCGTCAAAGGGCGCGCCCTGGTTGCCGATCAGCAGCAAGCCGCCCGCAGCGCGGAATCCGCCATTGCCATGGCCGAACGCATGTCGATGACGCGCGATGGCGTTGTTGCCTTTTCTCAGGATATCGACGTCGAAACCGATTGCTACGACGAGCCGGTCATCCTTTTCCGCAAGGGCACGCTTCCTGCCGAACTGACCGAATAGGCACGCGTCTTCCGCGTGCGCGGGTTCACAGATCGATCTCGAGCCGGTGCGGCAGACCGTCGAGCCTGACGCGGACGACCCCGTTCTTTCTCGGGGGCAGATTCCGGCCATCCAGAACGATTCTGGGTCTTGCCCGCTTGCTTGCGGCCGGTGCAGCGACGCGGATGTCGTAGTCCGATCCGCCCAGTTTGATGCGCGCCTCGAACCCCGGCCAATCCTTCGGGATCGAGGGATCGATCGTCAGCGTATTGCCTTGGCGGCGAATGCCGAGAATGCCTTCGATGCCGGCCCGCTGCATCCAGCCGGCCGAGCCGGTGTACCAGGTCCAGCCGCCACGGCCGACATGCGGAGCGACCGAGTAGACGTCGGCGGCCACGACATAGGGCTCGACCTTGTAGCGATCGACGGCGGAAGGCGTCAGCGCATGATTGATCGGGTTGACCAGCGCAAACAGCGCATGGGCCTTGTCGCCAGCACCCAGTTCGGCGAAGGCCAGGATGGCCCACATGGCGGCATGGCTGTATTGCCCGCCATTCTCCCTGAGTCCCGGTGGATAGCCCTTGATATAGCCCGGATCGAGCGGCGTCCTGTCGAGCGGC
>CAZKTH010000138.1:0-8939 GCA_964555575.1 uncultured Devosiaceae bacterium | reverse complement strand
GGCCGTGCCGCCCATGCCGGTGGGCACGGCACTGGAGCCGGACTACGCCGAGGAAATGCCGATGCCGGACGAGGCGGAGGAGCCCTTGGAGGAAGCACCGGCCGAGCCCCTGGCCGAGCCGCCCATGCCGGCCGAGGTTGCGGCACTGGAACCGGACTTCATCGAGGAAATGCCGTTGCCCGACGAGGCGGAAGCGCCTTTGGAGGAAACGCCGACCAGGCCTCTGGCCTCCGACATGACCGAACCCGAACCCGAACCCGAATCGACCGCGCCGGCCGGCAGGCCAAAGATCGTCTCCCGCTTCGCCGACCTGCTCAAATTGGTGTCGCGCGCCAAATCGACACCCTCGCCCACTCCGGAGCCCGAGATGGCGTCGGAATTCGAACCGGCACCGGAGCCGGAAGAAGCGGTCGAAGCCATGGCTGCATCCGAACCGGTGACCGAGACCGCGCCCGTGACCGGCCCGGAGCCGGAACCGGCCATGGTACCGGAATCGGTCTTGCGGCCGCGTTCGAATTGGTCGCCGCCGCCGGAATGGATTGCCCGTCTGGCCGCCATCGGTATCAAGTCCGATCAGGCTGGTGTGACGCGGACCGAAGCGCCCACGCCGCAGGCCGAGGCCGCTGTGGCGCAAGCCGAGGTCCCCGCGCCGCCAGCCGAAATTTCCGTGCCGCGGGCCGAAGCGCCCATGGCGGAGTCCGAAGCGCCCGTGGCGCAACCGGCCACCGCCGACACGCCGGCAGACGAAATCGATGAAACCGTCGCCGCAATCCCCGACGAAGCGGAAACAGAGGAAGCGGCGGCCGACAGCGCAGAAGAAATGCGTCCGGCTCCGGCGCCGGATTCCGCCCCCACGCCCGAACCCGCCGCAACGGCGGACGCCGAGGCGACTGCAACGCCGGCTATGGCCGCATCTCTGCGTCAGACCGAATATGTGCCGCGTCGGCCTGGCATTTCCGCCGCGGAACGGCCGCAGGCAAAGCGGCTGCCCGATGCCCTCAGACCGCTCGTTCACGCCATCTCCAGCGGCCGCGAGCGCATCGTGCTCGTTTCCGGTTTCGGCGATCCGGCCTTCGCCTCGGGCGTGATCGAGCAGCTCGGCGGCGCCTGCGCCGCTCTCGGGCTCGGGGTTGCGACGATCGACGCCGCCTCGGGCCGGCAGAGTGCAAATGCCGGCATCAGCGATCTGCTCATCGGCGCCGCCAGCTTCGGCGATGTAGTGCATGCCGACCGGGGCGGACATCTGGCCCGCGTGCCCTGGGGGCGGCAGGCAAAGCTCGATGCGCGGTCGTCGCAGGGCATGACGCTGGCCGAAGCCCTCAGCGATATCTACAACGTGGTGCTGATCGCCACCGGCCAGCCAGGCCCCGCATCGTCCCTGCCGGTCTTTGCCGGACTCGACGGCTATGTCGTTCTGGCCAGCGCCCACGCGGTCGACGCGGGAGCCTTCGCCGGCTTCGAGGCGGGCGTCGGCGCCCTGGGCTTCAAACGGGTGCAGATTGTCAGCGCCGAGGGCGGGGACGAACAGGTCGCCTGAAGGGAGGCTGGTTCACGGTCCGGAAACACGTTAAGGCAGAACCAAGAGTTGCCGAGCAACAATCAGAAAAGAAGTCTACTCTTGGATGTGCCACGCGGTTGGTTTTCGGCAAGGACCTGTTGAGTGAATAATCTGCGCTACACCCTGATCCGGGCGGCGTTCGAAATCCTGTCCCTATCGCAACTGCCGGGGCTGATCCGGCGCTTCTCCAGTTCCCGCGGCGTCATCTTCACGCTGCATCGGGTGCTGCCCGAGCCGGTGGCCGATTTTTCTCCCAACGCCATATTGCAGGTGACGCCGAAATTCCTCGACGCCGCCATCGTCAGGATTCGCGCCCTCGGCTTCGAAATCGTCTCGCTCGACGAAGGGTTGCGGCGGCTCAGGAGCGAGACGCGGGAAAAGCCCTTTGTCGTTCTAACCTTCGACGACGCCTATCGCGACAATCTCGTTTACGCCCTGCCGATCCTGAGAAAGCACAAATGCCCGTTCACGCTCTATGTGCCGACCGCCTTTGTCGACGGGGTCGGCGAAGTCTGGTGGCAGGCGCTCGAGGACGCCATTGCCGTCAGCAAGGGGCTGGCGATCGAGCGGGACGGTGCAACCGAATATCTGCAGTGCGGGACGACGAAGGAGAAATGGGCCGCGTTCAACCGGCTTTATTGTGACATGCGCGAAATGGACGAGGATGCGCGGGTCGCCCTGATCCGAAACATCGCCACGCGCACCGGCATCGATCTTGGCGCCCATTGCCGGTCGCTGGTCATGGACTGGTCGGAACTGCAGATCTTCGCCGACGAGCCGCTGTGCACCATCGGGGCGCATACGGTCCATCATTACGAGCTGTCCAAGCTCACGCCGCAGCGGGCGCGTTCGGAAATCTTCGAGTCCTTGAGGGCGCTCGAAATACAGCTCGGCAAGAAGCCGGGGCACCTGTCCTATCCCATCGGCAGCCGCGTCGCCGCCGGCGAACGCGAATACGACATGGCCAGGGACCTCGGTCTCAATTCGGCGGTGACGACCCTGCCGGGCGGCCTCTATCGCCGCCATGGCGATGCCCCTTACGCGCTGCCGCGTATTTCGCTCAACGGGTATTTCCAGAGCACGCGCTATGTATCTTTGCTGACGACCGGCGCCCTGTTCTCTCTGGTCGGCCGCGCTTAACCCTTTGTTATCCATAAGGCAAAAAAACGGGCGTGATACGCGCAAATTCGCTCCGGGCTGCCGACTTTGTGCCGGGCCTTAACTCGAAATCCACTCGAATTGAAGAGATTTTTCAGTCTAGAGACGCGCGTGTCCAGATCTGGTGCGCTCGTTTGCATAAGGTTGGGGAAGCATGCAGTCGAAAGCCGAAAAGAGGACGTTCGGTGTTCTGCCGCTCATGGCTGCTATAGTTGCGGTAATCATCGGCGCCCTATATGTCGAAAATAACGCCGAGTGGGGCATGTTGCGTGCCAACACCGAGGCCAATGCCCGCTCCTGGGCAGGCTTCATTGTCGAACGCGTGCCCGCGATCGAAAAAGTCATCTCCGGCGAACAGCCCATCGAAATCGCCGCCGCCTATTTGTGGGGACGCAACGAGTTCGGCTCGCTGAAACGGTTCCGGGTCTTTGATCGAAACGGATTCGAACGCATCGATTCGGGACAGAGCGACTTCCGGCCGGTTATGGGCCCGTTGGGGCCGGAGCGCAACACGCTGGCGATGAAGGTGTTCGCGGAGAATGTGACGGCGTTTTCCTTCCATAACGACATTGTCGAAGGCGTGCGCAAATACTCCGCGACCACAGCGGTGCAACTGAGGTTCGACGGCATCCCGATCGGCGTCGTCGAGGTCGTGTCGGACGAAACCGCCAACTGGACGGCGCTCAAGTCCCAGTTCAATCAGGCAGGCATCCAGATTCTCGGCCTGGTTTTTCTGGCTTTCCTGCTGCCCGGCATTCTCTATCTGCGCCGGACCGGCCAATTGCAGTTCGCCACCAACCGTCTCAAGCATACGGTGGAATACGACTCGCTGACCGGCACCCTCAATCGGCCGGCCTTCACCGCAATCCTGCGCGATCACATCAGCGCCTCCAGCCCGAACGGCACGCTGGTTGCGATCCATTTCGTCGATCTCGACCGGTTCAAGAACGTCAACGACACGCTCGGGCATATGATCGGCGACCAGGTGCTCGCCGCCACGGCCCAGCGTTTGCGCCGGCTTCTCGGGACGCGCGAGCGCCTGGCCCGGCTTGGCGCCGACGAGTTCGCCATTCTGCAACTCTTCTATCCGGCCTCGCCGGAAGTGGTCAGCCAACTCAGCCGCGACATCGCGCGCGAGATGACGCGTCCCTTCTTCATCGAGGGCACCGAAATCCAGATCGGCGCCACCGTCGGATCGGCCGCGGCCCCCGAGGACGGCCAGAGTGTCGACGAGCTGATACGCGCGGCCGACATCGCACTCGCCCACGCCAAGGAAACGGTACGCGGCGGCGCCCTGGCTTTCGATCGGTCCATGGAGGCCGAACGACAGAGCCGTCAGCGCATCGAGGCGCGGCTGCGCTACGCCCTGATGCATCATCAGTTCGAAATCCATTACCAGCCGCTCTACGGCATCGATGGCGACGCCCTGCGCGGTTTCGAAGCGCTCTTGCGGCTGTCGGACGACGAGGGCAAGCCCATCTCGCCGGCCGTCTTCATTCCGGTCGCCGAGGAGATCGGCCTGATCGGCGCCATTGGGCAATGGGTGCTGACACAGGCGGCGCGCACCGCGCGCGAATGGCCAGACGATCTGATGGTGTCGGTCAATCTGTCGCCGCTGCAGTTCCAGAGCCACGACATGCCCAAGGTCGTCCGCGACGTTCTCGATCAGGTCGGCCTGCCGCCGCGTCGGCTCGAACTGGAAGTGACCGAGGGCGTGCTGATCACCGATACCGAAAAAGTGCTGAGGCAGCTGCGCGAGATCAAGGATCTCGGCGTCTCGATCGCCCTCGACGATTTCGGCACCGGCTATTCCTCGCTCGGCTATCTGTGGAGTTTCCCGTTCGACAAGCTCAAGGTCGACAAGTCGTTCATGACCGACCTGGCTGTGCAGGGCTCCAAATCGCGCGAAATCCTTGCCACTATCGTTGCGCTCGGCAAGGTGCTCGACCTCAAGATCACCGCTGAAGGCGTCGAGACCAAGGAACAGGTCGAAGTGCTGCGCGATCTCGATTGCGATCTGGTCCAGGGCTTCCTTTACGGCCGGCCGCTCGATGCGGATCACCTTGCGGCGCTGCTTGCCGAGCGGGTGCAGAAGGAAGCCATGGAACGCGCCTCGCGGCGTCTGCTCCGTGGCGTCGGCAAGACCGCCATCGCGGGTGCTCTCAAGACCGCCTGATTGCCTGTGGCTGCGGATATCCCGTCAGAGCGGCGACCCATCGGGTCGCCGTTTCTGCCAGCACCCGAACCTTTTCCGATTCCATCAGAACCGAAGCTCCAGGTTATTGAGTGGTCGCGTTTTCGAACCGGCGAACCGGTATCCACTCGCCTGAAAACGCTCTAGCCGCCGCCATCCGCGTCGGGCCGTTGCATCCAGCGGATGACAAGTCCGGCCGGAACGACCCAGAGCAGGCCGGCAGCGGCGTAATAGAGAATCTGGACAAGCGTCGGCGCGCCGCCGAGCACAATTTCGGCGAGGCTCGCCGCCACGACGGCATAGCCGACAAGGATGGCGAGCATGATCAGGACGCCGACGAGTTTGCGCTGTCTCACCGTCATCTCGAAAGCCGGCATCCTGCGGCAGTTGCGAAAGCACCGGGGCAGGGTGTACCAGTCACCCTGACGATTGGCCAGCGCCGGTCGCATTCCGGAAGTCTGGAGATCGTTTTCATGCTGCAAGCCGGTTCGGTCCAGGAAAGAACACGGGTCGCGAGACTGAGGCCGGTGCAGATTTGGCTATATGTCATCGCGGCGCTGGTGCTGCTGATGGTCATCGTCGGCGGCATCACCCGCCTGACCGATTCCGGCCTGTCCATCACCTCCTGGAAGCCGATCTCGGGCGTGATCCCGCCGCTTTCCAATGCCGACTGGCAGGCCGAGTTCGACGCCTACAAGCAGATCCCGCAATACAATCTCACCAATGCCGGCATGACGCTCAGCGAATTCAAGGGCATATTCTGGTGGGAATGGACGCACCGCTTCCTCGGACGCTTCATCGGCGCCGCCTTCCTCATCCCCTTCCTGGTTTTCCTCTTCCAGAGGCGCCTGGACTGGAAGCTGGCACCGGCGCTCGCCACCCTTTTCGTCCTCGGCGGGCTGCAGGGTGCGCTCGGCTGGTGGATGGTTTCTTCCGGGCTCAGCGTCAGGGTCAGCGTTTCGCAATACAGGCTCGCCGCCCATCTCGCCGCCGCGGCGCTCCTGTTCGCGGCCCTGATCCATGTGGCGCGGGCCATGACGCCACGACCGGTCACGGCGCCGGTCAGACGCGGCTGGCCGACGGCGGTCCGGATTTTCGCGGTCCTTGTCTATGTGCAGATCATTGCCGGCGCCTTCGTCGCCGGGCTCGATGCCGGCAAGGGCTACAACACCTGGCCGCTGATGGACGGGGCGATCATCCCCGCCGGCCTCGGCGTCATGAGCCCGTGGTGGCGGAACCTGTTCGAAAACGCCCTGACGGTGCAGTTCGACCACAGGATGATTGCCTATGCGATCTTCGTTTTTGCCGTCCTTCTCCTCCTGGCCGGCAGGAGGCTGAATTTGGGGGCACGGCCGCATGTCTTTGTGCCCATCATCGCGCTGCTGGTGCTCTTGCAGGTGGGCCTGGGGATTTCGGTTCTGCTGATGAGCGTGCCGATCTCGCTCGCCGTCATGCATCAGGGCGTCGCCTTCGTCCTGTTCGGAACGGTGATTGCCTATCTGGCCGATATGCGACAGATTGCGGTAATATAATACCGCATAAAGAAGTCATTGAAATCACGGCACTTTATCTTTGTGCTTGACGGCGCATCCGTCAGCCCTTATGACCGCGCCCGAACTGTCACCGGCAACCGGAACGCGAGGCGCTTCCGCGGAGCCGGTCGGACAAGAATTCAGGGAAGACAACCATGAAGACTTACTCGGCCAAGGCGGGCGAGATCGAGAAGAAGTGGGTCCTGATCGATGCCGAGGGCATGGTCGTGGGCCGGCTCGCCGCGATCATCGCGACCCGTTTGCGCGGAAAGCATCTGCCGACCTTCACGCCCCATATGGACATGGGCGACAACGTGATCGTGATCAATGCGGACAAGGTCAAGCTGACCGGCAAGAAGCTCGATCAGCACCGTTTCTACTGGCACACGGGCTATCCCGGCGGCATCAAGGACCGCACGGCGCGGACCCTTCTGACCGGGCGTTTCCCCGGCCGCGTGCTCGAGAACGCCGTCAGGCGGATGATGCCGCGCGGACCGCTCGGACGCCAGCAGATGAGCAATCTGCGCGTTTATGCCGGTGCCGAGCATCCCCACGAGGCGCAGCAGCCGCAGGTGCTCGACGTCGCCGCATTGAATCCCAAGAACGCACGGGTGAAGTAACATGGCCGAAACCCTCAACACACTCGAAGATCTCGGCACCGTCGCGCCGGCCGAAGACAGCAACGCGCCGGTCTATGTCCAGAAGCTCGATGCCAACGGCCGCGCCTATGCCACCGGCAAGCGCAAGGACGCCGTCGCCCGCGTCTGGCTGAAGCCGGGCAATGGCCGCGTCACCGTCAACGGCAAGGAATACGACAAGTATTTCGCCCGGCCCGTGCTGCAGATGATCCTGCAGCAGCCGGTGATCGCCGCCAATCGCAAGGACCAGTACGACATCGACGCCACCGTCGCCGGCGGCGGCCTCAGCGGCCAGGCCGGCGCGGTGCGCCATGGTATCTCCAAGGCCCTGACCTATTTCGAGCCGGAATTGAGGCCCATCCTCAAGAAGGGCGGCTTCCTCACCCGCGACAGCCGCGTGGTCGAGCGCAAGAAGTACGGCAAGCGCAAGGCCCGTCGTTCGTTCCAGTTCTCCAAGCGCTAGACATCAGCGCCTTCACGAAGCTTTCGAAAGGGCCGGGCAACCGGCCCTTTTGTTTTCGCCGCCAAAGCGTGCGCGGAGCACCATTCACACCGCCATGGCCGCGCCTGACCATGGCTTCGATCAGCGCCTTGCGGGTCTTGGTCGCCGGAAGCCGGGACAGCTCGAAGACCGTCGGTTGCGCACAGTCTGTTACGGAACACCTGCGGTGAACGGAAACACCTGCCGGCAAGGCGGAACTGCCCCGCCGGCCAGCACAGGAAGAAGGTGGCATGGCCTGCCGGAGCCAGCAGGATGCGGACTGGCGGTCGCTCCCCTACCACAATCCCGCCTTCTTGGCGGGGCAGGGAGAGTGAGATAAATCGAGCCAGACAGTTCACTTCGGCCGGAACTCATGCCTTCCAAATCGATCGACCACGCCGTCACGACCCGCAACCTCAGAAGCGCCGCCTCCGATCCGACCTATGCCGGCGCATTGTCGTTCATGCGACGCAAATTCACCAAGAACCTCAGAGGCGCCGACGTCGCCGTCTGGGGCATTCCCTTCGACGCAGCGGTTTCCAACCGTCCGGGCGCCCGTTTCGGACCGCAGGCGATCCGCCGCGCCTCGGCGATCCTGGACAACGATCCGCAATATCCTTTCTCCCGCGACCTGTTCGCCGCTCTGGCGGTGATCGATTATGGCGACTGCCTCATCGACTACGGCTATCCGCACAAGGCGCCGGCCATGATCGAACGCGAGGCCACCAAGATCCTCAAATCCGGCGTCTTCCTGTTGTCGCTCGGCGGCGACCATTCCGTTACGTGGCCGCTTCTGAAGGCGCATGCGGCCTGTCACGGGCAATTGGCACTTGTCCAGTTCGATGCCCATCAGGACACCTGGCCGGACGACGGCAAACGCGTCGATCACGGCTCCTTCGTCGGGCGCGCGGTGCGCGACGGCATCGTCGATCCCGACCGGTCGATCCAGATCGGCATCCGCACCCATGCGCCGGAAACCCATGGCATCGAGATCCTGTTCGGTCATGAGATCGAGGAGATGAAGGCCGGTGAGATCGCCGAGCGCATCCTCAGGCGGGTCGGGCCGGGGCCGGCCTATCTGAGCTTCGATATCGACTGCCTCGATCCCGCCTTCGCGCCGGGCACCGGCACACCGGTCGCCGGCGGTCCGTCCTCGGCCAGGATGCTGTCGGTGCTGAGCAAGCTCGGTCCGCTGCGCATGGTCGGCGCCGACGTCGTCGAGGTCGCGCCGGCCTATGACCATGCCGACGTCACCGCCATCGCCGGGGCCAGCATTGCCATGCACTATCTCGGATTGCTGGCGGAAAGGCGGGCGGGGCAGCGCGGCTAGAGCGTTTTCAGGCGAAGTGGATACCGGTTCGCCGGTTCGAAAACGCGA
>CAZKTH010000137.1:0-8939 GCA_964555575.1 uncultured Devosiaceae bacterium | reverse complement strand
GGACCTTCGCTTCGCTGCGGCCCGACCTCTCCCCCCAAGGGAGAGGTGAAACAAGCGTCCGCTTCCGCGAAAACCCGAACGGCTCCAAACCACCGCCCACCGCCGCGCCATCCACCGCGGCCAATCCGCTCAGGACCGCTTTTATCCTTTGTTTCCGGGCGCTTCCGTGCAAAGTTGACCTCTTCAGAACCGGGGGGAGGGTGTTGTGCGACACGCGAGGAAGCTCTCTGCGGCAATCGCGCTGGCTTTGACCGTCAGTGTGCCGGCCGGCGCCTATGCCGAGATGGCAAGACCCGGCCAGTTCATCGTCACACAAAGCCATCCCCAGATGCCGAAGCCGATCGGGCGCTATCGCACCCGCGTCGCCTGGCTCGTCGCTTCGATGATCGCCTTCGAGAACCGGTCGAGCGGCTTCGATATCTTCGCCCTCGCCACGCCCGGCCTTTATCGCAACTATCTGAACAACGAGGTCGCCGCCTATCGCCGGCTGCCCGATCCTCAGCGCTACCGCTATCTCGACGCCATGGTACGCGATTTCGCCCAGATGCAGATCGTCACCCTTGCCGACAACCGCATGAGCATGGCCCTCAAATCCGTGGCCAGCGGCATCCTCGCCGATGTGGTGACCGGCGTGCTGTCGGCCGGCATTTCCAGGCTCGTCCCACCGTCGCGCGCCGGCGCCGAGGCGCTGGAATCCGCCCTTGTCGATGCCGGGGTCCAGAAAAAGGCCCTGACCGGCCTCGACATCGCCGATCTCGAACTCCGCTACAAGGACCTTGTCAGTCCGACCCTGTTCGCCAACGCCAAGCGCCAGCTTGCCGCCGAGGCCAGCGCCGGCGCCGTCGCATCGCTTTTGTCCGAATCCGTCGTTTCCGCCGCCATCGGCAAGGCCATCGACGCCTATCGCGGCCAGCCGGGGCGGGCGATGGATGTCATGCGCACCCAGCTGGTGCTGGAAGCCGCCGCCTACAAGTGCGCCTGCGCCCTCGACCAGAACACCAACCGGTCACCGAAAGCCGGCATCATACTCATGGGTGGTTCGGACAAGTACCGCACCGATCTGGCCGCAGCCCTCAGCATGGCGCTCGGCCAGCACGGGGGCGGACTGATAAATGCCTTTGGCGGCGACACGATGTGGCGCAACATGCTCAAGGCGGAGCTGGCCAAGATCAGGGGCTGGAAGCAGCAGATGGCGAATCTCGGCAGCGCCGATGCCAATCTCAGCAAGCAGGCGGACAAGGCGCGGGCGGAATACGCCACCTATCTGCGCGGCCTTCTGGTGGATCTCGAATCCCTGGAACGCTTCCAGATCGGTGCGCTTCAGTCCGGCGCGGCCATGTCCTTCGTCGAGTCGTCGGTTCTCAATGTCCTGTTCGGCCTTTTCGCCTTCGGTGGTGGTGGCCTGGGCATGCAGGCGGTCGCGACCCTGGCCAATGCCGGCTATGGCGGCTTCAGCACCTACAACACCGTCTCGGACGAATTGAAGATCCGCATGCAGATGGCGGCCTTGCGCGAGCAGGTGCTCGATCAGCTGCTGCCCCTGACCGGTGTCTGCGGCTGCGGCGCCGGCCTTGCCATCGTGCCCGACCACGTCGTCAAGGGCGCCCCCGCCGCCAGTCAATAGGAGGCCCCGATGCCGGCGCCATCGCTGATGCCGTTCTTTGTACGCTTCCGCCCATCGGCTCTCCGCGTCTTCGGCCTTGTCGGCGCCGCGCTGCTCACCTGCGCCGGCCCCGGGGCTGCCTTGTCGCAAGGCCTGCCCGGCATCGACATTCCCGCCGCCCAGGGGCCCTATCTGCCCCAACTGGAGGTCGTCGAATTCTCCGACACCTTCGAGGCCGGAAGCATCGACAACGCCGTCGTCTTCCGCATCGAGAACACCACCGCCTTTCCGGTCGTCGGCCTCAATCTCCGGCCGCAAATGCCGGCGCAATATCTGATCCTCGATCGCATCGAACCGCAGGACATCGACCTCGAGGCCGGCGAGATCACCGAAATCTCCGCCTATTTCTCGGTGCGCGAGGACGCCGAAGTCGGCGCCACCGACACCATCGGCTTCTATTTTGACACGGTTTCGAAGACCCCGCTGCCGCTCAACCGCTACCGTCTCATCGCCGAGATCACCGAAGGCGAGAAGCAGGCCGCCGCAGCGAAATGCAACTCGGCAGTCGATTCGGGCGGCGACGAGGGCGGCGGTGTCACCGTCGATCTCGGCGGTTTCGTCGGCAAGGCCGGCTTCACCTGGGAGATGTACAACGTCAAGGACCAGATGAACGTCACGGTCGGCGGCCAGACGATGACCACCGGCTGTGTGTCGGGCAGCGGCACCTTCGCCATCGACATCCCGCCCGGGGCGACGACGGCAAGGGTCGACGTCGTGCCCAATTGCGAGGGCACCACCGGCACGCAATGGGTGCTCAAATTCGAATGCCCGCTCGAATCCGAGGTGACGAGCGACGGCAGCGGCAATGAGGTCGCGAGCAGCGATAATGGCAGCGGCACGTCGGGCACCGGCACCTCGAGCGGGATCACCACCGGCGCCGGCCAGGCCAGTCCCTATTCCGGCGCCACCGGCTCGACCACCGGGCTGGTGCCGCCCGTGGCGCCCGCCCAGGGCGCCGATGCCGAACCCAACAACACGGAGGCCCTTGCCACGCCCATCGCCATCGCGGCGGTGATCCAGGGGCTGATCGAGACGGCCGGCGACGTCGACATCTACCTCGTCGACGCCTCCGAGGGCGGCGAACTGAGCTTGAGCATAACGCTGAACACGCCGACCAATTCGCTCAGCCTGGGCGTGCGTCCGGCCCTTGGCGGCAACTGGCTTCCCGACCGCACGCCGAAAGGCGACGGCCAGATCGTCGTCGATCTGCCCGGTCCCGGCAAATACCTCATCGAGGTCAAGGATCCGAGCGCCAAGCAGGGGAACGCGCCCTACGGGATTTCCAGCGCCTTCAGGCCAAGCCCCGACCGGCACGAGCCCAATGATGGCGACGGCATTGCCGTGTTCAGCCCGCTCAACGGCACGCTTGTCGGCGCCATCATGCCGGCCGGCGACCAGGACTATTTCCGGGTCAATGCGACGCGGCCCGGACAATGGACGATCGCCATCAACGGCCAGCCCGCCGGGTTCAAGACGGGGCTCGGCGTCTATCCAGCCGGCGGCGGCAACTGGCTGCCGGACCGCTCGGACAAGGGCGAGGGTGAACTGGTGGTCGATCTGCCCTGGGCCGGCGAATACCTCCTGAAGGTCACCGAAGCCAACGGCCAGCGCAGCGCCGACCCCTATGTGCTCGGGTTGAGCTTCATACCGGCCGACGATGGCGGCGAACCCAACAACAGCGCTGCCGTGGCGACGCCGATCGCCGGCAGCGGTCCGATCACCGGCACCATCCTCACGGCCGGCGACGAGGATTTCTATCTCGTCGACGTGCCGGACCAGGGCGAATGGACCATCGCCATCGCCGGCGCGCCGCAGGGCATGACGGTTGGTCTCGGCGTTCATCCGGCGGGCGGCGGCAACTGGCTGCCGGATCGTTCGGACAGGGGCGACGGCCAGCTGGTCGTCGATCTGCCGGCGGCCGGCAAATACATCCTCAGGGTCAAGGATGACAATGGCGGTCGCAGCATCGCCCCCTATCATCTCGACCTGACGTTCAAGCCGACGGGCGACAAGTACGAGCCCAACCACAATGCGGCCATCGCACCGCCGATCCCCGCCGACGGCGCCATCAGCGGCACCATCCTGCCGGCCGGCGATGCGGATTTCTACCTCGTCGACGTACCGGACCAGGGCGAATGGACCATCGCCATCACCGGTGCGCCGCAGGGCATGGCCGTCGGTCTCGGCGTTCACCCGGCGGCGGGCGGCAACTGGCTGCCGGACCGCTCGGACAAGGGCGACGGCAAGCTGGTGGTCGACCTGCCGGCAGCGGGCAAATACGTCCTCAGGGTCCAGGACGACAATGGCGGGCGCAGCATCGATCCCTACGGGCTCGCCCTGAGCTTCCGGCCGACCGGCGACAAATACGAGCCCAACGGCAACGCCGCGACGGCGAAGCCGATCGCGCCGGACGGCCATATCGGCGGCGCCATCCTGCCGGTCGGCGACCAGGACTTCTATGTTGTCGACGTGCCCGATGGCGGCGAGTGGACCATCAGGACCGACCATCCGGTCGCTGGCATTACGCTGGGCTTCGGCGTCCATCCGGCGGCGGGCGGCAACTGGCTGCCCGATCTGTCGCCCAAGGGCGACGGCCAGCTGGTGGTCGATCTGCCGGCGGCCGGCAGATACATTTTGAGGATCATCGACGGTGTGGGTGGCCGTAGCGTCGAGCGCTATGACGTGACCACCAGCTTCCGGCCCACCGGCGACACGGGCGAGCCCAATCCCAATGCCGCCATGGCGACGCCGATCCCCGCCTCGGGTCGCATCAGCGGCACCATCCTGCCCACGGGTGATCAGGACTATTTCATCTTCGATGCGCCGCAGGGCGGACGCTTCAGCGCCGTCATCGCCAATCAGCCGCAGGGCTTTTCTCTTGGCCTTGGCGTCCATCCGGCCGGTGGCGGCAACTGGCTCGGCGACACATCGCCCAAGGGCGACGGACAACTGGTCGTCGATCTGCCCGGTCCGGGCCGCTACATCCTGCGCATCATCGACGGCAATGGCGGCCGCTCGCCGCAAGCCTATAGCGTCACCACCAGCCTGCAATAGGGCAGGGGCGGCGGAACGACTGATGCGGGGGAAAGATGACGGGATGGATGGGAGCTCCCATCCATCCCGCCTTTGTCTCGGCCCGGCCCTGTGCCTTGAGGCGCCGCAATCCCGCGCGCCTTGTTGCTCGAGCGGCATGCTTCCGGCCGGCGGCTACGGCGTCGGCGCCGGAATTGCGGCTTGCATCGCCCCTGCGCCTGTGTGATATGGGCGCCGAAAAGCTTTTCCCCAACCACAGGCCGTCTGTTTCGCGTCGCCGGAGACGGGTTGGGGAAAGCTTTTTTCTTTTTTTGCGGCGGGTGCATCGGCGTGCCGGACGTTGCGTCCCGGCAGCGGATGCTTGACGGTCTACTCCGAAAGCCGACGTCTGCGCGCCGCGATGCGGATCAATCGCCCATGACCAGGGCGGGCAGCCAGGTGCTCAGCTGCGGAACCAGGCTGATCAGCGTCAGCACGAGCAGATTGGCCAGCAGGAACGGCAGGGCGCCGCGGAATACCGAAATGATCGAGTGGCCCGATATCGAGGCGCAGACATTGAGGCACATGCCGACCGGTGGCGTGACCAGGCCCATGGCCAGCCCCGTGATGAGCACGGCGCCGAACTGGATCGGCGAGACGCCGAGCATGACCAGCGGCGGCAGGAAGACCGGCGTCAGCAGCAGGATGGCCGGGCTGACGTCGACGAAGAAGCCGATGGCGAGGATGATGACGGCGACCAGCAGCAATGCCGATTGCGGCCCGAGCTGCAATTGCACGAAGAACAGGCCGATCATCTGGTTGACGTGTTCGAGCGCCAGGATCCAGGTGAAGACCACCGAGAAGGCGATGATGATCATCACATTGGCGGAAGAAAGGATCGCCTCGCCAAACAGTTTCGGCAGCTCGCGCCATTTGAGGCCGCGATAGACGAACATCCCGACGATCAGGGCATAGGCGGCGCCGACGGCGGCGGATTCGGTAGCGGTGGCGATGCCGGTGACGACCGAGCCGACGACGATCAGCGGCATCAGAAAGGCCGGCACCCCTTCAACCGAGGCGCGCACAACATTGCGCGGCGACAGGTCGACCTCCTCGCGCGGATAGTTGTTCTTGTGGGCCAGGAACAACACGATTCCCATCATGAAGACGCCGACCATGACGCCGGCGATCAGCCCGCCGAGGAACAGCCGGCCGACCGACTGGGAAGACGAAAAGGCATAGATCACCATCGGGATCGAGGGTGGGATGATCATGCCCATGGTGGAGGAGGCGGCGATCAGGCCGGCCGCCATGCGCGTCGGATATTTCTTGCGCTCCATGGCCGGGATCATGACCTGGCCGATCGAGGCGGCATCGGAGACCGACGAACCGGAAATGCCGCCGAAGACCATCGAGGTCAGGACGGTGACCAGACCCAGCCCGCCGCGCAGGCGCCCGACGAACAGCATGCAGAAATCGATGAGCCGCGAGGTCAGCCCGCCCTGGTTCATCAGATGACCCATGACGATGAACAGCGGCAGCGACAGCATGATCTGGGAATTCATGCCGGCGAAGATGCGCGCCGGCAGCACCGCGATCAGGGCCGGCTGAAAGAAAAGGAAGTAAAGCAGCGCCGACAGGCCCATGGAAAAGGCAATCGGCACGCCGATCAGCATGAAGATCAAGAGGCTCAAAAGGAGCACCAGCATGATCCTGCCTCACCGTGTCGTCGCGCCGGCCG
The DNA here is from genome assembly GCA_964555575.1 of uncultured Devosiaceae bacterium. Taxonomy (GTDB): domain Bacteria; phylum Pseudomonadota; class Alphaproteobacteria; order Rhizobiales; family Devosiaceae; genus JAHJQZ01. Next base: position 2,523 of record CAZKTH010000137.1, on the reverse strand, counting down.
GTGCCGGCAACAACCGGGCGGCAAGGCGCGTCAGGCAGAACAGGACGGCGAAGAAACAGCCGATCGGAACGGCCACCTCGACGACTGCGTTGGGAATGCGCAGCACCGGGTCGAGGCTGTTGCCGACCACGGAGATCCACTGGATCGAATAGACGAACAGAAAGGCGTTGAGAATGCCGATCAGGGCGAGATTGAGCATTTCGATCCAGTTGCGCATGCGCTCCGGCAACAGGGCGATGAACGAATCGATGCGGATATGCTTGCCGCGCGCGATATCGACCGAGGCGCCGAGGGCGGTGGTGTAGATGAACAGGAAAACGCTCGTCTCGGCCCCGCCGATGATCGCGGTGTTGAAGCCGTAGCGCATGACCACCAGGACGGTGACGAGCAGGAAATCGAAGCCGAAGACCGCGATCAGAAAAAGCGTCAGCCCCTGAACCAGCAGGTTCTCCAGCCGAAGGATGAAATGCTGAGGAGCGGCGGCAGCTGGATGGGTCATCGTTGCGCTTTCCGGGGTTCCTCCCGGGGGATCCGGAGGGAGCGTACACCCTCCGGAGAGTTGAGGAAGAGTCAGAAGGGACCTGCTACTTGCCGGCGGTAATCGCCTGTTCGATCTCGAGAGCCGTGAAGGTGCCGTTGGCGACATATTCGTCCCAGACGGGCTGGACCGCCTCGATGAATTTTTGCCGGTTTGCCGGGGTGACCTCGTTGACTTCCATCTTGGTCATGAGGAAGTCGAGATAATCGGTTTCCGAAGCCAGCCAGTGCTCGTCGCTCCACACCATCGCATCCTTGGCCGCCTTGTCGAACACCGCCTTCAGATCGTCGGGCAGGGCCTCGTACCAGATGAGGTTGACGATGAAGGGATCGGGATGAATCTGGTAGTTCACCAGCGACAGGTATTTCTGCGCTTCGTAGAACTTCATCACCGTAATGTTCGAGGGCGGGTTTTCCTGGCCGTCGGCCACGCCCATCTTCAGAGCCATGTAGACTTCCACATAGGGAATGGAGACCGGGCTGGCGCCCAGGGCCTGCATGGTCTTGATGATGGTCTCGATGCCCGGCGTGCGGATCTTGAGGCCGGCAACGTCGGCCGGCTCTTGGATCGGATGCTTGTTGTTGGTGATCTGCCTGAAGCCGCCGGCAACGCCCGTGGCCGGGATGTAGTAGCCATTGGCCTCGGCCGCCGAAGCGATCTCGGCGCCGAAATCACTGCGCATCGCCTTCAGGACGGATTCGGTGTCGCTGTAAAGGAACGGCAGAGTGTAGATCAGGAACTTCTCGTTGGCCTTGGTGAAGGCGCCGCCGCGCGTACCCTGGACGGAGCCCAGCTTGACCATGTCCATCACTTCGGCTTCGGTGCCGAGCTGCCCGCCGGCGAAGACCTCGACCGCGATGCGGCCCGCGCTCGCTTGTTCAAGAGCGTCCTTGAAGATCAGCATCGACTGGTGCCGAACCGAGTCCTCGGGCTGCGAATGCGCGAACTTGAAACTGAACTCGGCGGCAGCAGCGGGAAAGGCCAGTCCGAGACCGACCGCCGCAACTGCAACCGCCTGCAAGAAAGCTTTGTGCATAGGATCCTCCCTAGCTTCTCCTTCCCGCACGGCCCCGGGCATCGACATGCCGGACGGCGGGCGTTTCGATCAATCGTCCGATCGTATCCGCGCGGCCCCTGGTTCCCGTTATCGGCAGGCTGATGGCACATCCTCCCACCTGCCGGCCCGGGTGTCGCCGGACGCTGCCTCACACAGGAACCGGCCACGCCAAAGGCGGCGCCAGAACCAGAAAAATACCTACTAGTAGATAATGTCAACGCCAAACCCTCTTCATGCCGGACGCGCGACAACGGGCCGCAGATACGAGCCGCACAAGCAGGAAGTCGATGGGTTGCAGGTGTTATATATGAGATATCAATCAATTAGTTTATATTTTCCAACTAGTTCTATTTCAGCGGCATTTATGGTGATCCTTCATGCCGATTTTCCCTTGCCCAATTCCGTCGAACGTTGACAGGCCGCTGCAAGTATGCGATTTCCATACTTATTGACCGTATTCCATACCCTCCATACCGGAATTGTGGCGGTTGGGAGACCATGATGTCGACGCTTCCGAAAAATGTCCGGATCGGACGCAATGGCCGGATCGGCATTCTGAAAAAAGTGCCGCGCGACCTCTGGGCCCATCCACGTTACGCATCCCATGCCAAGGTGATCGAGCGCTCGACCGGCATCAAGGATGCCGGCAAGGGCGTCGACCTCGCCCTGGGCATGCTCAGTGCCCTTGATGAGGAGTTCGCCGCGGCGCGCTCCGAACTGGCGCGCGAGACCGACAGGGAGCCGCAACCGGCGCGCCGTCGCGTCGGCAACGGCGCCGCCCAGATCCGGCCGAAGGGATCGTCACGGGTTGGCGAAAGGACGCGGCGGGAAATTCTCGCTGCCGCCATGACCGAATTCGCCGCCAAGGGCTATAGCGGCGCCCGGGTCGATGCCATCGCCGCCAATACCAGCACCACCAAGCCGATGA
>CAZKTH010000136.1:0-8947 GCA_964555575.1 uncultured Devosiaceae bacterium | reverse complement strand
CGGTTCGAAAACGCGACCACTCAATAACCTGGAGCTTCCGTTCTGATTCCATCAGCGCGGAAGCTCCAGAACAAAATGCGTTCTGATGGAATCAGAACGCATGCTCACTCTGTTTGTGGTCGCATCCTTCGGACCTCAGATCGTGCCGCCGGCACGATTTGCTCCTTCGGGTCGGTCCTCAGCTTGCGAAAAACCGGGATCCGCTTTTTCGCCCGATGCTCCAGGGGCAAGACGACCCGGTCACGTCCCGGTCACACCGGGCTCTACCGGAATTCCCGAGGCTGCAGCGCCTGCTGCACGGCCGAGAAGGCTTTCAGGCCGCTGCGCCTTGTCTGCGCATCGCTTACGCGATCACCAGATCGACCCACCCCAACGCGCCCTTGACCCGCCTGGCATTGGGGATGTCGTTGCCGCGCGCCTTGGCCATCGCCGCCTGCGGATCGAAGCCGTAGCGCAGCCAGCGCGCCACCAGCCGGCGTTCGAGTTCGGGCATCGGCACGTCGAGGAAGACGGAAAAGTCCCACAACGGCGCCAGGGCGCGCCAGGGATCCTCGTCAAGGCACAGATAATTGCCTTCGACCACGACGATCCGCGTTTCGGCGCGGATTTCCTCGGCGCCGGCAATGGCGATCTCGCGGGAGCGGTCGAAGACCGGCAGGATGACCGAATCCTCGTCGCGCACCCGCTTGAGGGCGGTGAACAAACCGCCGAAATCGAAGGTTTCCGGCGCCCCCTTTCGCAGCAGCAGACCGCGCGCTTCGAGCAGGCGATTGTCGAGATGAAAGCCGTCCATGGGCATGAGCACCGCGTCATGCCCGCGCCGCCTGAGTTTGCCGACCACCGCCTCGGCGAGCGTCGATTTCCCCGATCCGGGCGGTCCGGCGATCGCCGCCAAACGCCGAGCGCCGGTTTCGGGCAGCGCCGCGATGCGGGTGGCAAGATCGGAGGCGGTGCCGGTGGAACCGGCGGCGATATCGTTCATTGGTCTCAGGCGCAGTGAAATCCGGCCGCCTCGACCGCGCGGTGGAGAAACGGCAGGCCGATGTCTATCACATCCCCGGGATTGTTCGCTACCGGATGCCGGATCGCCAGTGCCGGGGCGATGGCGGGATGAACATGGTTCATGCCTGCGAGCGTCGCAATGCCGTCACAGCCGACCGCGACCGGCGTTTCATAAACCTCGGTCGAATTGATCGCGGCGATGCCGAGCATCGGTCCGGGTTTCAGTCAGGTCATGGTTTCCTCCTTGTTGAAGCGATTGATCGATGTCATCCGCCGCTTCTCGATCGGTGCGACGATTTCCACTTTTCCCCGGCCGACTGGCGCACCCTGAGGGTGCAGGGTTCCAGGAACTGGGCGGGGAATCCGGTACCTTTCCCCTCGACCTTGTCGAGCAGGGTCCGGAGCGCGCGGTCGGCCATGGCCTCGACCGGCTGTGCCACCGCCGTGATCGCCGGCCATATTGTCTGCATCCAGTCGGCGTCGTCGAAACCGACAAGCGCGATCTCGTCGGGAATCCGGATGTTGCGACGACGCAGTTCCGAGAACACCAGCAGCGTCGAGTACTGCGACAGCGAGAACACGGCGCTGGGACGCGCCCTGCCCTGCCTGTCGTCGAAATAGTGGCGGATGTGGTCGCGCTGGGTGACGCGATCGTCATCCGAAAGCAGCCGGTCGATGCGCGCCGACGGTTCGAGCGCCGCGGCACGGGCAATAAAGCCTTCGACACGGGCACGCACCGCCCTGGAGATCCGCGTTGCGCCGAGCAAGAGGATATGGCGGTGGCCGCGTTCGATGAGGAAATCGGCAATCGTCGCCGAAGCTTCGTAGTTGTCGGCGGAAACGGTGTCGAAACGCTCGTCGGCGGAAACGCGGTCGACCAGCACCGCATGCATGTCGCGTTGGCGCAGCACCTGCGCGCCAAGACCGCATTCGGACCTGACCGGCACCAGCACCATGCCCGCCACCCGCCAGTCATCGATGCGGGCGACCAGCGCCGCCTCGCGCGTTTCGCTCTCCCGGCTCGAGGCGATGATCATCTGGTAGCCGGCAGCCTCGGCCGCCCGCTCCAGGCCGGTGACCAGAGCACCGAAAAAGCTGCTTTCGAGATCGGGCACGACGCAGCCGATGATGCGGCGCTGCTCATTGCGCAGACCGGAGGCCAGCGGATCCATGCGATAGCCGAGCGCGGCGATGGCCTTGTGGATGCGCGCGACGCTTTCCGGCTTCACCGTAGTCACGCCGTGCAGCACTTTCGAGACGGTCGCCGCCGAGACGCCCGCTTGGTGGGCGACATCGTGAATGGTGGCACGTCGCTGTTTCTGCTGCGCGCGCATGGCCTCCCTTCCATTCGATCGCTCTTGACATTTCTCCGTATAAATCGGTTTACCTTGCAAGTAAATCGATTTATTGTAGCGAAAGGAGGAGTTAACATGATTGCCGAATCCAAACCCCTGGTGATTTGCGCCCCCGAGCCGCGCACGCTCGAGTTGATTTTCACCCCTGAAAAGCTTGCGCAATTGCGCGCCCGTTACGATCTCATCGAGGTAGGCGCCGACAAGGTGGCAGCGCTGGGCGAAGCGGTTTTGGGCGCCGCCCGCTACATCCTTGGCCAGCCGCCGGTTTCCTCGGAAACGCTTGCCAGGCTGACCAATCTGAAAGCCGTTCTGAATGTCGAATCCAATCTTCTGGACAACATGCCCTATGACGAATTGTTCAGCCGCGGCATCCATGTGGTGACGACCGGTGCCGTCTTTTCGGTGCCCGTTGCCGAAATCGGCCTTGCCATGGCGCTCGATCTGGCGCGCGGCGTCATCGGCGCCGACAATGATTTCCGCGCCGGACAGGAGAAATGGGGTGGCGAAGGCAACGAGAAGGCGCGGCTGATGACCGGCTGCGACATCGGCATTGTCGGCTTTGGCGATCTCGGCAAGGCGCTCAACCGGCTGCTTGCCGGATTCCGTGCCACCATCCGGGTTTACGACCCGTGGCTGCCGCCCTCGATCCTTGTCGATCACGGTGTCGTGCCGGCGAGCCTTGATACGGTTCTCGCCGAATCGGATTTCGTCTTCGTGCTTGCCGCCGTGACGACGGAAAATCGCGGCTTCCTCGGGGCCGAAGCCTTTGCCCGCATGCGTCCGGGCGCGGCGCTCATCCTGCTGTCGCGCGCCGATGTCGTCGATTTCGACGCCCTGTGCGATGCGGTGGAGCGCGGCCACATCATGGCGGCCAGCGATGTCTTCCCCTTCGAGCCGATGCCCGGGGACCACCGGGTGCGCCGGCTCGACGGCTTCATCCGCTCGGCCCATCGTGCCGGCGCGATGGACGTCGCCTTCAAGCAGATGGGCGACATGGTGCTCGAGGACATGGCCCTGATGGACAAGGGATTGCCACCAATGCGCTGCAAGCGCGCCGAACGGGAGACGGCACGCCGCATGCGCTCGCGCCCGGTCGACAAGAACTGAGACAGATCCATCCGGCAAGGCGCCGGCTTTTGCCCACCGTCAGCGACGCGGCCGGACTCGCCCCTGGGCGAATCCGCCATCCGGGCACGAAAGGCCGGGGGCGGGCCGGAGCCTGCGAACGCGGACAATCGGAAATCCGGTGCAACCCCACCGGTCCGAGCACGAACGCATCCTGCACACAGTCCATTGGTTTCGCTGAGCAATTATGGTGCCCAGGGGCGGAATTGAACCACCGACACGCGGATTTTCAGTCCGCTGCTCTACCAACTGAGCTACCTGGGCACGTCGCGCCGCGCGGCGCGAATGTGGGCGGTTTATAGGGGCTATGGCGGGGGTTGTCCAGAAGCCTCGACCATGGTTTTCAACCGAGCGTCACATTAATCGGCTGCTGCGGCCAAAGGTTGCGCGGCACTGGCGATTTGCCGGCGCCTGCTGGTATGCTAGAGCATCCTGCGCAGAAGCGGATAGCGGCTTTCCGCAGGAAGCGATGCGACCATAACCAGATGGGGCAGGCATTGCGATCCAGTCGGGACGCATCGTGCTCCACGGGCAACAGGATCAATCAGAAGGAAAAGCGCGCGTGCTCGAAGACCTCAAGGACAAACGGGTTCTGATCACCGGCTCATCGCTCGGCATTGGCGCCGCCCTGGCGCGCGAATTCGGCCGGCTCGGCGCCAAGGTTGCCGTGCATGGGAACCGCAACATCATGGCGGCGCAAAAAATCGTCGAAGCGATCGAGAACGACAAGGGATTCGCCGCCCTGGTCTCGGGCGATGTCTCGACCGCAGCCAGCGCCGGCCGCATCGTCGCGGATGCCGCCTCGGCCCTCGACGGCATCGATATCCTGATCAACAATGCCGGCTCGATGATCCGGCGCCTGTCCAACGCCGAGTTCGACAACGAGCTCTACGATCAGGTCTACGATCTCAATGTGCGCTCGATCTTCAACGTCACCAAGGCCGCCCTGCCCTTCATGAAGCAGGCCGGCGGCGGCGCCATCATCAATACCGGCTCGATCGCGGGCAGGAACGGCGGCGCGGCCGGCTCGGTGATCTATGCCTCGGCCAAGGCGGCGGTGCATTCGATCACCCGCAACCAGGCCCGCGAATTCGCCCCTTTCGGCATCAGGGCCAACACGGTGGCACCGGGCTTCATCGAGACGGCTTTCCATGCCGAAACCTCGGAGGAAAACCGCAACGCCGCCATCGCCGCCACCGCGCTCAAGCGTCTGGGCACGGTCGAGGAATGCGTCGGGGCCTATCTCTTCCTCGCCTCAAATGCGATGTCGGGCTACATCACCGGCCAGATCATCGACATCAATGGCGGCCAGATGATGCCGTAAAAGCGCAATGGAAGGCTTGCGCTGCCGCTCGACAGCTTGACCAACCCCTCTCGGAAGCCGGTGGCGTTTGCGTCCGCAAGGCGCCGCCCTATGCCTTTTTCTCGGCGGCCAGTTCGACCAGTTTCAGGCAGAGTTCGGTCGCGACCGCCATGTCCCCGATCGACACCCATTCGAGCGGACCGTGGATGTTCTGCATGCCGGTGAACAGGTTCGGCGTCGGCACGCCCTTTTCGGTCAGCAGCGATCCGTCCGTGCCGCCGCGGATCGGTATCGACACCGGCTCGACACCGATCGCCCGGCAGGCAGCGCGGGCAAGCTCGACCGGGGTCATGTCCTTTTCCAGCCAATAGCGCATGTTGCGATATTGCGGACGGATGTTGCAGGTGATGGCGGCGCGCGGCTCGGTCGCGGCAACGGCTTCGCAGACCTGCCTCAGCAGCCGACCCTTGGCCTCGAGCCCCTCGAGCTCGAAATCCCTGAGAATCAGCTTGATCTTCATTTCCGAAGAGCCGCCGCTCATCTCGGTGGCATGGATGAAGCCGTCGCGACCGTCGGTCACTTCCGGCGTCATCGTCGCCTGCGGCAGCGTCGCAACGATCTTCGCGGCGAGATGGATGGCATTGACCATCTTGTTCTTGGCGTTGCCGGGATGGATCGAGACGCCGGTCACGGTCACCTCGGCGGCGTCGGCCGAAAAACTCTCATATTCGATCTCGCCGACCCTGGCGGCATCGAGCGTATAGGCGAAGTCGACGGCCAGATCCCCGGGCAGCGCCTCGGCCACGCCACGACCGATTTCCTCGTCCGGCGTGAAGGCAATGCGGATCGGCCCGTGCGGAACGGAGAGATTGGCGAGCAGATGGCGGGCCGCGGTCATGATGATGGCGACGCCCGCCTTGTCGTCGGCGCCGAGCAGCGTCGTGCCGGAGGCGGTGACGATGTCGTGGCCGATCTTTTCGCTCAGATAGGGAAACGCGCCTGGGGAGAGCACGCGTTCGTTCGTGTCGGGATAGGTGATGTCGCCGCCATCATAGCCGCGCACCACGCGCGGTTTGACTCCGGTGGCGTTGAATTGTGGCGTCGTGTCGACATGGGCGAGAAACCCGATGGTCGGACCGGCTGCCGTGGCCGGAATCGTTGCCAGCACCGCGCCGTAATCGCTGATGCGAACATCCGCCGCCCCGATCTCCTCGAGTTCGGATTTCAGCAGCCTGAGCATGTCGAACTGGATGTCGGTGCTCGGCGTCTTGGTGGCGTGCTCGTCGGACTGGCTGTCGATGGCGGCATAGCGGACGAGTCGGGTTTCAAGTTCCGTGTCAAACTGGCTTTTCATCTGGGATTCTGGCGTTCCGGTTGGAATTGTTCTGTTTTTTGGCAGTGCTCACTGGTCGGCCTCGTCCGCTTCGGGCGGGGCCGATTCGTCCTCTTTCTCGTCGTCGCGGGTCGAAATGGCATAGGCGCCGGAAAGCCAACGGTTGAGGTCGATATCGGCGCAGCGCGCCGAGCAGAAAGGATGGAACCGCTGCACCGAAGGCTTGCCACAGATCGGACAGGGCCGGGTCGGCCTCAAACGGGTGATCTTCTTGTCAGACACCGTTGAGTCCGGGCTGGTTGAGCCAGTTGAAATGCACCGGATAGCCCTCGGCGCTCAGAAGCATCACCGTCTCGTACAGCGGCAGGCCGACCACGGCGGAATAGGAACCGGCGAGCTTGACGACGAAGGACCCGGCGATGCCCTGAATGGCATAGCCGCCGGCCTTGGAGCGCCATTCGGCGCTGGCCAGATAGGCTTCCGTCTCCTTGGCCGTCAGGCGCTTGAAACGGATGCGGGTTTCAACCATGCGCCGGCGCAGGCGCCCGGAGGCATCGATCAGGCTGAGGCCGGTATAGACGCGGTGGTTGCGCCCGGACAAAAGCTTGAGGCACTGGGCTGCCTCCTCCATCGTCTCGGCCTTGGGCAGGACGCGGCGGCCGACGGCGACGACGGTATCGGCGGCGAGAACCAGGGCGTTGTCGGAAAGCCCGGCCTGGCGCGCCTTGTTCTGGGCGGTCATGGCCTTGAGATCGGCAAGGCGCTGGGCCAGCCGGCGCGGCACTTCGCCCTTGTCCGGCGTCTCGTCGACATTGGCCGGCACCAGATGCTCGGGCTCGATGCCGACCTGGTTCAGAAGGGCCAGCCGTCGCGGCGAGGACGAAGCAAGGATGAGGTCGGGGCGGCGCGCCATCGCGTGTTCCGGCTATTTGAACCGGTAGGTGATTCGACCCTTGGTCAGATCATAAGGGGTCATTTCGACCAGAACCTTGTCGCCGACAAGAACCCGGATGCGGTTCTTGCGCATGCGGCCGGCCGTATGGGCGATGATTTCGTGTTCGTTTTCGAGCTTGACGCGAAAGGTCGCATTGGGGAGCAGTTCCGTTACTACGCCCGGGAACTCAAGCACTTCTTCCTTTGCCATTGCATCTCCTGGAACGACTGGCCATTGCGCCAGCCTGAAAACCCCATGGAACCAAAGCATGTTCAGGAAAAGTGGCATCCACTTTTCCGGTCCGAACACGCGACCACCAAACCAATCCGGAACCCAGGGTCGAATTTGCGCGCAAGCTATCGGAATTCAAGCGCTTTGTGAACCACCCGCTGTGAGCGGCGACAAGCGGTCGCGAACCTTGCGGTCCAGAAGATCCCTGAGTTCGCGATAAGCGGATAGGCGCTGCTCGCGCGAACCGCCCTGATGGCTGGGGTCGGGCACCTCCCAGCGTTCGATCGCGGCGGCGTCGATCTTGCGGGCCGCCACCTCGTCGGCGGCCTCGTCCGAAAGCGGGACGACAAGGTCGAAATGCAGGGAGGCCAGTTCGTCGAGGGAGTGCGGGGTATAGGCCGACATGTCGATGCCGATCTCGTCCATAACCTGGTGGACGAAACCGTCGATGACGCCGTTCCTGACCCCGGCCGAGCGGGCGATCACCCCTTCCGGAAAGGCCCGCCGCGCCAGCGCCGCCGCCATGGGCGATCTGACCGCATTCATCGAGCAGATGAACAGGACCAGCGGCAGGGTGGCATCGCGCGGATCGATGCGGGCGGCATAGGGCTGGACCGAACAGATGAGGGTGAACAGGCGCCGCGCCGTCTCGTGGTCCATTTCGACCTTGCCCTTCAAACGGGCGATCAGCATGTCGGCCGCCTCGTTGTGCAGACCGCGCCGTCCCATGTCGACCGCCTCGATCTTGAAGGTCGAGCCGGACTTGACTGCGGCGAAATAGGCATCGCGGATGCGGAAATAATCGCGGATCAGGCCGGAAAAGGGGCTGAGCGACAGATAATGGGCGGTGATCGGCTCGAAACTGTCGGCGGTACGGATGTCGATCATGATGTAGTTGCCCATGATCGACAGGTGCAGGGCAAAGGGCCCTTTGACGCCGCTGCGCACCGGGCGGAAATGGTTCTCGTCGGTGAGCTCGTTTATGGCGATCCGCCATTCGGGCTCGGCGTCCGGGGTGATCGAGGTGATGGTGTAGGGGTCGAGGGTGACGGTCGCGATCCGCTCCTCGGCCCCGAAAACCTGTCGGTCGGTCCTAGCGGTTGAGGCGGATCGAGACGGATCGTCCATGGGCGCTCAAATCCTCCGATTCGGCCAGGGTCACGGTCGCCGGTCCAAGTTCGGCGAGGGCATCCGGCGTGCATTGGAGCACGGAAATGCGCTTGACGAAATCGAGAACGCCGAGACCCGAAGCGAACCGGGCCGAACGCGCCGTCGGCAGCACGTGATTGGTGCCGCCGAGATAGTCGCCGATCGCTTCGGGGGTATGATGGCCGAGAAACACCGCACCGGCATTCCTGACGCCGGAAAGGAGCTTCATCGGATCGTCGACCGAAAGCTCGAGATGCTCGGGCGCCATGCGGTTGGCGATGGCGAGGGCCTGGTCGAGACTGTCGACCACGATCACGGCACCGTAGTTCTCCCAGCCCTCGCGGGTCAGTTCGGCCCGTGGCAGCAGCGCCAGTTGCCGCTCGACCTCGGCGGCGATCTCGCCGGCCTGGCCCTCGGAGGTGACAACCACCACCCCCTGGGCGCCGGCGCCGTGCTCGGTCTGGGCCAGCAGGTCGGCGGCGACATAGGCCGGATTGGCACTCTGATCGGCGATG
>CAZKTH010000135.1:0-9006 GCA_964555575.1 uncultured Devosiaceae bacterium | reverse complement strand
TGGCAAGCGCCTCCGCCCAAGAATGATGCGACCTATCTCTTGTCGGAGGCGACCTGGAACAGGGCCCGCGCCTGGCGGTCGCTGTCGAGGGCGCCGAGGGCCGCCGCGACGATGCCGGTGCGATCGAGGCCGGCGACGGCGAACTGGTCGGCCTGGTTCGCCTGTTCGTCATAGCGGTCCGGCGCCATCAGCGGCCGGAATCTCAGCTTGCCGTCGAGCAGGCCCTCCCGGGCCAGGAAGGTCGCGACATGGGCGCCGAAGCCCCCGAGGCCCCCTTCCTCGACGGTCAGCAGCACTTCGTGGTGGCTGGCGAGCTGGCGGATGAGATCGGTGTCGAGCGGTTTGAGGAAACGGGCATCGGCGATCGTCGTCGACAGGCCGAGGCTGGCCAGGGTTTCGGCGGCGGAGCGGACCTCGTTCAGGCGCGCGCCGAAAGACAGAATGGCGATGGCGCTACCCTCCTTGAGGATGCGCCCCCTGCCGATCGTCAGCGGCACTCCGGTTTCGGGCAGTTCGACCCCCACGCCCTCGCCGCGCGGATAGCGGAAGGCGATGGGACCGGCATCATGGGCGGCGGCGGTCGCCACCATGTGGCGGAGCTCGGCTTCGTCGCTGGCCGCCATCAGCACCATGTTGGGCACGGCGCCGAGATAGGCGTTGTCGTAATTGCCGGCATGGGTCGGCCCGTCGGCGCCGACGAAGCCGGCCCGGTCGATGGCGAAGCGCACCGGCAGGTTCTGCAGCGCCACGTCGTGCACGACCTGGTCGTAGGCGCGTTGCAGGAAGGTCGAATAGATGGCGCAGAAGGGTTTCAACCCTTCCGAGGCAAGACCGGCCGAAAAGGTGACGGCGTGCTGCTCGGCGATACCGACGTCGAACATGCGGGACGGAAAGATCTCCTCGAACGTGTCCAGGCCGGTGCCGGCCGGCATGGCGGCGGTGACGGCGACGATCCTGTCGTCCTTTTTTGCCTCGGCGACAAGCGAGTCGGCGAAGACCGAGGTATAGGTCGGTGCGTTTGAGACCGGCTTGGACTGGGCGCCGGTGATGACGTTGAACTTGGAAACGCCGTGATATTTGTCGGCCGACTGTTCGGCCGGGGCGTAGCCCTTGCCCTTTTGCGTCACCACGTGAATGAGCAACGGGCCGCCATCGGTGTCGCGGACATTCCTCAGGACCGGCAGGAGATGGTCGAGATTGTGTCCGTCGATCGGGCCGACATAGTAAAAGCCCAGCTCCTCGAACAGGGTGCCGCCGGTGAAGAAGGACCGGGTGAACTCCTCGGTCTGGCGTGCCTTGTCCTTGAAAAAGGTCGGCAGACGGTCGGCGATCGACTTGGCGGTCTGTCGGAGGCCGCGATAGGTGCGTCCCGAGACCAGCCGGGCGAGATAGGCGCTCAGGGCCCCGGTCGGCGGCGCGATCGACATGTCGTTGTCGTTGAGGATGACGATCAGCCGCGCGTCCATGGCGCCGGCATTGTTCATCGCCTCATAGGCCATGCCGGCCGACATGGCGCCGTCCCCGATCACGGCGATGACGTTGCGCTTTGTGCCGAGCATGTCGGAGGCGACCGCCATGCCGAGGCCGGCCGAGATCGAGGTCGAGGAATGGCCGGCACCGAAGGAGTCGAAATCGCTCTCGGCGCGGCGGGTGAAACCGCTGAGACCGTCCTTCTGCCTCAGGGTGCGGATGCGGTCGCGCCGTCCGGTCAGCATCTTGTGCGGATAGGCCTGGTGCCCCACGTCCCAGATCAGCCGGTCGCGCGGGGTGTCGAACACGGCGTGCAGGGCAACGGTCAGTTCGACGACGCCGAGACCGGCACCCAGATGGCCGCCGGTCACCGAGACCGCCTCGATCAGTTCGGTTCTGAGTTCATCGGCGAGCTGGCGCAGTTCGTCGCGGGAAAGCTCACGCAACCCCGCGGGCAAGTCGGTCGTATCGAGCAGCTTTGGTGCCTGTTCGTCATCCATCGCGGACGCGTTTGCTCCCGAACGTTCCCAACTGGTCATGGTTTAGCAGATGAAAAAGCCAATGTAACGGCGCAAATGTGCTCAAACACAGGCGAAAAGCCCGATGCTGCCTCCGTCCCGGCAGATCCGGGATTGCGCCTGTCGGTAGGCCCGGGGGGATCGAGCGCTAGAGCATTTTCCGTTCTGATTCCATCAGAACGCATATCGTCCTAGCGCGCGGCGACCAGAAGCGAGGCGCCGTGGGCGAAATAGGAACGCCCGAGCCCGAAGGCCGGATCGCCGTCGATCGTCAGTCTGGGCGCGAGAGCGCCGAGTTCGGTCGCCGGGCTGAGATCGGCTTTCTCGTGATTGAAGATGATGGCGAACCGCGAGGAGGACAGGAAGGCCGGATCGACCAGAAGCTGGGCGACATGATCGAGATCGGGCGCGATGAAATCCGGGCTGCGCTGCTCGAATACCAGCACCGGCGGCATCGGCGCCAGGGGCCTGGCCTGGGGAATGACCGCCTGCATCGTCCCGGTGATCAGGGCCGAAAGGGCAGTGGCGTCGAGCCCGGTCGCGGCAAGGCCGGAAGACGAGCCGGTGGTGTTGAGATCGGCCGGCGGCGTGGCCTTTTCGGCGGCGCGCCGCTCGAGGATCATCTGAAGCGCCCGCTGCGCGTCGGGCTCCGGTGCGACGGCCGGCGCATAGGCGGCGACAAAAGGTGCCGGCAGGGTCGTGGAAATCTGCGGCATCGGCTGCGGCTCGGACGGCGGCGCGACCACGACGTTCGGGTTGATCGAGGCGACGGTGAATACGGCGTTGCCGGCGACCTCGGAATTCTCGATCCAGGCCGGACGGGCTTCGGGCACCGGCGCCGCCTCGGCCACCACGAGTGGATCGCTGCCGATGCCGAAGGGCAGTTCGTTCTGGCCGAGATAAAGGCTGGCCGGCGGCGAGGCGGGAACAGGCGGCGGCGCGCTGGCAACGGCGATCGGAGCCGGCGAGGACTGCCCGTCGGCCGCCGCTTCATCGGCCTCCCCGTTGCCGAAAAGCCAGTCCATCAGGGTCTTGCCATTGCCGGCGGTCGGGCCGTCGTCGTTCTGGGCGACGGCAAAGGTCGTGGTCGCGGGTGCGGGCGTCGGCGTGGCCGAGCAGGGGATGGTGTGGCACTTGCTCCACTCGGCCTGGGCGAGCTGATAGCCCGAGGAGGAAATCGGTGTGTTGGAGCCCGAGGGCAGATGCAGCGTCTCGCCGTTGGGGAAAAGCTTTTTCAGCTGCGCCGCGGTCATGCGCGGCCAGGCGCGGACACTGCCGGTGTCGAGATGGACGAAGGGGCTGCCGGAGGCCGGATAGTAGCCGACGCCGCCGACCTGCTTCTTCATCGCCGCTTCCCTCAGCTTGGCCAGCGATACGCTGGGGATGTAGAAATCCATCGCCATGCCCTGGATATGGCGGGAATTCTTGGCGACGGCGCCCGATTTCGAGCGCAGCATCGCGTTGGTCTCGGGGGCGCGATAGGCCGAGACGACATAGATCGGGCCGGTCGCGTGGACGTCCTGATAGACCTCCCAGACGAGGTCGAACAGGCCCGGGTCCATCTTGGTCTGCTTGTCCTGTCGCCAGTCCCTGAGGAAGTGGTTGAGTTCGGCCAGGACCTGCGAGTCGTATTTTCCGTTCTTGCGGAACGTGAACTTGCCGGTTTCCTTGGTGTGGGTGAAGTAGAGGTAAAGCGTTCTGTCGCCGCCGGCGGCCTTGACGGTCGGCATGCCAATCGCCAGCGCCAGAAGCAATGCAAGACACATTGTCATCAGCCGAGCGAAGATCGTCCGGAATGTCCTGCCCTTTTGCACGCTCAACTCTGCCCAGATTCTCCGGTTGTCCCGAAGTTACTAAATTGCGCCAAATCCGTAGAGGATTTATTAACGGTATTTTACGTCAAATGCCAGACAGCCCCTGTGTGGCAGATTTTCCATAGCCGGCAAACGCGGCCGAACCAAGGCGCAAAAGCTAACGAGTGTTAACGACTTAGGGGGCGGACAACGGACAGGGCGGGCGCCGTCGCAACCGGTCAGACGCCGAGCAGGTCCTTGAGCTTTTTGTTGATGCCGTAGACGTCGCTGTAGGAACGGACGGTACCGTCCTTGTCGATCCGCAGGGTGAAATACATCAGGTGCACTGGGATGTGATTGGCCAGAGTGTTCCACTGCTCGCGGCCACCACGTTCGGATTCGAGCGCGGCAAGGGTCACCTTGGGCTCGTGGGCCAGAAGCGCGTCGGCGAAATCCCACGGATTCTGCACCCTGACGCAGCCATGGCTGAAGGCCCGGTAGGAGCGGGAGAACAGCGATTTCGACGGCGTGTCGTGCAGATAGACATTGTGCTGGTTGGGGAACAGGAACTTGATCGACCCCAGGGCGTTGCTGGCGCCGGGACGCTGGCGGATGGAGAAATTCTGAACGCTGGTGGATGACCAGTCGACCGCCGAGGCATCGACGACCTTGCCGCCATAAAGCAGTTCCATGTTGTTGTTGGCGATATAGCCGGGATTGCTCTGGAGCTTGGGGCCGATCTCGTTGACGGCGATGGAACTGGGGACGTTCCAGTAGGGATTGACGACGATCATTTCGATCTCGTCGGAAAAGATCGGCGTCTGCTTGGTCGGCTTGCCGGTGACGACGCGGGTCGCATAGGTGACGTCGCCGTTGTCGACGATGGCGAGGCGGAATTCGGGGATGTTCACCTCGACGTGATATTTGCCCATGTCCTCGGGCATCCAGCGCCAGCGTTCCATGTTGGCGATGATGTCGCCCTTCGAGGTCGCCTCGCCGCCATTGAGCGCGGCGATGGTCGCCGGGCCGACAATGCCGTCGACCAGAAGATCCCGCGACTGCTGATAGGTTTCGACGGCGGCGACGGTGGCGTCGTCATAGACGAGCGGATCGGTTTCGGGCGCCGGCAGCTTCAGCCGCTTGCGCAAGAGCGGCAGGCGCTCGTCCTTCATGCCCGGGCGCAGTATCCTGCCGTCCGGAATGGCGGTGACTTCCTCGACCTTGCCCGACAGGTAGTCGGCGAGCAGCCCCTTGAGTGCGAGATATTCGCGTTGCCGCGGTTCGAGGCCCTTCAGATAGCCTGCCGGGTCGCTGCCGGTGGCGAGCTGTATCAGCGTATCGGCGGAATCGAGCCTGGGCGGCTGTTCGGTGATCGAACGCGAGATGCGCTGCGGATCGATGCGGCCCGAATGCAGGTCGCTGGCGAATTTGAGGGCGGCGTCGGAGAATTCGGTTTCGAGTTCGGCCAGCCGGGCCGGATCGGCGTTGCGCGGCGGGACCTGGAAATCGGGATTGAGATAGTCGTCCGGGTTGAGGCCGGAATAGTCGGCCTTGTAGAAGGCCTCCATGATCTTTTCGGCATTCATCGACCAGACGATCGTGCCGCCCGGCCCGGTGGCGAGCCAGAGCGGCTCGAAATGGCGGGCGCCGTAGAAATAGTAGAGCTTGAGCGCATCCTCGACATGCGAACCCGAGGCCTTGTCGAGCGCGGTTCTCAAACCGGTCTTGATGATGCGCGCCAGATCGCTTTCGGGCGGCGCGATGACGATGCGGGTCGCCTCGTGCCCATTGATCTCGACGGTTTCCGGGGTGATGGCGAAAACGGGTGTCGCAAGCCCGACCGCCAGGCAAAGGCCGATAACCAAACGCTTCATTTGTTCCCCAAGCACACCCCTTGCGCCTGCCTCTCGCGCAATCAACGGCTGATGTTATCAGTCAATACTAACACAAGCACTAACCGGATTTTCCCGGCATCGCCATCGCCGACGCGAAAATGTGAGGTGTGTCCCTTTTCCAACAGTCCGAATGCTCGCGTTTCCGATCCGGCGGCGCGGTGGCCCGTTCCGCTTCGGAAACGCTGGTTCCCTTTTTTGACGCATCGTCCCGAAGTGCGGTTCAAACTTTCGCGACCGGGCGTCAGGCCGCCACGTCCTCGTCGCCGTCGATGCCGTATTCCTTGAGCTTGCGGTAAAGGGTCGAGCGGCCGATGCCCAGCGCCCGCGCCACCCGCGTCATGCGGCCGTCGCAGTGCTCGATGGCGAACAGGATGAGATCGCGCTCGATACTGGACAGGGTCTGCAGCGCTCCTTGCGGATCAAGGAAGCGATCGGCCGGCTCGGGCTCGGGCGGGGTTTCGACAGCGGGACGGCGGGGCGGCGCCTCGTCGATCCGCGTCGGGCGGTCGGGGACGGGCAGGCCCGACACTTCCTCGCGCGCCCGGGCGACGCCGGCCTGATGCGCCGCGATCTGGGGGAAATCGACCGGCCTGAGATAATCCGCCTCGGCCAGGACCACGGCGCGATAAAGGGCGTTTTCGAGCTGGCGGACATTGCCTGGCCAGTCATAGGCACAAAGCAGCGCCAGCGCCTCGGACGACAGCCCGGCGAAGCGTTTGCCGGCCTCGGCCGAGAAGCGGGCAAGGAAGTGTTCGGCGAGCAGGGGAATGTCCTCGGGACGTTCCCTGAGGGGCGGCACGAAGATCGGAAAGACGTTGAGACGGTAATAAAGGTCCTCGCGGAACGAGCCTTCGCGCGCCATGTTCAGCAAACGCCGGTTGGTGGCCGAGATCACCCGGACATTGACCCTTGTGGGATGCGCCGCCCCGACCGGCTCGACCTCGCCGTCCTGCAGGGCGCGCAGGAGCTTGACCTGGGCCTCCTGCGGCAGTTCGCCGATCTCGTCGAGAAACAGCGTGCCGCCATGGGCCTCCTGGAACTTGCCGGCATGGTCCGAAATGGCGCCGGTGAACGATCCCTTCACATGACCGAACAGAACCGATTCGACGAGATTGGCGGGAATGGCACCGCAGTTTACGGCGACGAAGGGCTTGCCGGCACGATCGCCCGAGCCCTGGATGGCGTGGGCGATCAGTTCCTTGCCGGTGCCGCTTTCGCCCTCGATCAGTACCGGAATGGTCGACTTGGCCGCCTTGCGGGAAAGATCGAGGGTACGGTCCATCGCCGGGGAGCGGGTGAGGATGTCATTGATGCCGAACTGGCCGGCGCGGCGGCTGCGCTCGGTCCTGATGGCCGTCTCGAGCTCGCCGATCTGCAGGGCGTTGCGCAAGGAGACAATCAACCGCTCGGGCGCCACCGGCTTGACGAAGAAATCGGCGGCACCGAGCCGCATGGCCGAAACGATGGTTTCGAGCGAGGACCTGGCGGTCTGCACGATCACCGGCACCGCGATGCCCCTTTGCCGCATTTGCTCGAGGACGCCGAGCCCGTCCAGATCGGGCATGACCAGATCGAGAACGACCGCGCCGATGGCGCCGCTGCCGCTCAGAAGCGCCAGTGCCTCATTGCCGCCGCTGGCGACCAACACGTCGAAACCCGCCTTTTTGGCGACTTCGGACGTCAGGCGAAGCTGGATGGGGTCGTCATCGACGACAAGTACTTTGGTCATACTGGTTTACGCCGATAATCTTTTGTTTATATTCTTGAATTCGGCCGCGTCCGACTCGCGTTGTGCCGATTTGAGGCAGCCTAGGCGACCCCCCTTAACAGGGCTTTAATGCTGATGGCGGGTTTCTATCGGAATGTGTCTGGTGCCGTATCGGGCCGGCGGCGTGGTTGCGTTGTCCATCGTCTTGCCCGAATGGCGGTTTTCACTCGCCGCGATCGTGCTAAATGTGGCGCCCTTCTTCTTCCTCTCATTCCGGAGTTTTCCCATGCACCTTCCTGTGCGCGCACCCCAATCCGCCAAGGCGGCCAACAAGGATCACAACCGGTTCGGCGACATGCCGGAATGGAATCTTGACGACCTGTATCCCGGCGCCGACTCGCCTCAGTTCAGGGCAGGGATGAAAAAGGCGGAAGAGGACTCTGCGGCGTTCGAGAACAAGTACAAGGGCAAGCTCGCCGACCTGGCCGCCCATGGCGGGCTGATCGAAGCGATCCGTGATTACGAGGCGCTTGGCGATCTCGAAGGGCGCATCGGCTCGTTCGTTTATCTCAGCTATGTGCAGAACACCGCCGACCCGGACCGCGCCAAGCTTTTGGGCGACACGCAGGACGCGCTGACCAGGCTGTCGACAAGGACCCTGTTCTTCACCCTCGAACTCAACCGTGTCGATGACGGGGTGCTGGACAGGGCCATCGCGACCCAAGAAGGACTTGCGCGCTATCGCACCTGGTTCGACGAATTGCGCAAGGCCAAGCCCTATCAGCTCGAGGACCGGGTCGAGGAACTGTTCCACGACAAGTCGCAGACCGGACGGGCGGCGTGGAACCGGTTGTTCGACGAAACCATGGCCAGCCTCAAATTCGACGTCGACGGCGAAATCCTCGGGCTCGAACCGACCCTGACCCTGATGTCCGACAAGGACGAGGCAAAACGCGAAACGGCCTTCCATGCCCTTTCCAAGGTCCTGACCGAGAACCAGCGCCTGTTCACCCAGATCACCAATGTCCTCAGCAAGGACAAGGAGATCTCGGACCGCTGGCGCGGCTTCAAGGACGTTGCCGACAGCCGGCACCTGGCCAATTCGGTCGAGCCAGAAGTAGTCGAGGCGCTGGAAACGGCGGTGAGGGCCGCCTATCCGCGGCTTTCCCATCGCTATTACGCCATGAAGGCGAAATGGTTCGGTAAGTCGAAGCTCAATGCCTGGGACCGCAACGCGCCGCTGCCGACCTCGGACGACCGTGTCTTCGACTGGGCCCAGGCCAAGTCGATCGTCCTTAATGCCTATGGGCAGTTCTCGCCGGAAATGGTCGAGGTCGCCTTGCCCTTCTTCTCCAATGGCTGGATCGATGCGCCGGTCCGGCAGGGCAAGGGGCCGGGCGCCTTCGCCCATCCGACCGTGCCGAGCGCCCACCCCTATCTGATGCTCAACTACATGGGCAAGGCGCGCGACGTCATGACCCTGGCGCACGAACTCGGCCATGGCGTCCACCAGCGCCTGGCGGCGGCGCAGGGGCCGTTGCTGGCCGCGACGCCGCTGACCCTGGCCGAGACGGCCTCCGTGTTCGGCGAGATGCTGACCTTCCGTTCAATGCTCGCCAGCG
>CAZKTH010000134.1:0-9046 GCA_964555575.1 uncultured Devosiaceae bacterium | reverse complement strand
CTAGGCTGTCAGGTAGCCAGCGATGAAAAGGGCCGCGGTTCGCACCGCGGCCTTTTCTTGTCAAAGGGGCGCACCCCCGAGGCATGCTTTGGCTGATTCCTGTCAGTTGCGCTCCAGCCATTGATCGAGCGTCGTTTTCGCGTCCACCCTGGATGGTCGCGTCATTCTTGTTTGCCGGGTCGGACCGCAGCCCGGACGAGCAGACAATAGGGCGAACGGAGGGGATGGTGGGAGAAGACGAAATGCCACGTCGCCCGAATCAGGGCTCGTTGACGGCCCGAAGCCTATTTCACCACCGACAGGCTGTAGTCGAAGACGCGCAGCACCCGTTCGAGATCATGGCCGCGCCTGAGGACCTTGCCCTCGGCACTGGTCACGGTGAACTGGCCCTGCCGGTTTCTCAGGCGCGGATTCTTCTCGACGACATATTGCGGCCGCTCCGAGGTGCGGCGGAAGATCGAGAAATAGGCACCGTCCCTGAGCATGTCGAGCGCATAGTCGCGCCATTCTCCGGCGGCGACCTTGCGGCCATAGACATTGAGCAGGAGCGAAAGCTCCTTTTTATTGAACGCAACGATTTCGACGGGTTTCGACGCCCTCGCCACGGATTCGGCAGGCGCGGTCGGAAACGGGATGATTTCGGCCGACCGGAGCGCTGGCTCGGCCGGCCGGAGTGCTATCTCGGGGTTTTCTGCCAAGATGCAGCCTCCCTTGTCATCTCTTCGTCATGAAAGACGCATTGGCGGGTGCTGGCAAGCGGGAAAATCCGCGCAGGCGCGTTCCCGGGCGAAAACGGCTGCCGACCTGCCGTCCGGGAGCAGGACAGGGCGGAATTTGCGGCGCTGATCCGTGCCGGAAAGCACGGGAGGACGCGAGGCGGAAATTCCCTGATTTGGTCACATTCTCATCGTGCTTCGGCCCAAATGCGCCGGTACCACATCCACGTTGCCTCCAGTAACGGCTCCGGAGCGCAATGAGCCCCCAATCCAGACGCTCCGGAGCCGACCCCCTCCAAAGTAAAATCTTCTCTTCTCTGAAGCGTCCGTTCCAGCCCCCGGAACGGACGCTTTGCACATTTGCGGGGTGAAGACGGCAAAGACGGCTCGGCCGGCGGCGACACCCCTCCCCCCTGGGGAGAGGCGGAAGAGGCAATCTTCCTCCGTGAAAAGGACTTGCTCTAGAGCATTCTCCGTTCTGATGGACTCGGAACGGAAGCTCCAGGTTATTGCGTGGTCGCGTTTTCGAACCGGCGAACCGGTATCCACTTCGCCTGAAAACGCTCTAGCGCAGGAAGGAGGCGCCGCCGAGAATGCGACCGGGCTTGCCGTCGCTGTATTCCTGAATGAGGACGACGGCACCGTCGCTGGTGGTGCCGAGCAGGTCGGCAAGCGGCAGCGTGACGCTGGCCCCGTCCTTGGGATCCCACATGCCGATGACATGCCGCCCCGTGACGATATGGGAGTAGTCGAGCACCCGGTTTTCGTTCTCGCCGCGGTCGATCTCGACGCTGGCCTCGGACTTGAAGGTGACGAGCCAGAGCTTGGATTCGGGAAAGGCGGTGTTTCCCGAAGCCGAGACGACGAGCCGTCCATCCTTTTGGTCAAGGGAAAGCGGAATGGGCAGCGCCGCGGCGGCCAGCGCCGCATCCAGAGCACCGCGCCGGGAGCCGTTGATCTCCCTGATGCCGTTGACCATGAACTGGGGTGTACGGACGTCGGCGTAGCCACGGGCGGCGCGGTAGGCCCGCTGGTAGTTGGAAAAGGTCGGGCTGCCGAAGGTGTCGGGCCAGCCGATATAGTTCCAGTAATCGACATGATAGGCGAGGGCGATCACGTCCTTGCGCGCGCCGATTTCCGTCAGGAGCGCATCGGCTGGCGGGCAGGACGAACAGCCCTCGGAGGTGAACAGTTCAAGCACCGCAGCCGGATCGGTGCGCAGCTCGGCGGCGGCGGCAGGCGCGGTCCACACCAGAGCTGCCGACAAAAGAAAAAGGGAACGCCATTTCATGCATTCCCTTTTAGCCCTTGCGGCGAACAACTCAAAGTCACAGGGGCTTGAAGTTGCTGTCATCACCGGTGCGTCAGGCTGCGACGAGGTTGCGCAGCACATAGTGGAGGATGCCGCCATTGCGGTAGTAGTCGAGCTCGTTTTCGGTATCGATGCGACAAAGCGTGTCAACTTTGACCGAGCTTCCGTCGGCGCGTGTAACCGTTATCGGCACGCTGGCGCGCGGGGTGATGCCGGCGATGTCGCCGATGCTCACCGTCTCGTCGCCGCCAAGGCCAAGGCTTTGCCAGCTCTCGCCATTCTTGAACTGCAGCGGCAACACGCCCATGCCGATGAGGTTGGAGCGGTGGATGCGCTCGAAGCTTTCGGCGATGACGGCCCTGACGCCCAACAGGCGCGTGCCCTTGGCGGCCCAGTCGCGCGACGAGCCGGTGCCGTATTCCTTGCCGGCGAAGACGACGAGCGGCGTGCCTTCGGCCTCATAGGCCATGGCGGCGTCGTAGATCGGCATCAGCGAGCCGTCCGGCCCCTTGGTGAAGCCGCCCTCGGTGCCCGGCACCATCTGGTTCCGGATGCGGATATTGGCGAAGGTGCCGCGCATCATGATCTCGTGATTGCCGCGCCGCGAGCCGTAGGAATTGAAGTCCTTGGGCAGGACCTGGCGTTCGGTGAGATATTTGCCGGCCGGGGTGTCCTTCTTGAACGAGCCGGCCGGGGAGATGTGGTCGGTGGTGATCGAATCGAGGAAAAGCCCGAGAATGCGGGCGTTCTCGACATCGGTGACCGCTTCGGGTTCCTTGGTCAGCCCGTCGAAATAGGGCGGGTTCTGGACATAGGTCGAGGACGAATTCCAGTCATAGGTTTCACCGCCCGTGACCTCGATGCCCTGCCAGTGGGTGTCGCCCTTGAAGACGTCGGCATAGCGGGTGCGGAACATTTCCGGGGTGATGTAGGTCCGGACGAGATCGGCGATTTCCTCATTGGTCGGCCAGATGTCCTTGAGATAGACCGGCTTGCCGTCCCTGTCGGTACCGAGCGGATCGTTGACCAGATTGACGTTCAATGAGCCGGCGATGGCATAGGCGACCACCAGCGGCGGCGAGGCCAGATAATTGGCCCTGACGTCGGGATTGACCCGGCCCTCGAAATTGCGGTTGCCGGACAAGACCGAGCAGGCGACCAGGTCGTTGTCGTTGACCGACTTCGAAATGGCCGGCGGCAGCGGACCGGAATTGCCGATGCAGGTGGTGCAGCCATATCCGACCAGGTTGAAGCCCATGGCGTCGAGATCGGCCTGCAATCCCGAGGCGTTGAGGTATTCCGAGACCACCTGCGATCCAGGTGCCAGCGAGGTCTTGACCCAGGGTTTGGACTGAAGGCCGAGCGCGTGCGCCTTCCTGGCGACGAGACCGGCGGCGATCAGCACCGAAGGGTTGGAGGTGTTGGTGCACGAGGTGATGGCGGCGATGACGACGTCGCCGTCGCCGATGGTGAAGTCCTCGCCCTCGACCGGGAAGCGGGCGTCGGTGAGCCCGTGGCCGGCGATCTCCTTGAGGGCGGTGGCGAACTTGCTGTCCGCTTCGGCGAGGACGACGCGGTCCTGCGGGCGCTTGGGGCCGGAGATCGAAGGCACGACGGTCGAAAGGTCGAGTTCGAGCGTGTCGGTGAAGATCGGCTCGGGCGCGGCGTTGTCGCGGAACATGCCCTGCGCCCTGGCATAGGCTTCGACCAGCGCCACGCGCTCTGCGGAGCGGCCCGAGGTCCGCAAATAGTCGAGCGTGTCATTGTCGACCGGGAAGAAGCCGCAGGTCGCGCCGTATTCGGGCGCCATGTTGGCGATGGTCGCCTGGTCCTCGAGGCTCAGATGGTCGAGGCCGGGGCCGAAGAATTCGACGAACTTGCCGACCACGCCCTTTTTCCTGAGCATTTCAGTGACGGTCAGCACCAGATCGGTGGCGGTGATGCCCTCATTGATTTCCCCGGTCAGCCTGAAGCCGACGACCTCGGGGATGAGCATGGTGATCGGCTGGCCGAGCATGGCGGCTTCCGCCTCGATACCGCCGACGCCCCAGCCGAGCACCGACAGACCGTTGACCATGGTGGTGTGGCTGTCGGTGCCGACGAGCGTATCGGGATAGGCGACGGTCTCGCCGTCCTCGTCACGCGTCCACACGGTCTGGGCCAGATATTCGAGATTGACCTGGTGGCAGATGCCGGTGCCGGGCGGCACGACGCGGAAATTGTCGAAGGCGGACTGGCCCCACCTCAGGAACTCGTAGCGCTCGCCATTGCGCTCGTATTCGCGCTCGACATTCTGGCCGAACGACAGGGGCGTGCCGAAATGGTCGACCATGACCGAATGGTCGATGACCAGATCGACCGGCACCAGCGGATTGATCTTCTGGGGATCGGCGCCAAGCTTTTGCGTCGCATCGCGCATGGCGGCGAGGTCGACCACGGCCGGCACGCCGGTGAAGTCCTGCATCAGGACGCGCGCCGGACGGTACTGGATCTCGTGGTCGGAGTGACGGGTCTTGAGCCATTCGGCGACGGCGAGGATGTCCTGCTTCCTGACCGTGCGTCCGTCCTCGAAGCGCAACAGGTTCTCGAGCACCACCTTCATCGCATTCGGCAATCTCGAAATGCCGGCGAGGCCGTTCCGCTCGGCGTCGGGCAGCGAGTAATGGACGTAGGTCTTGCCGCCGACCGAAAGGGTCTTTCTGGATTTAAAGCTGTCGAGAGAGGTTTGAGCCATGAAGAAGCCGCCTGTGCTGTTGAGGTGATCTGTCAATCGAACCTCTCGGCGGCCGGCATGAGGCATACCGGTTCCCCCCGCGCGCGAAGGTCCGAATGTGGGCGCCTTATAATCAATTGAGACTTGGCTTGCCAGTACCGAGTTTTCCGTCTTTATGACGGATCATGTTCCGACCCGAACACTTTGCCGTCAGACGCCTGACAGTCGAAAAACTCGCCTGTACGCGCGGCGGGCGGCCTTTGTTCGCCGATCTCGACATCAAGCTGGGTCCGGGCGAGGCCTTGATGCTGACCGGGCCGAACGGGGCCGGCAAATCCTCGCTGCTTATGTGCCTTGCCGGGCTTTTGGCCCATGAGGGCCAGATCGTCTGGCATGGGCGCAGCGACGAGGAACGGCCGGGGTCCGATCTGCATTTCCTGTCGCATCTCGGTGCGATCAAGCCCAGCCTCACCCTCAGGCACAATCTCGAATTCTGGGCCGATCTCAACGGCGGCGACCGGGCACGGATCGCGCCGGCGCTCGAGGAGGCCAGGCTCGATCATGCCGCCGATCTTGTCGCCGGTCTTTTGTCCGCCGGGCAGACGCGGCGGTTGGCGCTCAGCCGGCTTGTCGTCGCACCGCGGCCGGTCTGGCTGCTCGACGAACCGACATCGGCCCTCGACAAACAGGGCGACGCATGGGTCGCCGGGCTGATCGACCGGCAACTTGCGGCCGGTGGTCTTGCCGTTATCGCCACGCATCAGCCGATCGGGCTCGACCGGCGGCCGCGCAGCATCGTGCTCGGAGGTCGGCCATGACCGGTTTTGCCGCCGTCGTCCGCCGCGACATCCGCCTCGCCGTCGCCGCCGGCGGCGATCTGATGACACTGCTGCTGTTCTTCGTGCTGGTCGGGGCGCTGATGCCCTTCGCCGTCGGACCGGACAAGGTCCTGCTCGGCCGCATCGCCCCGGGCATCGTCTGGATCGCGGCCGTGCTGGCCCTGCTTCTGGGTCTCGATCGCCTGTTCATGTCCGACCGCGAGGACGGCTCTCTCAGGGCCTTCCGCAATGCCGACATCGCCATGGAGGCGATCGTTTTCGCCAAGCTCGTCGCCTTCTGGCTGACGGTGATCCTGCCGCTTCTTCTTGCCGTGCCGATCCATGCGCTTTTGCTCGGCATGAGCCTGGAAACCCTGGGGCGGACCCTCCTGTCGCTGCTGATCGGAACACCGGGCCTGATGTCGCTCGGCGCCATCGGCGCGGCGATAACGGTCGGCCTCAGGCGCGGCGGGCTGATCGGGCCGGTCATCATTCTGCCGCTCGCCGTCCCCATCCTCATTTTCGGCATCGGGGCGGTGGCGCCGCCGCCGGCACCCGGCGCCGACCGGGCCGCGCTGTTTTTCCTGGCGGCATTGAGCCTGGTGCTGAGCGCGATCGCCCCCTTTGCCGCCGGGCTTGCGCTGCGTTTGGGCGAAGACTAACAAGAGCCGCTTTTTCACGGGAGATGCGTCCGCCAATGGCAAGCACGGAGACTGTCCGCCCGATGCGCTGGTACGACAGGCTGGGCCATCCCGGCGCGTTCCTTTCCTGGTCGGGGCGTCTGATCTGGCCGCTCGCCGGTGTGACGGTGCTGTTGTTCGTCTGGGGGCTGTGGCTTGCCCTTTACGGCTCGCCCGAAGACTACCAGATGGGGGCGACGGTCAGGATCATGTATATCCACGTCCCCAATGCCTGGCTGAGCCAGTTCGTCTACGGCATCATGACCGTTGCGGCCATCGGCACGCTGGTCTGGCGCCATCCCATGGCCGACGTGACGATGAAGGCGGCGGCGCCGCTCGGGGCGGTGTTCACCCTGATGGCGCTGTTCACCGGGTCACTGTGGGGGCGGCCGACCTGGGGGACGTTCTGGGAATGGGATGGGCGCCTGACCTCGACCCTCATCCTGTTTTTCATCTATCTCGGGCTGATCGCCCTGTGGGCCGCTTTCGACGACAAGCTTCGTGCCGCCAGACTGGTTGCCGTCCTGACCCTCGTCGGCGCCATCAACATCCCGATCATCAAATTCTCGGTCGACTGGTGGAACACGCTGCACCAGCCGGCTTCCGTGTTCGTCGCCGGTGGACCGAAAATGCCGATGAACATCCTGATGCCGCTTTTCGTCATGCTCTTCGCCTTCACCTTCCTGTTCCTGCTTTTGCAGATCCTGGCCATGCGCTCCGAGATCGTGACGCGCCGGATCGACGCCCTTCAGCGCAAGATGGCCATGGAGCCGCGCGCCTGATGCCCGCACTCGGACCGCATGCCGCGTTCATCATCGCCGCCTATGTCGGGGTCGCACTCGTCACCTTCGTGCTGATCGCGGCGGTCGTTCTGAATGGCCGCGCCAAACGCAGACGGCTGAGGGAACTCGAGAAACTGCGCAGGCCGGAGGCGCGGCAATGAGACGTCTCGGTCTGGCGCTGGTGCCGATCGTCGTCCTTGTCGGGCTCGTCTGGCTGTTCATGGCCAATATCAGCCGCGACCCCAATTACGTGCCTTCGGTCGTTCTCGACAAGCCGGTGCCGGACTTCGCGCTGCCGCCCATCGCCGGGCTCGATGTGCCCGGTTTCGACAGCGCTTCCCTCAAGGGCCAGGTGACCCTGGTCAATGTCTTTGCCTCCTGGTGCATTCCCTGCCGCGACGAGCATCCGGTGCTGATGGAACTCGCAAAGACCGGGGTGCCGATCTACGGCATCAACCAGAAGGACGCCCCCGAAAACGCCCGCGCCTTTCTCGCCGATCTCGGCAATCCCTATGCGCGGATCGGGGCGGATACGAACGGGCGCGTTTCCATCGACTGGGGCGTATACGGTGTGCCGGAAAGCTTCGTCGTCAATGCCAAGGGCGTCATCACCTACAAGCACACAGGGCCGATTTCCGAACGGTCGCTGAAACAGAATGTGTTGCCGGCGCTCGAGAAGGCGGCAAAAAAGCAATAATCGCCCAATCCCGCGCCGTCCCGGCCTCGGGCCGGGACCTCATGAATGCGGTAGGCCGGCCCCGGATCGGGTCCGGGGCGGCGCGTGAGGGCAGGCAGACGACTACTCAACCGCCTCTTCGCCAGTGCCGTGATCGGCATATTTGGTCAGGGCCGATATCTGCAGCATCGAAAAGACCAGGGTGATCGGCATGATCCCCCAGACCTTGAAGGCGACCCAGACATCGGTCGAGAACGAACGCCAGACGATCTCGTTGAGAATGGCGAGGGCGAAAAAGAACAGGCCCCATCGCAGCGACAGCACCCGCCAGCCCCTTTCGGTCAGGCGGTAGACCTCGCCGAAAACATATTTCAGCGCCGAGTGGCCGAACGGCAGGCCGCCGAGCAGGACGGAGCCGAACAGCACATTGACGATGGTCGGCTTCATCTTGATGAAGGTGTCGTCATGCAGATAGAGCGTCAGCCCGCCGAAGATCAGGACGACGACGCCGGTGACGAGCGGCATGACGGCAAGGCGCCTGAAGACCAGCCAGCTCAGTATCAGCGCGACGACCATGGCGCCCATGAACCAGGCGGTGGCGGCGAAAATGCCGGCGCGGCCATTCATGATGAAGAAGATGATCAGCGGTCCAAGTTCGAGTGTCAGCTTGATGAGCTGCTGCTTGGGATCGCCGACAAGGGCGGGGGCCGCGACTTTTTCGTCGCTCATTAGGCTTCCTTTCCGGCAATCAGGGCGGCGAAATCGCGCGCCGAGAAGGGTTCGAGGTCTTCGACCGCCTCGCCGACGCCGATGAAATGCACCGGCAGACCGTAGCGGGCGGCAATGGCGACCAGAATGCCGCCGCGTGCCGTACCGTCAAGCTTGGTCATTATGAGACCGGTCACGCCGGCGCGCTTGCCGAAGATGTCGACCTGGTTGAGGGCGTTCTGGCCGGTCGTCGCATCGAGCGTCAAAAGGACGGCGTGCGGCGCCGTCGCGTCGAGCTTCTTGATGACGCGGATGATCTTTTCCAGCTCGGCCATCAGCTCGTCGCGGTTCTGCAGACGGCCGGCCGTGTCGATGATGAGAACGTCGTGTCCTTCCCTCTGCGCCTTTACGACCGCCTCATAGGCCAGCCCCGAGGCATCCGAGCCGGCGGGCTTGACCATCACTTCGGTACCGGTGCGCTGGCCCCAGACCTGCAACTGCTCGATGGCGGCGGCGCGGAAGGTGTCGCCGGCGGCCAGAAGCACGGATTTGCCCTGGTCGCCGAGTTTCTGCGTCAGCTTGCCGATGGTCGTGGTCTTGCCCGAGCCGTTGACCCCGACCATGAGGATGACAAAGGGCCT
>CAZKTH010000133.1:0-9064 GCA_964555575.1 uncultured Devosiaceae bacterium | reverse complement strand
AGCCCTGGCCCTGATTGCCGAAATAGTTCTTGTTCTCCAGCGTCAGCATGATCGCCGCGATCGAGGCAAGAAGGCCCATCAGCGTGAAGATCTTGATCTTTTCCCACTCGACATTGATGCCGAGAACGCGGGAGACGTCGTTGGAATCGCCCAGGAACAGCGTGTGCTCGCCAAAGCGGTGCCGGTTGAGCACGAACCACAGGAAGATGACGATGATCGTCACCCACAGCGATTGCAGCGGCACCTGGCTGAGCCAGGAAAAACTGCCCTCGACGTTGAGCGGCCGGCCGACGATGACCTGCCAGACCGAGGAGTCCTCGGCGCCGCGCAGGGCGTAGGACTTGCCGCCGCTGAGCACCGTCGCCATGCCGTACCAGAAGAACTGGGTGCCCAGCGTGGTGATGAAGGCGGGAATGCCGACCCAGGCGATCAGCGCGCCGTTGATGAACCCGACCAGCAGTCCGCTGCCGAGCGCCGCCACGACCGCCCACCAGCCCAGATCGTATTCCTTGAACAACACCGCGAACACGAAGCCGGAAAAGCCGATGATGGCGGGAAAGCTCAGGTCGATCTCGCCGGCGCCCAGAATGAAGGTCAGGCCCATGGCCAGAAGGATGAGCGGCGGCAGGGTGGACAGGAAGGTCGTGTAGATGAAGGGCTGGGTGAACACGACCGGCGCGGTGTACATGAACACACCGAGCAGCAGGACGAACACGATGATGATCGGCAGGCCTTCGAACCTCTGGGTGATCGGAATGTGTGCCTTCGCGGCCATCTTCAGCTCTCGCCGGGCTCGTGTTGCAGGGAGATCAGGTAATCGGTCAGTTCCACGACCGTCATCTCGCTCGGCTTGATTTCCGCCACGACGGAGCCGCGCTCGAGAACGACCAGCCGGTCGGCCACTTCGTGCAGATGGGCGAGATTGTGTTCGATATAGACTCAGGCGCGGCCCGAATCCTTGATGCGCTTGACGAAATCGAGGACCTTCCTGACCTCCTTGACCGCCAGCGCCGCCGTCGGTTCGTCCAAAACGATCAGGTCGGCATTGAAATGCATGGCGCGGCCGATGGCGATGCCCTGCCGCTCGCCGCCCGAGAGCTGGGAAACGGTCGAATCGACGCTGATGCCGACACCCCTGAACCCGATGGCGTCCATCAGGATCTGGTTGGCGACTTCCTTTTCCTTTTTTATGTTGATGAAGCCGAACCGGTCGGTGATCTGGCGACCGACGAAGAAATTGCGCCACAGCGGCTGCTTCTCGCCGAGCGACTTGTCCTGATAGACGGTTTCGATCGACAGGTTGTGCGCCGCCGCGACCGAAAAGGCATCGAGATCGACCTTCTGGTCGCGAATGTAGACGTCGCCGGCGGTCGGCTTGAACACGCCGGTCATCACCTTGATCAGGGTCGACTTTCCGGCGCCGTTGTCGCCGATCAGACCGACGATCTCGTTGCGCCCGATCGACAGGTTGACGTCGCGCAGGGCCTGAATGGCGCCAAAGAACTTCTGGACGTTTTCCAGACGGACAATGTTCTCAAACGTCGCAACGTTCCCCGTCGCGGCCGCTTCTGTCGAACTAGGACGGCTCATGTCATCGCTGGTCACAAAAATCCCCTTCCAGAAAGCTAAAGTACTTTACCATCATGACGTAGACAGCATTTGGTCGAAGATATGGAAGATTCTGCTAATTCGGACGGCCAGTCAGGTTAAGGATATTATCGCTAATCTTGTTTTCCGGATGTCAACAAGGGCCGGCTCAGGTCGAATTTGCCATCTCAATCGGGATGTTGCTCTAATTATTTCAGACAAAAGCATTATTCGGCCGCGTCGCCGGACCTCGTCGCGGCACGGATTATTCCGGCGGCATCGGCGGCGGCCGAAAAACCGGCCGACGCCGCCGCCTGCCCCTCGACAGGGAGCAGGCGGGGCAACTTGGTAAGATCGGGCTAGTCCGGGGGGCCTTGCGGGAGACGCCGCCGCACCGGCTCAGGCGGCGATCGCCGCTTCGGCCGGCACATAGTCATAGCCGAGATCCTCGGCGATGGCCTTGTAGGTGATCTCGCCCTTGCAGACATTGAGGCCGGCGCGCAGATGCGCATCCGAGGTCAGTGCCGCCTTCCAGCCGAGCTCGGCGATCCTGAGGGCGAAGGGCAGGGTGACGTTGTTGAGCGCATAGGTCGAGGTGCGCGCCACGGCGCCCGGCATGTTGGCGACGCAGTAATGGACGATGTCGTCCACGACATAGGTCGGTTCGGCATGGGTGGTGGCATGCGAGGTCTCGAAACAGCCGCCCTGGTCGATGGCGACGTCGACCAGCACCGCGCCGGGCTGCATGGTCCCGAGCTGCTGGCGCGAAACCAGCTTGGGCGCGGCGGCGCCGGGCACGAGCACGGCACCGACGACGAGATCGGCGCTGGCGATCTGCTCGGCGATGGCCGCCTTGGAGGCAAACAGCACCTTGGCGCTGGCTTCGAAATGGTTGGAAAGCCGTTCGAGCTGGGCCGGGTTCTTGTCGAGAATGGTGACGTCGGCATGAAGCCCGACCGCCATCTGGGCGGCATTGAAGCCGACCACGCCGCCGCCGATGATGACGACCTTGCCGGGCTTGACGCCGGGAACGCCGCCGAGCAGCACGCCACGGCCGCCATGGGCCTTTTCGAGGGCGGTTGCGCCGGCCTGGATCGACATGCGGCCGGCCACCTGGCTCATCGGTTTCAGAAGCGGCAGCCCGCCGCCGGCGTCGGTCACGGTCTCGTAGGCGATGCAGATCGATTTCGAGGCGACCAGATCCCTGGTCTGCTCGGGATCGGGGGCGAGGTGGAGATAGGTGTAAAGGATCTGGTCGGGGCGGAGCATGGCGCGCTCCGCTGCCTGCGGCTCCTTGACCTTGACGATCATCTCGGCGGCGTCGAACACCTGCCGCGCGTCATTGGCGATATCGGCGCCTGCGGCGCGGTAGTCGTTGTCGGAGGCGCCGATGCCGCGGCCGGCATCGGTCTCGACCATGACCGAATGGCCATGCGCCGTGAGTTCGGCGACGCTTTCCGGCGTCAGGCCGACACGGAACTCGTTGTTCTTGATTTCCTTGGGAACGCCTATGCGCATCGCGCGATCTCCTTGCATCGGGAGGATGGAATGATGGAATCATCTCACGATTCTGGCGGATAAATGTTGCAAATCGGCCGGACTTTCGGCAATCGTTGCAAGAATATTGCGCAACGCCGCCAGAATACGAGGAAATTGTGCAGCTTGATGCCACCGACCGCGCGCTGCTGCGCCAGCTGCAGCGCGACAGCACCCGTTCCATGCAGGCTCTGGCGGAGGCGGTGGGCCTTTCCGCTTCGAGCTGTCATCGGCGCATCAAGACGCTCGAGGCCGAGGGGCTGATTTCGGGCTACCGGGCCGAGCTCAACGCGATAAAGCTCGGCTATTCCATGCTGTTCTTCATCGAGATCAGCCTTGTCAGCCAGTCCGAAAAGGCGCTCGACACCTTCGAAGCGGCGGTACGCGAGGTGCCGGAAGTGCAGGAGTGCTATCTGATGGCGGGACAGTCGGATTATCTGTTGCGTGTCGCCTGCCGCAACCACGAGGATTTCGAACGCGTGCATCGGCGCCTGCTGGCGCGCTTGCCGGGCGTGGCGCGGGTTCTGTCGAACATGAGTATCCGTACCGTAAAATCCGGATCGGGACTTGCTCTCTGAAGACGTTTTCGCAAGAAACTCGAACAATCACTTGAGCGCGCTGATTTATTCATCGTTCAACTAGTTGAGCGATGCCGTTCTTTGGGGCAAGGATTCCGGCGGCAAAGGTGCGGGTCAAGATACTCGCCATCGCCTTTTCGACGCTTCTGGCGGTTGCGATGACAGGCGGGATCTACCTGTGGCGGCGGGCCGGACTTGATGCCCCGACGGCGGAAGAAGCCAGTGCCGCCGAAAAACTGCATCTGCCGACCCAAGCGGAAAGCCTGATCGGCGCTCGAGACGGCCATTCCGGATTGCGGCTTCGCGCCGGAAATGCAGAAGGGGCTGCGATCCCTGCCGGCGGCGGGAGGCGAAATCGTCGCCTCGGTCACCGAACTCGGACTTGACGAGAATTCCGGCCTGACCGGATCGCTGCGCCAGGCCGTTCACGGAATCGAGGACGTGCTCAACCAGCAGATCGACAGCAGCTGGCTGATCGATCAGGTCAAGTCGACCCTGACCGAAAAGCTCAAAACCTACGATGACGGATTCAACGCCTTCACCGCTGGCTCGCTTGCCGTGCTGGACAAGGTCGCCGCGCTCACTGCTTCCGAGCAAAGCGCCTGCAACACGCTCAACGCGCGGAGAGGCAGCTATCAGGCCGACGCCACCCAGCACAATGCGGCGCTGGTCGAGGAGACGAACGCGGCGATCGGGCAGACCGAATCCCGGGCCAGCGAACTCGATCGCATCGTCGAGGTGTTCACCCTCGACGACAATGCCGCGGCAACGCCGGCTTGGCCCGGCAAACCTGCCAGGGCCTGTCCTTTCAGGGGCAATGCCGGCCTCGACAAGGACTGGTCCGAGTTCTGAGCCCGGACAAGGGTTCGGGTCCATCATGCAAACAGCAAAAGGGCGCCTCGGGGCGCCCTTTTCCTATTCGTCGAAAAGAACGCTGTGCACAGGAAGACCATGCGGGATTTGCCCTGTCGTGTCTTTTGCCGGGCAATTTCCTTGCGCCGGACGTATCGCGCGCTATTGACAGGATGCATCAGGAGGCGCGTGCCATGTTCGAAGGCTTTCCCGAAGCGAGCTTTTCCTTCCTCAGGGGCATCTCCGCCCACAACGACAAGGTCTGGTTCGAAGCGCATCGGGCCGATTACCAGGCCCATTATGTCGAGGCCGGCAAGGCCTTTGCCGAGGCGATGGGGCCAAGGCTCAAGGCATTATCGCCGGATGTCCGCTTCGAACCGCGGATCAACGGTTCGATTTCGCGCATCAATCGCGACACGCGCTTTTCGAGGGACAAGAGCCCTTACAAGGACCATCTCGATCTTTGGTTCTGGCATGGCGAGAAACGCAGCTGGGAGTGCCCCGGCTTCTATGTCCAGCTGTCGGCGGAAACCGTCTTTGTCGCCGTCGGCATGTATGATTTTCCCAAACCCATGCTCGGGCGCTATCGAGAGGTCGTCAGCGACCCGAAGGCGGCGGCGGAAATTCTCGCCATCCTGGAAGACGTGGCCGCGTCCGGGCCCTACACGGTCAGTGGCAGGAGCCGCAAGTCGCCGCCACGCGGCTTCAAGGCGGAAGGGGCGAGTGCCGAGATGCTTTTGCATGACTCGCTCGGCGCCATGTTCGAGTGGGACGCCTCGGTTGCTCGCGACGCCGGCTTCCTCGATTTCTGCTTCGGCCACTGGCGCAAGATGTGGCCCATCGGCCAGTGGACGCTCGACAGGATCTGGCGATAGGGGCGGCACAAGGTGACCGCCCCAGACGCGATTGCAGACCAGCCTCAGACGAGCTTTGCCTCGAGACTGACGGCGATGGCGCCGAGTGCCTTGGAAATGGGGCATTCCGCCTTGGCGCGCTCGGCTTCGGCAAGGAAATCGGCCGCGCTCATGCCGGGCACGGTGCCGACCAGGATCAGATGGCTGCCGGTGATGCCGGTGCCGGGGACAAGGGTTACCTCCGCGGAAACGTCAAGCTTTTCCGCGGGATGGCCCTTTTCGGCGAGAAAGGCCGACAATTGCATGGCAAAGCAGGACGCATGGGCGGCGGCGATCAGTTCCTCGGGGTTGGAGCCGGCCTTGCCGTCCTCGTTCTCGAAACGGGTTTTGAAGGAATAGGGCTGGTCGGCAAGGGCGCCCGAGCCGAGCCCGAACGTGCCCTTGCCGGACTTGAGATCGCCGGACCAGACGGCGTTGGCGGTACGTTTCATGGAATCCTCTCGATCGAATACGGCGCGGGGGCGCCTCGGATGTCACCTTCTTGCAGAACTCCGGTGGCAAGTCAGTGGCCCGTGCGATGACAGCTTCGTGAGGTGCCGGGCGGAAAGGGCATGGCCTGCTGCGACAATTGGCGAAGGTGCGACGGCGGCAAAGGCGCGCATTCTCGGTCGCGTCCGGAGGTCTCGTGGAGGAACACGGATGCAGAAATCGCACTCCATCGCACCGGACCTGCTCGCCTGGCTGCTCGAACCGGACGATGCCTCGGTGCGCTACTTCGCCCTTCGCAATCTACTCGGGCGGGACGACGACGATGACGAACTGCAGGAGGCGCGGGCCGCCATCATGCACAGCGCTCCGGTCGCCGCCATTCTCGCCGAACAGCACGAAGACGGTCACTGGCTGAAACCGGGCCAGTTCTATACCGGCAAATACAAAAGCACCGTCTGGCAATTGCTGGTCCTGGCCGAACTCGGCGCCGATGGCAGCGACCCGCGCATCCAGAAGGCCTGCGCCTTCATCCTCGATTATGCGCAGGAACGCCAGAGCGGTGGCTTCTCGATGCGCGGCAATGCCCGCGCCGGCGGACAGGCGAGCGAGGTCATTCCCTGCCTGAGCGGCAACATGGTCTGGGCGCTGCTGCGGCTCGGTTGCCGTGACGCGCGGCTTAAGGCGGGAATCGACTGGATTACCCGCTATCAGCGGTTCGACGATGGCGACGGCGTGGTGCCGATTGGCTGGCCCTATGAGCGCTACGAGATGTGCTGGGGCCGGCACAGCTGTCATATGGGCGTGGTCAAGGCGATGAAGGCGCTGAGCGCCATCCCGGAAGCCGAGCGCTCGGAGGGGGTCCGTACCTGTCTTGCCAATGCCGTCGAGTTCATGATGATCCACCACATCTTCAAGCGCAGCCACGCCCTCGACAAGGTGTCCAGGCCCGGCTGGCGGAGGTTCGGCTTTCCGCTGATGTATCAGACCGATATCCTCGAAATCCTCAACCTGCTGCTCGATCTCGGCTATCGCGATGCCCGCATGGCCGAGGCGGTCGCGCTTGTTGCGTCCAAACGCGGCCCCGACGGACGCTGGCAACTGGCCAATTCCTATGGCGACCGCATGACGATGCCGATCGGGACGCTCGGACAGCCGAGCAAATGGATCACCCTCAAGGCGCTGACGGCGCTCGGGCGCTGGCACGAGGCGGCCTGAGCCTTGTTCGGCACATGCTGTTCAATGGCGTGATGATGAAAGCTCCTGACCCGGTCGGGTGCCGCATCCCGCCACGGCTTCGAGCCGCTGAAGACAGGGTCTGCCGCCAAGGGCGGGCCGACGGCCATCTGCACCTCAATTGAAGCTGCAATAATGGACAGATGTCGGTGTGCAGATAGGCATTGGGTAACTTTCCTGTCCTAAAAGGTATAGTTTGCGAGACAATCAGGCAACAGTTGAACGCACATGACCGCCGCACCCGCTCGCAAAATTGTGGAAGGCGAGGATAACGGTTTCGAGACCTTGGCGCTCGATCTGTCGATGGCGCGCGGGCTGGACGAGGTCATGGCCGTGATACGCCACAGGGCACGGGCGCTGATCGTCGCCGAGCGCGGCCGCCACTTCGATTCGGCCCTTGTCGACGTCTTTGCCGAAATCGCCGGCGATTTCGCCGCCATCCACAAAAAATACACCGACGCGGTCTGACCGCCCGGCCGCCGTCCGCTTGCCTCCCAGCGCCGGTTCGCCTATGTGAGAGGCCCTTTCCCCCAAGAGTTTCCACGGAGCGGCAGCGGCGATGGCGCGGCAATTCATCTATCACATGCACGGGCTGACCAAGTCCTATTCCGGCGGCAAGAAGGTTTTGGACAACATCAACCTCTCGTTCTACCCGGACGCCAAGATCGGCGTGCTCGGCCCGAACGGCGCCGGCAAGTCGACGCTCTTGAAGATCATGGCGGGCCAGGAAAAGGAATTCCTCGGCGAAGCCTGGGCGGCGGAGGGCGCCAAGGTCGGCTATCTGCCGCAGGAGCCGCAGCTCGATCCGGCGCTCGACGTCAAGGGCAACGTCATGCTCGGCGTCGCCGGCAAGCAGGCGATCCTGGATCGCTACAACGAACTGATGATGGACTATTCCGACGAGACGGCGGAAGAGGCGGCCAAGCTTCAGGACCAGATCGACGCCGGCGACCTGTGGGACCTCGAGTCCAAGGTCGAGATGGCCATGGACGCGCTCGGCTGCCCGCCGTCGGATTCGGCCGTCGACACGCTGTCGGGCGGCGAGAAGCGCCGCGTCGCCCTGTGCCGTCTGCTGCTCGACGAGCCGGACCTGCTGCTTCTGGACGAACCGACCAACCATCTCGACGCCGAGACCACGGCCTGGCTCGAAAAGCATTTGCGCGAATATCCCGGCGCCGTGCTGATCATCACCCACGACCGCTATTTCCTCGACAACGTCACCGGCTGGATCCTCGAACTCGACCGGGGCCGGGGCATCCCCTACGAAGGCAATTACACCGCCTATCTCGGCCAGAAGTCCAAGCGCTTCGCCCAGGAGCAGCGCGAGGACGAGGCGCGTCTGAAGGTCTTGCAGCGCGAGCAGGAATGGATGGGCATGAGTCCGCAGGCCCGCCAGTCCAAGTCCAAGGCGCGCATCCGGGCCTATGACGAACTGGTCAAGCTCAACGAGGCGCGCACTCGGTCCACGACGGCGCAGATCATCATTCCGCCAGGCGAACGGCTTGGGCAGAACGTCATCAGTGTCGAAGCCATCTCCAAGGGCTTTGGCGACCGCCTGCTCATCGACAATTTCAGCTTCAAGCTGCCGCCGGGCGGCATTGTCGGCATCATCGGCCCGAACGGCGCCGGCAAGACGACGCTGTTCCGCATGCTGACCGGCCAGGAAAAGCCGGACGGCGGCAGCATCGAGATCGCCGACAACGTCCATCTCGGCTATGTCGACCAGTCGCGCGACGATCTCGACCCGAACAGGACGGTGTGGGAGGAAATCTCGGGCGGGCTTGAGGTCTTCTATCTCGGCAAGCGCGAGATGAACTCGCGTGCCTATACCTCGGCCTTCAACTTCAAGGGTGGCGACCAGCAGCAGAAGGTCGGGTCATTGTCAGGCGGCCAGCGCAACCGCGTGCATCTGGCCAAGATGCTGAAATCGGGCGC
>CAZKTH010000132.1:0-9088 GCA_964555575.1 uncultured Devosiaceae bacterium | reverse complement strand
TGGCCTCTGCCCTGCGGCGGAACGGGACAACCCTTGGCGGTGCCGCAAACAAAGGTCCGAAACCTGTCCGGCCGAAGCCGTGCTGGCGGGCAGGAAGAACGGTGTCGGCCGCCGCCGCAGGTGCTGGCGCTATCCCGTTCTGAAACCGGTATTTTTGCTACCCGCCTGTCGGTCGCCATCGTTCGGATGCGCCGCGCCGTCCGGTCTCCGATGCGTCTTTTTGATTGACGTTCGTCATCCGCAATCCTGAGTTGCGAGGAATTAAAACGTTTGCAAAGTCGATATTTTCATTTAAAACGTTTGCATGCGACGGTCCTGGAGGGGACATGGAGGACTCGCGCAAAACGCTGAAAGGCCTGGCGGAAAGGCTCGATCTTTCCATTGCCACCGTCTCGCGTGCCCTGGCCGGGCATGAGCAGATCGCGCTCGAAACCCGGCATCGCGTCGCCGAGGCGGCCCGCGAATACGGCTATGTCCCCAATGTCGCCGCCCGCATGCTGGTTTCCGGACGGTCCGGATTCGTCGGCCTCGTCATGCCCATTCACGGCCCGACGATCGTTGACTCCTATTTTGGCGAATTCATCACCGGGCTCGGCGAAGGGCTGACCGAACACGGCCAGGACCTGTTCCTCGCCACGGTTCCCCAGGGCCAGCCGGAACTGCCGGTCTTGCGTCACGTCGTCGAATCCGGCCGCGCCGACGGCATCATCCTCACCCGTATCGCCGAGGCCGACGAGCGCGTCGCCTTCCTGACACGCCGCAATTTCCCCTTTGTCGCCCATGGTCGCCTGCGCGATTCCGACCTCAGATATCACTGGCACGATGTCGACAGCGGCCGGGCCTTCGCCCAGGCCTTCGACCTGCTCTACGACCTCGGACACCGCCATTTCGGCCTGGTGACCATCAGCGAGGCCATGACCTTCCGCTATCTGAGGGAAAGCGGGCTGCACGACGCGGCGGTGCGTCGCGGCGATCCCGATATCCGTATCGACACCGTCAGCGCCCCGCGCTTCGACCGCGGCGCCATGGTGCATGCCATCAACCAGATGCTCACCGCGCCGGTCAGGCCCACCGCCATCATCGGGCTGTTCGACGAGATCGCCCTGACCGTGATGGAGGAGGCGGCACGGGCCGGCATCTCGATCCCGCAGGAACTTTCGGTCATCGGCTACGACAACATCAAGGCCGGCGCCTATTCGCGCCCGGGTCTGACGACCTTCGATGCCTCGATCCGCAACGCGGCCAGGGAGATGGCCGACATGCTGATGATGGTGATCGCGACCAGACCGAAGGAGCCGCTGACGCGCCTCATCGAACCCGAATTCGTCGCCAGGGCAAGCCACGGCCTTGCGCCGGCGATCTCATGATCACCGACAACGTGGTGTGCTTCTTTCAAGGGAGGAAAAAATGAAACGAATCCATCTCCACATCGGCGCGCTCGGCCTTGCCACGCTCCTGGGCGTTGGCCTCGCCAGCGTCGCCTCGGCGCAGGTGCTGTTCTGGTCGACCCAGGCCAAGCCGGTCCAGGAAACCCAGGCCATGCGCGATCAGGTCCTGGCCGGATTCAATGGCAAGGTCGACTACCAGCCCAACGATGCCGGCCCCTGGTACACCCGTATCATGGCCGAAAAGCAGGCCGGAAAGGGCACGATCGCCGTTCTTGGCGGTCTGCATGGCGATTTCACCAGTCTCGCCGACGATCTCGTCGATCTTTCCGATATCGATCTCGGCAACGTCAAGGTCAACGAGACCTTCAAGAAGCTCGGCATGCTCGGCACGTCCGAACAGAAATACCTGCCCTGGATGCAGGCGACCTACATCATGGCCGCCAACAAGAAGGCGCTGCCCTATCTGCCCAAGGGCGCCGACATCAACGCCCTGACCTATGACCAGCTGATCGAATGGACCAAGAACATCGCCGAGGCGACCGGTTCGCCGAAATTCGGCTTCCCGGCCGGTCCGAAGGGTCTCAAGCACCGCTTCTTCCAAGGGTACCTCTATCCGTCCTACACGGACTCGATGGTCACCAAGTTCCGCTCGCCGGAAGCCGTGACCGCCTGGGAAAAGTTCAAGGAGCTTTGGAAGTACACTAACCCGAACTCGACCA
The DNA here is from genome assembly GCA_964555575.1 of uncultured Devosiaceae bacterium. GTDB lineage: Bacteria > Pseudomonadota > Alphaproteobacteria > Rhizobiales > Devosiaceae > JAHJQZ01. Next base: position 6,981 of record CAZKTH010000132.1, on the reverse strand, counting down.
ACTACGCCTTCATGCAGGAACCGCTGCTGAACGGTGAGGTCTGGGTGGCGTTCGACCATACGGCGCGCCTGGCCGATGCCTTCAACCAGAAGCCCGACGATTTCGTCGCCTTCCCGGCCCCGGCCGGTCCGGCGGGTCGCGGCTTCATGCCGGTCGTCGCCGGTGTCGCCATTCCGAAGACGGCCCCCGACATGGCCATGTCCAAGGCGCTGGTCGCCTACATGATGCAGCCCTCGACCCAGATCGAGACGCTCAAGGCGACGAGCTTCTTCCCAGTCGTCGACGTCACACTGCCGGCCGACATGCCGGCTTCGGTGCGCATGTCCGGCGCGGCCATTGCCGCCATGTCCGGTGCACCCGACGCCAATCCCGGCCTGCTGCCGGTCGGCCTCGGTGATCTCGGCGGCAAGTTCAACCAGGTCTATACCGACAGCTTCGAGCGCATCGTCCTCGGCAACCAGGACATCAAGTCCGTACTCGATGACGAAGCCGGCATCCTCAGGCAGATCATGGTGGACGCCAAAGCGCCGTGCTGGGCCCCGGACAAGCCGTCCGACGGTCCGTGCCCGGTCGACTAGAGCTTGACCTCCCTGCCGTCCGGTGCCTTCGGGCATCGGGCGGTTTTTCCCAATTCGCGCATGGGGGCATGTCATGGAACGCAAGAGCCTGCCGTATCTGTTGCTGGCACCGGCGACGCTCTTCTTGTGCGCCTTTTTCCTCTACCCCTTCATATTGGTGGCCGTTCAGGCCTTTTCCGGTGACGCGGGCTTCACGCTCGATCACTTCAAGACGATGTTCGGCTACTGGAAGTTCCAGACGACCTTCAGCAACACCATGCTGCTGGCAGCGACCGTGGTGCCGATCCAGCTCATCATGGCCCTCGGCATGGCGAGCGTCGTCACCAAGATCAATCGCGGCAAGGACATCGTCCTTTACATCCTGACCATCCCGCTTGGCATTTCCGACCTCGCCGCCGGCATCATATGGCTCAGTATCTTCGACCAGTCAGGCTTTCTCAATTCGATCCTTTACAATTTCGGCATCATCAAGCAGCCGATCATGTTCCTGGGGTATCAGAACATCGGCGTGATCTTCCTGGCCGTGGTGCTGGCCGAAATCTGGCGTGCCACCGCCATCATGCTGGTGATCCTGGTCGCCGGCATGTCCATGATCCCGAAGGAATACAACGAAGCGGCCGAAGTCTTCGGCGCTTCGGGCTGGCAGCGCTTCGTCCGCGTCACCCTGCCGTTGCTCAGGCCCAGCCTGCAGACGGCGCTGATCTTGCGCACCATCCTCGCCTTCGAGGTCTTCGCCGTCGTCGCGGCACTGGCCGGGTCCAATTTCCCGGTGCTGATGGGGCAGGTCTATGCCTGGCAGTTCGACATGCAGGACACCAATGTCGCCGCCGCCATCGCCCTGGTCATCCTCGTCATTTCCGTCGGCTTCACCCTTTTGTTCCTCAGGCTGCTGCGCGTGCCCAGGGAGGCCCAGCTATGAGCGCCGCAGCCGCATCCCGCCCGGATCCGCACCGCTCCGGCCGCTGGCTGGTCATCGCCACTGCCATTCTCTTTTGCGCCTGGGTGCTGGTGCCGATCTATCTGCTGCTTGTGAATACGCTATCCTCGCCCGAGCAGGTCACCGGCTTCCCCAAACGCTTCTTCCCGAGCTTCGACTTCGCTTCCCTGCAGTTCTTCATCGACTTCGCCGGTGTGGCACGGGCGCTTTGGAATTCGATCCTGGTCGCCTCGCTGACCATGGTCATGACCATTCTGCTCGGCGCACCGGCCGGCTATGCGCTGTCGCGTTTTGATTTTCCCGGCAAGAACGCCTTCCGTATCCTCGTCCTGATGACGCGCGCCTTTCCGCTGCCGCTGCTGGCGCTGCCGCTGGCGGTCCTGTTCATCCGGGTCGGGCTCGATGATACCGCCTTCGGCCTGGCGCTCGTCCACACGACGCTGGCGATGCCCTTTGCCGTGCTCATCACCTATTCGCTGTTCGCCGGCATTCCGGTCGAATATGAGGAGGCGGCCTGGACGCTCGGCTGTTCACGGCTGACGGGCTTCACCAAGGTCGTGTTCCCGCTGGTCCTGCCGGGTATCGCCGCCTCGGCCGTGTTCGCCTTCGTCATTTCGTGGAACGAAGTCTTCGCCGCCGCCGTGCTGACCATCCAGAACCGGACGCTGACGGCGTTCCTGCTGCAAAGCCTCGACGTGTCGCCGATGCCGCTCAAGTTCGCCGGCGGCGCCGTCCTCGTCCTGCCGGCGCTGATCTTCATCTTCGCCGTCCGCAAATATCTGTTCGCCATGTGGGGGATCGCGAACCGATAAGGTTCGCCGTGAAGAAAAATGGCCGTTATCGAAATCAAAAAGGTCGCCAAGAGCTTCGGAGCCTTCCAGGCGTTGCAGTCGATCGACATGACCATCGCCGACCAGGAATTCATGGTGCTTCTGGGCGCCTCGGGCTGCGGCAAGACCACGCTGTTGCGCATCATCGCCGGGCTCGAGATCGCCACCGAAGGCGAGGTCTGGATCGGCGGCAGACGCGTCGATCATCTGCAACCGCGCGACCGCGGCATCGCCATGGTGTTCCAGAACTATGCGGTGTTCCCGCACCTGACCGTGTTCGAGAACATCGCCTTCGGTCTGCGGATGAAGAAACTGCCGCAACAGGAGATCGACAAGCGCGTCAACCGCACGGCGGCGCTGATGCATATCGAAATGCTGCTTAAACGCTATTCGGGCCAGTTGTCCGGCGGGCAGCGCCAGCGCGTCGCCGTGGCCCGGGCCCTGGCCATGGAGCCCGAAGTCATCCTGATGGACGAGCCGCTCAGCAATCTCGATGCCCTGTTGCGCATGGAGATGCGCGCCGAACTCAAGGGCGTGCTCGAGCAGTCCAATACCACCACCATCTATGTCACCCACGATCAGGTCGAGGCCATGTCGATGGCCGACCGGATCGCGGTGATGCATCAGGGGCGTATCCTGCAGGCGGCCTCGCCCGTCGAGGTCTACCGCAACCCGGCTGCACGCTTCGTCGGCGGCTTCATCGGCAACCCGCCGATGAACTTCCTCCCGGCCGAACCGGCGGACGACGGCAAATGGGCGGTGGCCGGCGAGCGTTTCGTCGGCCCCGCCCATCCTGGCGGCAAGCTCGAATTCGCCATCCGCCCCGAGGACATGGAGCCGGCCGAAACCGGATTTGCCGCCAGCATCCGCGTCGTCGAGCCGCTGGGCGCCCATACGCTTGTCACCACCGAGGTCGGCGGGCATCTGTTCCGCGCCGTGCTTGACAGCACCACCGAGGTCAAGCCGGGCGACACGCTGAAACTGAGGCCGAAAGCGGACCGCATCCGCTGGTTCAATACCGAAACGCAACAGGCCGTTCAGGATCGGGTCGAGCAATGACACCCGAACAAAAGAAAGACGCATACAAACGCGCCGTTTCCGTCATCAAGGCCAATGATCGCGGCAGCTATACCATTCCGACCAAGGGGCTTTATCCCTTCCAGTGGAACTGGGATTCCTGCTTCACCGCCCTCGGCCAGGCTCATTTCGATCCGGCACGCGCCTGGACCGAGATCGAGACCCTGTTCGCGCATCAGTGGGACGACGGCATGGTTCCCCATATCGTCTTCCACGTCTATGACGACGGCTATTTCCCCGGTCCGACGGTTTGGAACACCGGCCGCGAAATCGCCACCTCGGGCATCACCCAGCCGCCGGTCGCCGGCTATGCGGTGGCACGGCTTTTCGATCTGAGCCCGGACAAAAACAGTGTCGCCAGACGGGCCCGGCCGCTGATCGACAAGATCACCAGATGGCACCGCTGGTTCCATTCCGCTCGCGACCCTGCGGGCGAGGGGCTGGTCGCCATCATCCACCCCTGGGAGTCCGGGCGCGACAATTCCATCGACTGGGACACGGCCTTCGAGCGGGTCCCGACCGAAGGCGTCGAGCCCTATCGTCGCCGCGACACCGATCATGCCGATCCCGAACAGCGCCCGACCAAGGCGCAGTATGATCGCTATTTGTGGCTGGTGCAGCACTTCCGGGCGCTCGGCTGGGACAATTCCAGGCTGCATGACGCCTCGCCCTTCCGCGTCGTTGATCCCGGCTTCAACGCCATCCTCATCCGCTCCTGCGGCGAGGTGGCGCGCCTCGCGCGCCAACTTGGCGAAACGGCGATTGCCGAGGAAAACGAGGCGCTGGCCGAAAAGGGGCTGGCCGCGCTCGAAAGGCTGTGGAGCGCCGAGCACGGCCAGTATCTCGGCCTCGACCGCGTGACCGGCAAGCTGATCGACAGCCTGTCGATCGGCGGGCTCATGCCGGTCTTCGCGCCCATTCCGCTGCACCGTGCCGCGGCCATCGCCGGACGCATCGCCGAAATGGGCGAAAAGGTCAGATATCTCGTGCCGAGCCACGACCCTGCCGCCGCCGGTTTCGACGCCCGTCGCTACTGGCGCGGTCCCGTCTGGCTGGTCGTCAACTATCTGATCGCCGACGGCCTCAGGCGGGCCGGGCGGGAAGCGATGGCCGAAAAGGTGATCGAGTCCGGGCTCGAACTGATCTTTTCCAGCGGCTTTGCCGAGTATTACGATCCAACCGACGGCACCGCCTGCGGTGGCGGCCAGTTCACCTGGACGGCCGCGACAGTGCTCGAATTTATCGATAGCAAATAGCAAGGCTCTGACAAACGGACGCTTTTGCCTGCCATCCGCCTGACCGCCACCGGGCGGATGGCGCCGTTTTGCGGCCCGTTTTCCCGAGCGAATCCGCCCCGTTTCCGGCATCCACTTGACTCCGGACCCCTGTCTCACTAAAGATGACATCGATGTCATGACATCGATGTCAGCGGGGAGCTGGCGCCGTGGGAGCTCTGACATCCGGGAGGAAAGCTTGGCGACCATCTACGATGTTGCGCGGGAAGCGAGCGTCTCGCCCAAGACCGTATCACGGGTGCTCAACGGCGATGCGCCGGTGAACCAGGCAACGCGCGCCCGTGTCGAAGAGGCGATCGCCAAGCTCGATTTCGTCCGATCCCATGCCGCGCGCACCATGCGCTCGCAGCGCTCCGATCTCATCGGCATCATCACCGGCGCCATTTCGGCCACGCCCCGCACCGGCGAACCGGCCGGCCTGCCGGACATCCAGATCGTCCAGGGGGCGCAGCGCATCTTCGCCCAGGAAAATCTGACGACCCTGATTTCCGACACCGGCGGCCGGCTCGAACGCGTGCCGGAACTGGTGCAGACACTGCTCGAACATCGCGTCGAGGGCCTCATCTATGTCGCGGACCACCATCAGAAGGTGTCGTTTCCCGGCAAGACCGCACAGAACCGGCTGGTGCTGGTCAACTGCTATGACGACGAGGGCACGCCCGCTGTCGTTCCCGACGACGAAAGCGGACAGTACCATCTGGTCAAGGGGCTGATCGAACACGGCCATGCCCGCATCGGCTTTCTGACCCTGCCCGAACAGCAGGATGCGCAGCCCCTGCGTCTGGCCGGGCACAAACGCGCCCTCAGCGAAGCCGGGATCGCCTACGACCCGGCCCTGGTCATCCCGGCGGCGCTCATCGATCCGTTCCACGAATACGACCTCTTGTGGGATGCGCTCGACCGCCTGCTGACCCTCGAGGAGCCGCCGAGCGTCATCTGCTGTGCCAACGACAAGATGGCGATGCGGGTCTACAACCTCTTGCGCGACCGCGGTCTGCGCATTCCCGAAGACATCTCGGTCGCCGGCTATGACGATTACCGCATCATCGCCGAACACCTTCACCCCGGATTGTCCACCGTGGTCCTGCCTTACGAGACCATGGGCGCGCGCGCGGCCCAGCGCCTGTTGCGCATCATCCGGGGACAAGCCGAATCCGGTGCGGCCAGCAAGGAACTGGTGCCCGGGCCGCCGGTCTGGCGGGACTCCGTCCTGACACGGACCGCAAAGACTGTGGACTTTCAATCCAACGGGAGGAAAACGACGTGAAAAAGCTAACTCTATTCGCAGGTGCTCTGCTCGTCGGCACGGCCCTTTCGGGCGGCGCCTTCGCGGCGACCGATCTATCCATGTGGTATCATGGCGCCGGCAACGAGGTGGAAGGCAAGGTCATCCACCAGATCGTCGACGACTTCAACGCCAGCCAGGCCGACTGGAAGGTGACCATCGAGAGCTTCCCGCAGACCAGCTACAACGACTCGGTGACCGCCGCGGCGCTGGCCGGCAACCTGCCCGACATCCTCGACATGGACGGGCCGAACATGCCGAACTGGGCCTGGTCGGGCTATGTGCAGCCGCTGCCGATCGATGAAGGCGTCATTGCCGACTTCCTGCCCGGCACCAAGGGCATCTGGGACGGCAAGCTCTATTCGATCGGACTGTGGGATGCGGCCGTGGCGCTTTACGCCCGCAAGTCGACGCTCGACGCGCTCGGGCTCAGGGTGCCGACCCTGGACAATCCGTGGAGCGGCGAGGAATTCATGGCCGCGCTCGACGCCGCCAAGGCCTCGGGCAAGTACAAATACGCCCTCGATCTCGGCATGAACGACCAGGGCGAATGGTATCCTTATGCCTTCTCGCCCTTCCTGCAGTCCTTCGGCGGCGACATCGTCGACCGTTCGACCTACAAGACCGCCGAGGGTGCCCTGAACGGCAAGGCCGCCCTCATGTTCGGCGACTGGTGGCAGTCCCTGTTCACCGGCGGCTATGCTCCCGGCACTTCCGAGAGCCCGGCCGACCAGCAGAACGGCTTCATCGACGGCTCCTTCGCCTTCCAGTGGAACGGCAACTGGCGCGCCGTCGCCACCATGGACAAGGTCAAGGACGTGATGTTCCTGCCCGCGCCCGATTTCGGCCATGGCGGCAAGATCGGCGCCGGTTCCTGGCAGTTCGGCGTTTCGGCCAAGTCCGCCCATCCGGATGGTGCCGCCGCCTTCATCAAGTTCGCCATCCAGGACAAGTATCTGGCGGCCTTCTCGGATGTGCT
>CAZKTH010000131.1:0-9175 GCA_964555575.1 uncultured Devosiaceae bacterium | reverse complement strand
AGAGCAAATGGCGACGCAGATGCGGCCCGTCCGCACGCGCTTTGTCCGCCAGAGTAAACAGGCCTGGGTCAGAACGCGTTCTGATCCGGCCAGAACGCGTTCTGCGCTATCCCCTTGTGATTGCATCCTTCGGACCTCAGATCGTGTCGCCGGCACGATCTGCCCTTTCGGATCGGTCCTCGGTTGGCGCAAAACCGGGACCCACTTTTGCGCACGATGCTCTAGCGCAGCGGCTTGTGGAAGAATTTGAACTGGTCCCTGTCGTCGATCCGGACCGCCGTCAGGCCATAGTCGTAGCTCCTCGAATAGTAGCGGAAAAACACGCTGCCGGTGTCGATGTTGAGCTGATTTGCAGAAAGTTCCGGCCGTTGCACCGGCGTGTGGCCGTGAATGACGAAGACATTGTCGCGATAGGCGCCGCCATAAGCGTTGAAATCCCTGTTCCACAGGAAATCCTCCGGCGTGTGCTCGCTCAGGGCCTTGTCCGGATTGAGGCCGGCATGAACAAAGACGAATTCGCCGTGCCGGTGATAAAGCGGCAGGGCCTCGAGAAACGGCAGATGCTCGGCCAGATCCATCCCCGCCGCCTTGTAGCTCAGGCGCGTCAGGTGATCGAAACCGAAAAAGCCGAAGCCTGCCGCTCCGGCCCCCTGCATGGTGACCGACATGACCAGCATGTCCTCGTGATTTCCCTTGAGCGCGACATGGCGGATCCGGCTGTCCGAGTCCTCGACCAGATCCTTGACATGGGCAACGACGCGGGCCGAGTCCGGACCGCGGTCGACATAATCCCCCAGAAAGACGATCTTTGCCGGCTCACCCGGAGACAGGCCGCGATCGGCATCGATCATGGCGAGCAGTTCGCGCAATTCGGCGTATTGGCCGTGGATGTCGCCGATGGCGTAGAGCCTCATTGGCACCGCCCATACTGTCGCCGACGCCGCGCATCCGGCCGGACGACATGAGCCCCTGCCATCCGCCGACGGCGTCCGGGGCACTGTGCGTGAGCTTGCTGCCGGGCGCAACCACAACGCCGCGAAAACGAAGCTGACGAGCGTTCAGCCGCTTTCGTCCCGTCTGTGGGCGTCGAGCGCCCTGTCGGCCCGCGTCTTTTCGAGCTTTGTGCCCTGTTTCTCGGCCCTGGTCCGCCCGAAGGCCAGCCGGTTGGCTTCGGCGACCTTTTCCTTTTCGGCCCGCGCTCTCAACTTGCGCGCCTGTCTGAGATTGACGATCTCGACCATGTCGAACTCCTAAAGCAGGGCTTCGATATCGGCGCGAATCGCGGCCGGCTCGGTTTTCGAGGCGAAGCGTTTGACCGGCTTGCCGTCGCGACCGATCAGGAACTTGGCAAAATTCCATTCGATCTCGGCGTCGTCCGAACCGGGCGTTTCGGCCTTCAGCCATTTGTAGAGCGGATCGGCACCGGATCCGTTGACCTCGATCTTGCCCATCATGGGGAACCTGACGCCATAGGTCGCACGGCAGAATTCGGCAATCTCGGCATCCGTCCCCGGCTCCTGCCCGGCGAACTGGTTGCACGGAAAGCCGATCACCACCAGGCCCTTCGGCTCCAGCTCATCGTAGAGCTTCTCAAGGCCCGTGTATTGCGGGGTAAACCCGCATTTGCTGGCGACATTGACGACAAGGGCCACCTTGCCGGCAAACTCGGACAGCGCTACCGGGCCGCCACCAAGGCGGGTTGCGGAAAAATCGGAAAATGCCGTCATGGAAATCCCTTTCTCATCTGGCTTGATCAGGAGCCCATGCGTTGCCGGCAAATGCGGCTAGCCGGAGGCATTGTTCCGCACCAAAACGTGATCCGGTCCGCTACACCAGCCGGCTCTGCTCCACCGCCGCGTGGATGAAGCTGGCGAAAAGCGGATGCGGCTCGAAGGGGCGCGACTTCAGTTCCGGGTGGAACTGCACCCCGATGAACCAGGGATGGTCGGTGCGTTCGACGATCTCGGGCAACCGGCCGTCCGGCGACATGCCGGAAAACAGCATGCCATTGGCTTCGAGCACCTTGCGATAGGCCATGTTGACTTCGTAGCGGTGGCGGTGGCGCTCGGAAATGCGGGTAGTGCCGTAGATGTCGGCGACGCGGGAACCCTTGGCGAGATGGGCCGGATAGGCGCCCAGGCGCATGGTGCCGCCCAGGTCGGTAGCCTCCGTGCGCTCCAGCTTTTCGTTGCCCTTGATCCATTCGGTCATCAGACCGACGATCGGTTCCCTGGTCGGGCCGAATTCGGTGGAGTTGGCGTTTTTGATGCCGGCCATATTGCGGGCCGCCTCGATGCAGGCCATCTGCATGCCGAAACAGATGCCGAGATAGGGCACGGCCCTCAACCGGGCGAACTGGGCGGCGTTGATCTTGCCGCTCGAACCGCGTTCGCCGAAGCCGCCCGGCACGATGATGCCGTGCACGTTTTCGAGATAGGGCGCCGGATCGTCGCGTTCGAAGATCTCGCTGTCGATCCACTTGATGTTGACCTTGACCCTGTTGGCGATGCCGCCATGGACAAGCGCCTCGTTGAGCGACTTGTAGGCGTCCTTGAGGCCGGTATACTTGCCGACGATGGCGATGTTGACCTCGCCCTCGGGATTGTGGATGCGGTCCGAGATATTCTGCCAGGCCGACATGTCCGGCTCCGGCGCGTCGGTGATGCCGAAAGCGGCAAGAACCTCGTTGTCCAGACCTTCCTTGTGATAGGCCATCGGCACGTCGTAGATCGAGGAAACGTCGAGGGCCTGGATCACGGCGCTTTCCCTGACATTGCAGAAAAGCGAGAGCTTCCTGCGTTCCCCGGTCGGGATCGGCCGGTCGCAGCGCACCAGAAGGATGTCCGGCGATATGCCGATCGAGCGCAATTCCTTGACCGAATGCTGGGTCGGCTTGGTCTTCAGTTCCCCGGCGCTCGGGATATAGGGCATCAGGGTCAGGTGGATGTAGAGCGCGTCGCCGCGCGGCAGATCATTGCCGAGCTGGCGGATGGCCTCGAAGAAGGGCAGACCCTCGATGTCGCCGACCGTGCCGCCGATCTCGTTGAGGACGAAATCGAACTCCTCGTTGCCGTCCAGGATAAAATCCTTGATCTCGTTGGTGACGTGCGGAATGACCTGCACCGTGCCGCCGAGATAGTCGCCGCGCCGCTCCTTGGCGATGATGTCCGAATAGATGCGGCCGGTCGTCACATTGTCGCGCTGATTGGCCGAGCGGCCGGTGAAGCGCTCGTAATGGCCCAGGTCGAGATCGGTTTCCGCCCCGTCGTCGGTGACAAAGACCTCGCCATGCTGGGTCGGGGACATCGTCCCCGGATCGACGTTGAGATAGGGGTCGAGCTTGCGAAGCCGCACCTTGAAGCCGCGTGCCTGCAGGACGGCGCCGAGCGCCGCTGAAGCCAGACCCTTGCCAAGTGAGGAGACCACGCCTCCGGTGATGAAGATGTACCGAGCCATGGAGCCTCACCATACAGCCGATTCGGCGATTCGGACGCGCATTTTCGAATCTCCAAACAAAGAAAAGGGGATGTCACCATCCCCTGTTTTGTCCTCAGTGGCGCTGCGCTAGTTGCCGCTGCCGCTGGTGGTGCCGGTCGCCGGCGCGTTCGGCAAGGCCAGGGCCGGCGTGTCGGTGGCAGGAGCCGGCGTGTCGGTGGCAGGAGCCGTCGTGGTCGGTGTCGTCGACGTGGTGGTCGGTGTCGTCGACGTGGTGGTCGTGGTCGGCGCGGTGGTCGTGGTTGTCGTGGTCGACGTCGTCGGCGCGGTTGTGGTCTCCGGCGTCGTGTTCGTCGTCGTTCCGGTGCTGGCGCCGCTCGTCTGGTTCTGCAACTGGTTGAGAGCATCGAGCACATTGGTCGGCTGCGTCTGACCGGTGCCGGTCTGGCCGGTGCCCGGCGCATTGGTGTTCGTGGTTTGGGTCTGCTGCGTCGCGCTGTTGAGAATGCCGGTCGTGCCGCGATCGATCGATTTGACCACGGTCAGGGAAATTGCCAGCATGAAGAACAGAGCCGCCAGAATGCCGGTGGTGCGGGTCAGCACATTGGCCGAGCCGCGCGTGGTCATGAAGGAGTTGGTCCCTCCGCCCATGCCAAGGCCGCCACCTTCGGAGCGTTGGATCAGGATGACAGCGATCATGGCGAGAACGATCAGCAGATAGGCGACAAGCAGTACATTATCCATGGGAGAAGTCCGTCGGGTCGAACAAGCGGGCGTTCTAGAGCAAACGCCCGCCTATTGCCAGAGCCTTGCGGATTTTTTGAGGCAAAGCGCGCCCGGCAAACGCGACGACCGATCTTGTGGCTCGGGCGCGCGACCGGAAAAGCGACCCGTTCAGCCGAGCCTGCGGGCCGAAGCGACGATCGACAGGAACGAGTCGGCTTTGAGGCTGGCGCCGCCGATCAGCCCTCCATCGACGTCGGCGATGGCAAGGATCTCGTCGGCATTCTTCGGGTTGAGCGAACCGCCGTAAAGGACGCGGATATCGTCCGCCCCGGCACCGAAGCGGTCGCGCAAATGACCACGGATGGCCGAATGGACCTCGGCGATCTGCGCGCTGGTCGGCGTCAGGCCGGTGCCGATGGCCCAGACCGGCTCATAGGCGATGACGATTGCTCCGGCCGGATTGGCGTCGGGCACCGAACCGGCCATCTGCCGCGCGATGACCGCAAGGGTTTCGCCCGCCTCGCGCTCGCCAAGCGTCTCGCCGATGCAGATGATCGGCAGGACGCCGCCGCTGAGAACCGCCTCGGCCTTGGCCTTGACGATGGCGTCGGTTTCGCCGTGATCGGCCCGGCGCTCGGAATGCCCCACGATGATGTAGGCGGCGCCGGCATCGGTCAGCATCGGCACGCCGATGTCGCCGGTATGGGCACCTTTGGCTTCGGCATGGCAATCCTGCGCCCCGAGGGCCAGGGGCCTGGATCCGACCACGCCCCGCGCCGCGGCGAGAATGGTGGCCGGCGGGCAGATCAGGCATTCCGGCCCGCTCGCGCCTTCGGGGCCGACGCCGTCAGCGATCGCATCGATCACGGCGATTTCGGCCGCAAGGCCATTCATTTTCCAGTTCCCGGCGATGAGACGTCTGCGCATTGTTCTTTTCCCTGGGGCTGATCGCGAGGGCTTGTCCTTGCCAAGGCAGGGTTGAGATGCGGTTTTCGGACAAGATCGTGCGACAAAGAGTTTGGCAGGACACGGATTATTGCGGTCCGCGCCATGCTGCGAAGCGGGCATGCCCTTGCGCTGGCCGGCGGATTGTCCTACCCACCGGAGCGACAGCTTGCGGCGCCCGGATATCCCTGTCTAATATCCGCCGCCGGCGCACCGCAAGCGCTATTGTCCCTTTCGGATATGTTTCATGCTCGACAATCTGCGTAAACTTGGTTCCTCCCTGATCGGCAAGATCATGATGGCCTTCCTGCTGGTCGGATTGGCTGGCTTCGGTATTTCCGGAGTCCTGACCTCGATCGGATCAAATACCGTTGCCAGGGTTGGCAATCAGGACATAACGATCAAGGACTTCCAGCGCGCCTACAACCAGCAGCTCGATGCCGCCGCCCAGCAGCTGGGCAAGATGCCGACCGCCGAACAGGCGCTGGCCATGGGCATTCCGTCCAGCGTTCTCAGCTCGCTTGCAGCCAATGCCGCGCTTGACGCCCTCGCCAGCCGCATGGGGCTCGGCGTCTCCGACGACCGCCTGGGCCAGATGCTCAGGCAGGATCCGAGCTTTGACGGGGCCAACGGCCAGTTCGACCGCGCCAATTTCAACCGCGCTCTGCAGATGGCCGGCTATACCGAAACCGAATATCTCAACACCTTGCGCATGAGCGCCGAGCGCCAGCAGTTCATCACCGCAGCCTTCGCCGACATCGTTCTGCCCAAGGCCTCGCTCGACCTGTTCAACCGCTATACGGGCGACAAGCGCACCATCTCCTATTACCTGCTGACCCCTCAGACCATTGCCGCGCCGGCCGCACCCAGCGAAGCGGAGATGGCGGCCTATCTCAAGGATCACCAGCAGACCTACCGCACCACGCCGACCCGCACCGCCAAGTTCATGGTGCTGACGGTCGATGCCCTGGCCAAGAACATCACGATCACCGAGGACCAGATCAAGGCCGAATACGAAAAGATCAAGGCCAGCCTGTCGGTTCCCGAAACGCGTGATATCCGTCAGGTCGTGCTCACCGACGCGCAAAAGGCCGCGTTCGAGAAGGGTCTGGCCGACAAGACGAGCTTCAACGAGCTTCTTGCCGCCAACAATCTGACGGCGACCGATCTCGGCACCCTCGCCAAGAACGAAATCACCGACAAGACCCTTGCCGATGCGTCCTTCGCTCTCAAGCAGCCAGGCGATTTCGCTCTCATCCCCGGGGCGCTCGGCACCCGCGCAATCGAGGTCGCCAAGATCAATCCGGCCCGAGTCAAATCCCTCGACGAGGCCCGGGCCGATATCGTGAAAAGGCTGAAGGAAACCGAGGCCAAGAACAAGTTTACCGACGTGCTCGACGGCATCGAGGAAATGCGTGCCGCCTTCAAGCCGATCGACGAGATCGCCAAGCAGTACAATCTCGATGTCACCGAGGTGACGCTGACCCAGACCGGCGAGGCGCTTTCCGCCATTCCCGCCATCCCGGCCGCGTCCGATGCCAAGGTCGCCAATACGGTGTTCTCGACCGAAATGGGCAAGCTCGCCCCCTCGATCGCGCTTTCCTCGACCATCAATGTCTGGTTCGACCTGGAAAAGATCACCGACGCCCGCGACGAGACGCTCGCCGAAGTAGGCGACCAGATCAAGAAGGCGATGATCGATCAGCGGACCCAGGAGGCGCTTAAAAAGGCCGCCGACGCCGATCTCGCCGCCATCAAGGCCGGCGAATCGCTGAACGCCGCCGCCGCCGCCCGCAACACCTTCGCCACCTCGTCCGGTGCCTTCGATCGCAACGGCATTGCCAATTCGCCCATCGACACCAGTGTCGCGGCTGCCGCCTTCGACGGCCCCACGGGGCTCAACGGCGTGGCCCATAACGGCAATGGCGATTATGTCGTGTTCACCGTGACCAACGTCCAGTCGGCCCAAGGAGAACCGCCAGCGCAGGCGCGGGACTATGTGACCAATGGCTGGCGCAACACCATCTATGCCGAGTTCGTCACCGCCTTGCGGAGTGATATCGGCATGAACATCGCCCAGAACACCCTGGCGCGTCTGATCGGCGTGCCGATCGGGCAATAGGCGAATGGACGAGTCCGAGGATTTTTCCAGGTTCGCGCACGGCTATGAGGCAGGACGGGCCCAGATCGTCTGGCGCCGTTCCGTCGCCGATCTCGACACGCCGGTCGGCATCTATCTCAAGCTCGCCGAGGGGCGCACCAATACCTTCCTGCTCGAATCCGTCCTCGGCGGCACCACAAGGTCGCGCTATTCGATGATCGGCGCCGAGCCGGACCTGATTTTGAGGGTCAAGGACGGGGTACCGGCCATCAACCGCCAGGTTCTTGTCGACCCCGACGCTTTCGAAACGGTCGAGGCCGCCCCGCTCGAAGCGCTCAGAACACTCGTCGCCGAATCGCAGGCCGACGTGCCCGAAGGCTTGCCGCCCTCGGCCGCCGGCATGTGGGGTTATCTGGGCTACGACATGGTCCGGCAGATGGAGGTTCTGCCCGATGCCAATCCCGACGACATGGGCCAGCCCGATGCCCTGCTGGTGCGGCCCGGGCTTCTGGCCGTCTTCGACATCTTGAAGGACGAGCTCTATCTGACGGCGCCGGCCTATCCGCGCGACGGGGTTTCGGCCAGACAGGCCTACGAGGCCGCCCTCGCCCGTATCGACGATGCCATGGTCCGGCTCGAACGCCCGATCGCAAGGCGGCCCGATCCGCCCGAAATCGGCAACATCGAAGTCGCCTCGAACACCGCGCCCGAGGAATATGGAGGAATGGTCGAGGCGGCCAAGGAGTATATCCGCGCCGGCGACATCTTTCAGGTGGTGCTGTCGCAGCGCTTTTCGACCGGGTTCAACCTGCCGCCCATGGCGCTTTACCGGGCGCTGAGGCGCACCAACCCGTCCCCTTACATGTATTTCCTCGATTTCGGCTCTTTCGCCGTCGCCGGATCGAGCCCGGAAATCCTCGTCCGCGTCGACAAGGACAGAACCGTCACCATCCGCCCCATCGCCGGCACCCGCAAGCGCGGCGCCACGCCGGACGACGACAAGGCGCTGGCCGAGGAACTGATGGCCGATCCCAAGGAATTGTCCGAGCACCTGATGCTTCTGGATCTCGGCCGCAACGACGTCGGGCGCGTCGCCGCGATCGGCACGGTCAAGGTCACCGACAAGTTCTTCCTGGAATATTATTCTCACGTCATGCACATCGTCTCCAACGTCGTCGGCACGCTGGCGCCGGACAAGGACGTTATCGACGCCCTTTCCGCAGGTTTCCCGGCCGGCACCGTTTCCGGTGCCCCCAAGGTCAGGGCCATGGAGATCATCGACGAACTGGAGAAGTCGCGGCGCGGCATCTATGGCGGCTGCGTCGGCTATTTCGGAGCCGACGGCACCATGGACACCTGCATCGTTCTCAGGACCGCCATTCTCAGCGAGGGCATGCTTCATGTGCAGGCCGGCGCCGGCATCGTCGCCGACAGCCAGCCGCGGCTCGAACAGCTCGAATGCGAAAACAAGGCCCGCGCCCTTTTCAGCGCCGCCGAAGAGGCGCTACGCTACGCCGGCGAAGCCAGGGTCGGGCAATGATGACAAAGGCGCATGGTTCGAGGCTCGGCTTTGCCTCGCACCTCACCATGAGAGTGTGTGACTTGATGGACCTCGTCGGGGGGCACGAACGGAGTGCGCCTCGAAGGATGAGGTTCACGGGGGACCGGTCATGAACGTGCTTGTCATCGACAACTACGACAGCTTCACCTACAACCTCGTCCACTTTCTGGGCGAGCTGGGGGCCAGGCTCGACGTGGTCAGGAACGACAAGACCGACCTTGATGACATCGCCGCACGGCGGCCGGACGCAATCGTCATGTCGCCCGGCCCCTGCACGCCGAACGAGGCGGGCATCTGCCTGCCGCTCATCCCGCATTTCGCCGGGCAAATTCCGATCTTCGGGGTGTGCCTGGGCATGCAGTCGATCGGCCAGGCCTTCGGCGGCGACATCGTCCGGACGCCGATCC